>DEIL01000089.1:0-1450 GCA_002352445.1 Desulfobulbaceae bacterium UBA2775
TGTTTTGGCTTTGGGAGGGCAAAAGTAAAAAGGAGGTGGTGTGGATGGAGTTATAGTGGCGGTCATATGACTTGATGCCTAATTATAGCCATATAACACTGCATCTTCTTTCCAAAATCTATCTTCAACCTCACGAACTTTTTTGGTCAAACCTGCGCATGTTTTCGCAGTGACACCGGCAAAGGCATCATCGAGCTGATTCAACAAGTTGGCCATAGTGAAATCGAAAGTACGTGAAATTTCATTCTTCACTACAGCCCAACAAGTTTCGATTGGTTGCAACTCTGGATGATACGGTGGTGTTCGCAGAATTTCATGACTATCTTCCGCAGATATTTCATCAAAATCATATGTGGGGATTGGCGAAATTTTACTTCCCGTTTCGTTATTCTTTCTCCGGTTTCTCCGGTTGAGGTTCAAATTCACTAAAAGGTTCATCCCAATCCGAATGGCTGGTGTCGGTGATTTCCGTGCCCAAATCATCCAAATTGCCGATATCCAGCGGCCCGGACCAGTTTTCCGGTGCTTCACATGGTTCTATGTCTAGCTGGTACCAGCTTTCCAGTTCATACTCATCCACATTGCNNGTCAAAATACTGTATCTCCACTGTTTGTGATTTTTCATCCATTGCCACGACCTGGAAACGTTGTCCTTTATCCAGGTGATCATACCAGTTACCAATAATCGGATCGAATTCAGTTGTCATATGCTTTGCTCCCATATGGAGAAATTTCCCCAAGTAGTAAAGGTTTAAATTTCTAATCCTTTGTTTTTATTACCAATAAAATCTCATAGCAGGAATGTTGACCGATAAATTCGGATAATCGCGTCATTCAAGCCGCACAAAATTATCATACCTTACAATATAATTTGCGCAACTCATCCTTTGCCTCTTCCAAAATACGCTTCTGGTCCTTGTCCAAATTCTTACCTGCTCGATTAATATAGAACACCAGCATGGACATGGCGGAACGAAATGGTGGAGACTTGCGATGCTTGCTGGTGTCGGCCGACTTCTTAAGCGAAAGTGCAATCTTCCTTGGATTTCTCCAGGTAAAGACACCTTTTTCCAAATCCAGTGCATAACTCTCCTGGGTCACTTTTGCCGACCACTTTTCGGACGCCGGAGTTTTTGATCCTTTTGCCATTTTCTATGCTTCCGGGTTGATTATTAACCCACGCTGTTTTGTAGGGACTACCCAATGTTAAATGGGGCGCCGGCCGCCCCGACAAGACTCTTTACGACATCCCACTCGGTCTTGATCTTAGGCAAAATAGTGATCCAGGCCCGGTACTCTTTCTGCTGCTCAAAAAATTCCCTATTCAGCAGATTCCTATAAAGAGTCAATGTCTTGTCTGCATCATTCATCTCTTCCATAGACCTTCAAGGGTATTCCTCCTTCGATCGACTGCTATCCAGAGCTTTCCGGGCCAGGTGAGTGATATAAA
>DEIL01000089.1:1459-2591 GCA_002352445.1 Desulfobulbaceae bacterium UBA2775
ATGCCATAAATTGTCCATTCCATCTTAGATCTCGAAGCCGTGCGTGAACCGATCGTCGCGAGATCGGCGGCAAGAGAGCCTATATACACGTTGGCGATCGTAAATGGTATAATTCCGAGGAAAACGCCCAAAATGAAATCCCGCAGGGAGATTTGCATAAGCCCAAAAAAATAATTGGATAGCTTAAACGGAAAAAACGGTACAAGGCGGGTAAGCAAAACAAACTTCCAGCCTGCTCGCTTAAATTCATCGTTAATCAGCTTCAACTTTGAATGGCCAAGAAAGAACCCCGTGGCCTTTTCGCCGAAAAGATACCGTGCAATCAAAAAGGCGATCGTGGCTCCTATCGTCGAACCGATAAGTACATACAGCGAACCTCTCAAAATACCAAACATAAATCCGGCGCCAAGGGTTAAGATAACCCCCGGCAAGACAAGCACGACCGCTAACATATCGATCAAAATGAACAGGAACGGAGCCCAGGCGCCAAGCCCCTCAAGCCATTCAAAAAAGCTTATTACGTGGACTTTCCCTTGAAAATAAAAGAAGATTCCGATGATCGCCAAAAGCAATATACTGCCGATTACAATGCGCCATTTTAAAGATAATCCCAGGGTCATGGATTTTTCATCTCTTACGAAAAAAAGAAGAAAATTTTTTGGCAGCTTTGTAATCCCGCACCAGATAAGGTTTTTCAAGGATTATTGCTACCTGTCATTTTCGCATATCTTGGGTTGAGGGCATAGCTCGCCTTAGTGCCTTACTCCTGGTTTTCTGTCACAAAAAACAAGAAAACCGCTATACGGTATCAGTTGTCAGTTATCAGTTATCAGTAAAAGTATACCCATAATATCTTGAAAGTGTTTGTACAAATTTGCACATAATCGTGAAGACCTCTTCCATACTTCCAAATCCTCAAATTTCAAAATAACCTCCAGTCCTGACAACTGACAACTAACAACTGCCCTTAAAGGCTGATCCTGCGCACAGAAATAATGTGTTTTAAATCCTTGATTTTTTGAATGATATCATCGTTGATCATCTCACTGATGGAAAGAAAAATAACATTTTCCATATGTTCCTTTTCTTCACCCACCTGCATCCGGTTGATGTTAATGCCGCCTTGACCCAG
>DEIL01000118.1 GCA_002352445.1 Desulfobulbaceae bacterium UBA2775
CTCTCCAGGATTCTCTTTCCACTTGGGGAAAAAGAGAAGAAGTCCACCTATCTGTTAGTTGAACAACATGGATTTTCTGATTTTCGCGGCCTTGAAAGCCAGGATGTTTGTTTTCTTGAAGACAAAAGCATTAGTCATTTTCTAGAAACATGCTCACATCAGACCGAGAGCAGTGGCCCGATTTTTTCCAGCTCAGGCGAACATCTTGGCACTCATCACGGCCTCTTTCATTATACAATCGGCCAGAGAAGAGGCCTTGGCATTTCCAGTGACGCTCCACTCTATGTCATCGCCCTGAACAGAGAAAATAACAGCGTAATTGTTGGGAGAAACGAGGAATTATTCAGAACTAAAATTCAGCTTAGGGACATGCACTGGCTTACAGGTTCCCCTCCTGATCCAGCTAAAGATTATAGTGTGCGAATCAGATACAGTCATGCAGGAGCTGCGGCAACGTTAACCTTGAATGAAGGCGGTCGGGGCCAACTTTTGTTTAAGGAGCCACAGCGAGCCATTACTCCCGGCCAGTTTGCGGTAATCTATGACAATACTGAGCTGCTTGGATCAGGCATCATCGTCTAACGAATCATAGACAAAATGAAAAAAATTTTCATCACAACTCTGGGCTGTAAGGTGAACCAGTTCGAATCAGCGTCATTCAGAACCGGTTTTGAAGAGGCTGGATACACCATTGCGACATCAGATGAAAAGGCGGATATCGTTGTCATCAACACCTGCGCAGTAACTGCAAATGCCGGATCCCAGTCCCGGCAAACTATTCGCCAGGCCGCCCGTGCAAACCCCGGAGCACACATCTTAATTACCGGTTGTTTTACCGAAATTGGAGCTAAAGAACTGTCCCAGGAAAAAGAACTCCTGGGGCGGGAGTTCTCCATCATCGGCAACTGTAAAAAGGATCATCTGGTACAAAACACACTGAAGAGTAACGTAGAAAGGGAACAAATCGACCTTGGCTCCATACTGGAGGAAAAGGAAATATGCCGTCTTCCCGTCAGGAGATTTGGTGATAGAAGCAGGGCCTATCTGCGAATACAGGACGGCTGTGAAAGCTACTGTACCTACTGTATCGTCCCCTATACAAGAGGACCAAGCAGAAGCCTGCCAAGGTCTGAAGTAATTGAACAGGCAAAATTATTTGGTGCGGAAGGCCACAAAGAGATTGTGCTGACCGGTATTCACCTCGGACTATATGGAAGAGACCTCGGTGAGGGAGAAAATTTTGTATCCATCCTTGATGAATTAAGCAGCGTTACCCCAAAGATTTTATATCGTATCAGCTCCCTTGAACCTCTTGAAATAACGGGTACTCTGCTATCACTTATGAAGAGTCGGGATAATATACAACCGCATCTGCATATTCCTCTGCAGAGCGGAGATGACGACATACTGGCTCGCATGAACAGAAAATACACCACTGCTGAATTCAGCGAAACTATTGATAAATGCAATGAAGCTCTGCCGGATGGTGCCTTAGGGATTGATATCCTTGCCGGGTTTCCTGGTGAAACAGAGGAGCATTTCAAGAACAGCCTGGAGTTTCTGGAAACATTAGATTTCACCTATCTCCATGTTTTTCCTTATTCAAAAAGGAAGGGAACTGTCGCAGCAGGATTTAATGGTCAGGTGGATAAAAAGACGAAAAAGCTACGTGTCAGCACCTTACTGAAATTGAGTGAACAGAAAAAAAATATTTTTTATAGAAGCCAGCTCGAGAAAAAATATCCTGTACTTGTTGAAGGACAGCGAAGTAAAAAGGGCTTATTAAAAGGCTTTACCAGCAATTATATAGCTGTCAATTTCCAGGGACCTGACTCCCTTCTTAACAATATAACCAGAGTGAAACTCCTCTATCTGGAAAAGGGGCATGTTGTGGCGGAACGAGAGAGAAACAATGAAAGTTGAAATAATTGCCATTGGGGATGAACTGACTTCAGGAAGAATCCTCAATACAACCAGTGGCTTTGCCGCCAGAAATCTTTTTGAGGCAGGGTATGAAATCTATGCCATGCATACAATAGGCGACAGCCCTGGCCTTATCGGAGAAGCACTGAAACGAGCAATAGGCAGAGTTGATGCTGTAATTGTTACCGGCGGCCTGGGTTACACCGATGATGACCTTACAAATGAGGCTGTATCCAAGGCCCTCAATCGGCCACCCATACCAAACCTTGAGATCCTCTCGAGTATACGAGAACATCTGGATGAAATTACCGATGCCCCTGTGGGAGAACTGGAAAAACTTGCCCTGTTGCCGAAAGGTGCCCAGGCCTTGAGTCCGCATTCTCTAATGGCCGGTTACCAGTTGATTCACGAAGACAGGCCAATTTTTTTCCTCCCCGGCGTACCGAGTCAGATGAAACAGCTCCTGGTAGAACATGTGCTTCCAACCCTCTCAACCTGGCATAAAGACCATTATCTCTCCACCTACCAAACGATTTTCAGGATCTTCAATCTTCCTGAAATAGAGGTGAACCGCCGGATTTCAAGCCTTGACTTCCCTTCTGATGTCCATATCGGTTACTACCCTGTTTTCCCCGAAGTTCATCTGAGTCTCATTGTGCGAGATGAAAAAACGAACAACGCAAAGAGGCTCTTCAGGTCATCGAGTAAAGCTATATGCACTGTGCTTGGTGATGCCATCTACGGTCAGGATCGTGATTCCATGGAGCGTGTGGTAGGACACCTCCTGAAAAAAAATAATTTTCAGCTGGCTGTTGCCGAATCATGTACAGGTGGACTTATCTGCAAAAAACTCACCGACGCTCCCGGCAGTTCTTCCTATTTTCTCGGCGGAGTTGTTTCCTATGCAAATTCTCTAAAAAGTGGCTATCTTGATATACCCATCAAACTACTCAATGAGTATGGTGCTGTAAGCCGGGAAGTTGCTGAAGCAATGGCTGTAGGCGTAAAAACCAACAGTTGCTCTGATATTGGACTCGCAGTTACAGGAATTGCCGGTCCTGAAGGAGGTACAGAGCAAAAACCTGTGGGCACCATATATATAGGAATTGCTACAGCGGAAGAGAGCTGGGTAACCAAGTTCTGTTTCTCAGGTGACCGCTGGCAAATCCGCAACCTTACAGCTCAGAGTGGACTTGACCTCATACGAAAATATCTATTGCAGCAGGATTCCGAAAAGCAGCAAACTCACTTTTAAACCCGATAGTATGTTGAAATAAGATTTTTATATATTATTAACTGTATATTCATGTTCACAGATACCTTCCTTCCAGGAGGCTGTCTGAGAATGCATTTCTCCCCAACTCTTTGTTGTTTTCATAAAAATAATGCTCGCAGATAGCGTAGACTTCGATATCACTTATATGGCTGTGCTTATTTTTATCAAAAACCTCGATTTGAAAAAAAATGCTCATTCTCGGACAGCCTCCTGGAGGATAAACCCGTAAAAAGTCTTTTCAAAGCGCCCTGATGGCTATGAAAAAGTTTCACATACAAGGCTCAGGAGATCGGACTTTTAACGAAGCCATCATAAATAAATTTT
>DEIL01000117.1 GCA_002352445.1 Desulfobulbaceae bacterium UBA2775
TAGTGTGTGGATCACAAGACTCTTCAGCTCTGGCGGGTATCAGTCAACCTCAAAAAAGGCATCCTTCTCTGCACCACAGAGAGGACAAACCCAATCTTCGGGTACATCTTCCCAGGCTGTTCCAGGGGCTACACCATTGTCTTCGTCTCCATCAGCGGGATCATAAATGTACCCACAAGGGCATTTCCATTTTGCCATCTTCCATTCCTCCTTAGGGTTAAGTAATAATAATTATTAACAGCTGCGATAATTATAATCGCAGCAGATTAAGAGTCAACAGAAATCACCTCTCTTCTGATAATTTCTTTAGAAGGGATAAGGGCCGTGGCGGTAGCCGAAACTATATTGCCGGCAACGCCGGGCCCATCTCCGGCAACAAACAGCCCCTCAACGGAAGTTTCCAGGTTATTATCAGTGGCAACCTGAGTGGCAAAAAATTTAATCTCCGGTGCATAGAGCAGGGTCCCATCGTTAGCCACCCCTGGAATGACCTGGTTAAGTTGATTCAGTCCGTCTATAAGGTTTGTGAGTATCCTTTCAGGCAGAGCCATGGCTATATCACCACAGGTCACATTTTTCAGAGTTGGTTCTATAGAGCTGTTTTTTACCCTGTTCCAGGTAGATCTCCGGCCTCTCTTGAGATCGCCGAATCTCTGAAGAAGAGGTTTGCCACCACCAATAAGGGTAGCAATTTTACCGATGGATTCACCATAGGCTTGATTATCTTCAACCGGGTCAGTTAATACGACCTTTGAGAGGAAAGCGAAATTACTGTTTTCTGATTTCTTGTCCATGTATGCATGGCCATTTACACAGACGA
The DNA here is from genome assembly GCA_002352445.1 of Desulfobulbaceae bacterium UBA2775. Taxonomy (GTDB): domain Bacteria; phylum Desulfobacterota; class Desulfobulbia; order Desulfobulbales; family Desulfocapsaceae; genus Desulfomarina. Next base: position 821 of record DEIL01000117.1, read on the forward strand.
AGTTCTGGTAATTTTCGAGGGCAACATAACCTCCATAGTTGGTACAGAATGTCCGTGTCTGGTCATCATATTTTGAGGTTCTCACAAAGAAGGTGGGATCATAAATTATTGAGCAGATATCCTGCATGATTTCGTTGTGAACCTCTACACGAACTCCAACCTCTATGCCTCTTTGAGATACTTCTATATTGTGGTCTCTGGCTACTGTCGACACCCAGTCAGCACCAACTCTTCCCGGGGCCATTATGACATATTGGGCGTTATAGGATGATTTATTGGTTATAACTCCCTTTACCATGCCTTTGTCTACAGTGATTTCCGTGACTTCTTCAGTATGGTGAAAGACAACACCCTGCTCAGCCACATGATCGGCCATTTTGGCAATATGGGTAGGGAGGTTATCGCTGCCCAGATGTTTCTGTTTGATGACCAGGAGATCGATGCCCTGTTTTCTTGCATCTTTTCGTATCTCACGGGCTTTGTCCATGTCGGTGGGGAATACCTGACCGTCCATGTTGAAGTGATTGAAGATGATTTCCGTTTCGTCGATAAGGGCCTTAGCTTCTGAGATCCCCATGAACTGTGTGAGGTCTGTTTTTCCGAGTTTATGTATAAAGTTCAATTTTCCATCGGAAAAGAGCCCTGCGCCACCGATGCCGCAGAGAATGTTACATGGTTGGCACTGAATGCATCCCGAGTCTTTAATTGGACATTTCCGTTTAAGTGAGGGTTTGCCTTTTTCGATGACAAGTATATCGAGATTGGAGTGTTTGCTGAGATAATAGGCGGCAAAAAGCCCAGCAGGTCCACCTCCTACGATAATGACATCGAAATTAGATTTCTTTTTTTTCATGCATGTTTCCCTGACGGTTTATTTTCTTTTTAAAGGGGTAGGAGTAGACGATACGATCTATTTTGGGTTCGAGAGAAATTTTATTATTCTGCCTGTTTAGCTGGTCCGGTCGATTCGGTGGACTCGGCAGATTGAACCTGCTCGGTTCGCTCGGCCAGTCCATAAGCTGATCTGACCTTGTTTTCTATATCGAGGCACATTTCCGGTTGATCCATCAGAAACTTCTTCGCATTTTCTCTTCCCTGACCTATCCTTTCATCAAGGTAGGAGTACCAGGATCCACTTTTATCTACTATTTCCATGTCAACAGCGAGGTCCAGCATATCGCCTACTTTGGAGATGCCTTCTCCGTATACAATATCGAACTCTGCAAGTTTAAAAGGAGGAGCTACTTTATTTTTTACCACCTTTACCTTTGTTCTGTTGCCAATGACGTCCTGGCCATCTTTTATCTGTCCGATTCTACGGATATCAAGGCGCAGGGAAGAATAAAATTTGAGCGCGTTTCCTCCGGTTGTAGTTTCCGGATTGCCAAACATTACACCGATTTTCATCCTGATCTGGTTGATGAAGATGAGGACGGTATTGCTTCGATTCAAGACACCGGTAAATTTTCTCATGGCCTGTGACATCAGTCTGGCCTGTAGTCCCATATGAGAATCTCCTGCGTTGCCATCGATTTCGGCTCGGGGCACAAGAGCTGCGACCGAGTCGATGACAATGACATCAACACCTCCGGATCGTATTAAAATTTCGGCAATATCCAGGGCCTGTTCGCCAAAGTCGGGCTGAGAAACCAGCAGGTTGTCAATGTCAACACCGAGGCGTTCAGCATAGCTCGTATCGAGTGCATGCTCGGCATCAATGAAGGCCGCGGTGCCACCTGCTTTTTGTGCCTCTGCGACGACGTGCAATGCAAGTGTAGTTTTGCCAGAAGATTCAGGACCGTAGATTTCAGCAACCCGGCCTTTTGGAAAACCTCCGACACCGAGGGCAATGTCAAGACTGAGGGCTCCGGTTGGAATTACCGGTACGTCTTGTGCTTCCTGTGATCCAAGACGCATGATGGAACCCTTTCCAAACTGTCTCTGAATTTGACTGATTGCGTTATCGATGCTGCTGATTTTTCCTTTTTTTGCATCCGTGGCCATGTTGTTCTCCGATAAGAGTAAAATTTATTTATGATGGCTTCGTAAAAAGTCCGATCTCCTGAGTCTTGTATGTGAAACTTTTTCATAG
>DEIL01000321.1 GCA_002352445.1 Desulfobulbaceae bacterium UBA2775
AGCATACATTTCATATTCGTAGTCAAGTCCATCCTGCAGGCTGGTCTGCATACCCTTGTTGATTGCCTGTTTAGCGAGTTTCAGCGCCGCTGAACTTTTGCCGGCAATCTTTTCCGCAATCTCTTTTGCCACTATCATCAGCTCATCCATGGCAACAACACGGTTGACGAGCCCGATTCTGTCAGCCTCATCGGCCCGAATTATATCACCGGTAAAGATAAGCTCCTTTGCCCTGCAAACCCCGATAAGACGCTGCAGACGCTGAGTTCCTCCACCTCCGGGAATAATACCAAGATTTATTTCCGGCTGACCGAATTTTGCCTTTTCCGAAGCAATGATCAGATCACAAGCCATGGCAATCTCACAACCTCCGCCGAGACAGAAACCGTTCACCGCCGCGATAACAGGTTTAGCGAGTTTTTCAACTATGGACCCCAGCCGAACGATGTTATGCGCCGCGTAGGAGGTTGTTGCGTGAAACTCCTTGATGTCAGAACCTGCAACAAAGGATTTTCCTGAACCGGTCAAAATCAGTACTTTTATCGTCTCATCTTCTTCCACACCTTTTGCTGCCGCAGCAAATTCGGCCCGAGTCTTGATGTTGAGGGCGTTCATCGCCTCAGGACGGTTGAAGGTTATAACAGCAATATTTCCCTCTTTTTCAAAAATGATATTCTCGTAAGCCATATCCTTCCCCTTTAAGCTTTTGTTTTCTGCTGACGAATGCCATACTCACACAATTTACTCAAACCCTTTACCCCGGAAATCAGAGAGGGAAATACCGGCAGATCTTTGCCCATCTCATCCATGATGACGTTTTTATACCTGTTGTATCCGACGATCATACAGACAACCACAGGCTTACCGACCTCCTGCACAATTTTCTGTATTATTTTTTTCTGAACAGCTTCCTGGGTATATTCAAAACCTGCAAGAATGATTACCGCAGCGTCTATGTTTGCATCTTTAAACGCATCCGGGAAAGTTGTTTCCAGGGTTTTTGTAAAACCGATTTTAGTTACGCTAAAATACAAGTCGACAGGATTTGATACAGGTGTATCGAACATATCCTTCAACTTATCAGTTGTTTCAGGTGCCAGTTTGGGGAGTTCCAGTCCATGACTCGCACACAGATCAGAAACGTTAACACCGACGCTTCCTGCCAGGGTGATCACTGCGATGCGATTACCTTTGGGAAGTGGTTGAGTTGAAAAAACCTTGGCAAAATCTTTCAATTCAGTGAAATCATCGGCCATGATCATACCTGTCTGTTTAACTGCCGCTTCTACAATTTTGGCATTACTGGCAATACTGCCGGTATGACTCATGGCTGCTCTGGCGCCGGCTTCCGTACGTCCCCCGCTGAGAAAAATAACCGGTTTTTCGGCTGCTACTTTCTTGGCGATCCTGGTGAGATTTCTTCCATCACTTACGGTTTCCAGGTACATTGAAATGACATCTACATCATCTTCATTACCAAAGTATTCCAGCAGGTCATTTTCATTGACATCGCATTTATTACCAAAGGAACATACTTTATTGATGTTCAAACTTTCATTTTCCACGATATCCGAGGCCATTCCAGCCGCTAAAAGACCGGATTGTCCAAGAAGCACTACGTTCCCCCGAGCGACTTTTTTGGTCATTGGGTAAATGGATGTGACAATATCCCGTGAAACTATACCGGAGCAGTTTGGTCCCATAACTCGAATATCGTTTTTCTTTGCTATATCAACGATCTGCTGCTGAAAAATCTTACCGTCCCCACCCATTTCTGAAAATCCGGCAGACTCAATAATTACCGCTTTAACTCCCTTTTTGGCACATTCTTCCATCGTTGCAACAGTAAGCTTTGGAGTGGGAAGAGCCGTGACAACCAGGTCAACTTCAGCAGGTATTTCTGTTATCGATTTGTATACTTTATATCCTAGTATCTCATCTGATTTCGGATTTACCGGATAAACGTCTCCACTGAAATCGCTACCCACAATATTGTTGACAATGACATAGCCCAGCTTTCCGGGAGTACCGCTTGCCCCGATAACCGCCACAGATTTCGGTTTAAAAAATAGTTCCATCATAATTGTACCGTCCTTGTTTTCATCACGTCGTTTTGTGCTGTTATTTTCGAATGGGTCATGATCATTTCTGTCTGTGCTCAAGATGACAGGATTATCCTGGCATCAACTACCACCGCCCCATCCTTATATGCAAAGACCGGATTCATATCAATTTCTTCAATTCCCGGAGTTACATTGACAAAGTCGGATAATTTCACAAGCATATCGCGCAGACAGTCCACATCAGCCGGATCCTGGCCGCGATACCCTTCGAGAAGCTTTTTGCCCTGGATCTCGCTGGTCATGTCAACTGCATCCCCTTTTTCTATTGGTACTATTCTAAAGGATACATCTTTCAGTACCTCAACCAGCACTCCACCAAGACCAAACATCACAACAGGCCCAAAGCTGGCATCTTTTATCATACCCATAATGATCTCAGTACCTGTCTTTGCCATGCCCTGAACTGCAACTCCTTCGATGTTTGCATCAGGTGCATAAGCTTTACAGGATGTCATGATCTCGTCATATGCCTGCTTAACGGCTTCTTTATCGGCCAGGTTAACTTTCACACCACCCGAGTCACTTTTATGGGTAATATCCACAGATGAAACTTTCAGTACCACCGGATAGCCAATCTCATCACTTATGGAAACGGCCTGTTCTTTCGTTGAGGCGAGCACTGTAGGTGTACAGTTGATTCCAGCCTCACTGAGGATCTGCTTGGCCTCAATCTCGGTGAGTACCGTCCTTTTTTCTTCCTGGGCTCTACTCAATATTTGAGCTGTAGTCATCGATTCTTCCTCACTTGAAAATTTATCAATCGGTCCTCTTCTTTTCTATCAGGCAGCAGTAAGCCCACCATCAACATAGATGGTCTGACCTGAAACAAAACTTGCCGCATCGGAGACAAGATAAATCACCGCACCAGCCATATCTTCTGGCATTCCTATTCTTCCCAGAGGGATTGCTGCGGCATACTTGGCGGCAAGTTCAGGATTCTCGGCGATATGTCTGGTTCCCGGAGTAATTACCAGAGCAGGCCCGAGTGCATTGACGCGAATACCGTGAGGTGCCCATTCGAGGGCCAGGGCCTTTGTAATCAACTCAACCGCACCTTTTGTTGCACAATAGCCGCTATTTCCACCAGTAAAACCACGAATCCCACGAACAGAAGATAAATTGACAATGGCTCCTCCTTTCTGATCACGCATCACCCTGCCAACTGCTTTACAGGCGATCATGGTTCCTTCAACATTAACTTTAAAAAGTTTTTCCCAGTCTTCTACAGGATAGTCAAAGGCATCATGTTTAATATTCATCCCCATGGCGTTGACAAGGATATCGATTCTGCCATATTTTTCGACGACCTTATCCACCAGACTCTGCATGGAGGATTCATCGGTGACATCGGACGTAATAGCAATAGCCTTATTTCCGGATTCATCTGTGATTTTCCTGGCAACCGCATCAATTGCTTCCTGATTCCTGCTGGAAACCACAACAGTAGCTCCATGAATCCCTAGCCCCAGTGCCAATGCTTCTCCGATACCACCAGCGCCACCAGTGACAATTGCTATCTTTCCATCAAGTTTAAATATATCTTTCATTACTCAGCTCCTTTTTGCATACGAAATTGCATACTATTTTGAACTCGTAAAAAGTCCCTCATATCGTCATTCCCTGGCAGGCTGGAGATAAGCGAAGACTTCAATTCAGGATCCTGCTCATAACTGGATCCCCGCCTGCGCGGGGATGACAAATCTGCTGGATCTTATTTCTCTTTTATTATCAACGTATTAAAACTACTTCCACAGAATTTTCTGAGTTTCATACGCAATCAGAAAAATTTAAGCTTTTACGCGCTTGTCGTACTGTTATAACAAAAAAAATCAAGGAGTAACGATGGTTACCAGCACTTCTGCAGGCTTACCACCATTAATTACCATATCCCTTTCCTCACCTGGAGCGATGTAGATTAAGTCTCCCTCGTTTAAGATATGCTTTTCATCCGGCCCACAAACAGTAATGGACCCTTTAACCACATAGTAAATCCTCTCCTTTGGAGAAGAACTCATTTCTGCGCCGCCATTGGGCTGGAAGTATGAGTAACAAAGTGTTGTACGTTTTGACTCGGCTTCAGTTATCTTTTGCAGCCCATATACTTCAGAATGTTTTGCCGCATCATACTGCTTTCCCTCTGCATCTTTTACACTAATCATCATCGTCCTCTAGAAGAGTAATATTGGGAAAACTCCAACTCGACCTCCTTTGAAGTTCTCCCAGGAAGTTATCTCATTATCTCGGTTCCAGAACTATTTCACCCAAGTTAACATCCTTAAACATTTTGATTTCTATATCCCTTGACTCATAGCCATCGGCCGAAACAGTAACTTTATAACTTCCATAGTTCTCCAACCCCTCAAATTCAAAATCGCCAAAGAGATCGGTGACAGTCTCAAGATCAAGGTCGCCTCCACTCAATTTAACACTTACACCCGGAGCACATTCTCCTTCCTGCCCCCTAAACACCACTTCCCCGGCAACAAACCGTTTAGGAATCCCAACATATTTCACCAGTGGTTTAGTCTCAAATTCCGGATGGTAGTCTTCAACAGGAAGTTTTACCGTAAGTTGTGCAATTTCACTCTGTGGGTCATCCAGATCACCAAAGACCATGGCTCCTGTCGGGCAGGATTCCACGCATCGAGGCAATTTCACACCCTCATCCAGACGGTGGGCACAAAATGTGCATTTCTGGGGGATCTGTTTTTCCTCATTCCAGTATATAACCCTGTATGGGCAGGCATTTACAATTCTTTCCTGTCCTTTCGCTTTTTCCGGGTCAATAATTACTATGCCGTCTTCCCTGCGATATACAGCACCGTTTTTTGCGGCATCAATACAGGGTGCTGTTTCACAATTCATGCATGGCGTGGGAATATAGGAGAGCTTGGGTTTCGGATATGTACCCCGTTCAATTTCCTTCATTTTCAGCCAGAATTGGTCATTCAAAGGCTGCGCTGCCGAATAGGGAAGGTAATCATTTCCATAATATTCATCTCGACAGGCAAGGAAGCAGTTATAGCAACCGTTGCATTTGGTAACATCTATCAGTATGGAGTATCGTGACATTCTATTAGCCCTCCCATTTTTCGATTTCGATCAGACACGAATTCGGTGTCATGCCCGGAACATTTTTAGATACCATACGTGAAGGCGTCAGCATATTAACACAACCGCCTCTATCCGGAGAATCAGCATTACCGGGAACAAGCGGATCATATTTTGCCGATGAGGCATAGCTGTGAATAACACCAGGTCGTATCCTTTCAGTAATCACAGCGATACAGAGTACCGATGCGCGGTGATTATGGAGGCGGACAATATCGCCGCTCTGGATACCACGCAGCTCGGCATCCTCGGAACTGATCCGTGCAGGCCACCAGGCATAGCCGTCTTTTTTAATGCGATGCACCGGAATATCATCAAGCCAGTCGGTATGTTTATCGTAGTGACAATGAAAGGTAAAGCGAGGGTGTGACGAGAGCAGCTGCAGTGGATATTTTTTGTACATCCCACTGTGATGCCCTTCCCAGCTTGGTATATAGTGAGGAGATATCGGTCGTTCCTCATCATCGGGGAAATTTGCTTTCAGACTCTCCGAGACAAACTCGATCTTGCCGCTGTAGGTTCCAAGCTCCTTAGCTTTTTCTGTATTGCGTTTGGGGTTATTTGTATCAGGCGTGTCACAGTCGCGTCCTTCAGCAAACCACCTGAGAGAAGGTGTCGATTTATAATCTTCTGAAATATTGATGATCTGATAGCCTTTCTTGTCAAATTCCTCCCAGCTTATCATTCCTTTCAGATCCGAAGAATCATAAAAAGCCTTGACCCAATCGAGTTCAGTCCGTCCATCTGTAAACTCCTCCTCGGTACCAAGACGCTCGGAAATCAACCTGAATATCTCATAATCCGACTTGGATTCCCAGAGAGGATCTATACATTTTTGCTGACGTACAACAATCCTGTAATTGCACCCACTGCTTGCATGACAGGTGTAGCCACCACAGGCTCCCCATTCGCCAACATCATCACGTTCAAAGTTGGTACAGGCCGGAAGAATAATATCAGCCATCCTGGTTTCACTGTTAAACCAGATGTCCTGGTTGACAACAAATTCAAGTTTCGGGCTCTGGTACATTCTTACCCATTTGGTTGTATCACTCATGGTTCCCATAAATGAACCGCCATAGCGATAAAACAGCTTGATTTCAGAATACCCTTCCATGGGATATTCAAAATGTGTGAACTGCTGTTCCAGAGACTGGCCACAAAAACCTTCACCGTACCAGCTGACAGGAGGATCAAGAACGGCATCGGGGAGAGTGAGTCTGTATAACCGCTGCTTTGTCGGGTTCGTTGGTTTATATTTGGCAATGTGTGCAGTGGAAACCCTGCCTTCAAGATCAGCATAGGCTGGAAACCAGTGTTTGGTATCCGAAGGTGCACCCATAGTGGTTCCCCAGATAGTACGTCCGGGTTTGCCAAGCCCCTGCATTCCCTGAAGCAGCACCATCATACGGGCCCATTCGGTGCCATAGGCCTGGCGGCAGGCACCGCCCTCTCCGCCACGGGCACCACCAGACAAAATCGTCCGTTTGGCTGCCCATTCACGGGCCAGGGACCTTATTACTCTGGCCTTGACTCCCGATTCGCCCTCTGCCCATTCTGGGGTTTTCTCCTGCCCGTCTTCTTTTCCAAGAACATATTCTTTGAATTGATCGAAACCTATTGTTCTCTCCTTAACATACTCCTTGTCATAGATATCTTCAGTGATCCAGACATGGGCAATGGCCATGGCAATACAGGTATCGGTACCGATCCTCGGGGAAATCCACTTACCCTCCATCACCCCGGCAGTAAAATTATGAAAAGGATCAATAAAAACCATCTTGACTCCTTTTTCCTTCAGCCATTGACGCCAGAGTGCTGAATCCTGTCCTGTATATGTTCCCCTTGTTGTGTCGGGATCATTAGACCAGAGAACGATCATCTCCGCATTTTGTAGAGAGTCTTCCAGCAGATCATATTGTTCAGGCATACCCAGGCGCCAGTAGAAGCCATAAGTATGTGTAGCCCCCCAGTGCCATCCTTCCCAGCTGTCAGGATTATCAAGAACAGGAGTGAACTCAAGCAGATTCATGAAGCGGGCAAACGGGCCCATTTTATAGCCCACAATCCCCCAGTTATGGTGGGATGACGTCATACCACTTATAGCAGATCCACCATAGGTATCTTTAACCCGTTTGATCTCACCGGCAACAATATCCAGCGCCTCATCCCAGGAAATACGCTCATAGGGAGATTTTCCACGATTTTGTGGATTGCGCTCCCCATTCGGGTCAAAGTCTACTCTCTTCATCGGATACTTAATGCGCTCTTCAGAGTAGAGCCTGCGCCTGTCAGCATGGACATAGGGGGCCACTGCAAACTTTTTGGGTGGAGAATATTTTTGACCGCCCGCCTCAATCACCCATGGTTTAAAATCTTCTTCTTCTGCAACCAATGGTCGCATCCGCGTGACTTTACCATCTTTGACATATACGCTGACAGGCCCGGCGTTGGTACAGTTGGTAAAAACTTGTTCACTCATCTTTTAACCTCCCGGAGTTGATCATCTCTCTATTTACGGTATAAACTGGAGTGGTTGAGATCAGATTTTCTCTTTTTTCATATTATCAGACCATCTCAAACAGACAAATAGAACGACATGTGTCGTATGCTGAAAACCCAGTACCGTTATGCGGAACCATTCTACACTGGTTCACGCACAAGTCAAGGCCATTTTACATGTAATATCAGGAAAAAATGTTTCAATTAACCTTTAATATTATAAAGTTATCTTATATGCTGAAAAATTCACCTCTTCACTATTCGAAATTTCTTGACAGAACAAGCGCGACGCTCTATTAAGTTCCAACATGCGAAACGAGGTATACATATTTGAAACAACCACTGAGACCGTGCTTTTCTGAAGGAAAATTTGGTTTTTGAGAGGGAAGTGGAAATGAAAAATAACACTCAGAAAGCGATAAAACCAGCCAACAGTTCATCGGCCGAAAAGGCTCTGAATATCCTGCTTGCCTTTGCTCCTTACAATAACGAGATGGGCACCACTGAGCTCGGCAGAAAACTTGGAATCCATAAATCAACCGCCAGCAGATTGATTAAACTCCTGGTTGCAACAGACTTTCTGCAACAAAACCCTCTCACTAAGAAATATATGCTTGGAAAGTCGGCCTTGAAAATCGGGAACGCGACCACCCGTTCACTGGACAGTAAACTTTTGACTGTTTCCCAGCCCTACCTTACCGAACTCTCACAGTTAACAGGTGAAAGTGTTGCTCTGGAGATGCTTACAGGTACCAATGTGGTACTTGCACTTCATGTTGAAGGACCAAGCCATATTCGATTTAATTTCCAACAGGGAGAACAGGTACCAATTAACGTTGCAGCCGGTGCCAAAGTAATATTATCGTGCATTGAGCCAAAACTATTGGAACTTTGTCTCCAGCAGAAATTTACCCGTTTTAATGAATTCACAATTATTGCAAAGAAAACGTACCGGAAACTTCTGAAGGAAATAAAACAAACCGGTATCGCCTACGATCGAGGTGAACGCTACAGAGATACCCACGCAATGGCCACCCCAATACACAGTCCCGATGGTGCCCCAAAAGCTGCTGTGGTCATAGCCGGACCGGCTTTTCGCCTGACCGATGAGTTTTTAGAATCTGCAATAATTCCATTGAAGGCAGCAGCCGAAAAAATATCTAACCACCTTTTCTAAATATAGAAAAGTAGTGTCCGGTTTAGATCTTACAAGAGGATTCATGGGTAACTTTTGGGAGCGTCATCCAGCAAATTTCGTAGTATTTTCTTAATATTTTCACATTTGATTTGTATCAGTCTTTGCGAGGAACTCGCATGATACAAATTGGATGTGAAAAATATTTGAAAATCAAGAAATCTACTGCCAAAAGCGGACAAAAGTTACCCATGAATTCGTTTTCGATGCTTTGCAATTTTCTAACTGGACACTACTGAAATATAATCCTTCTTTATCACCCTCCCGCCACTGCATTTAACCCTCAGGCAGTCCATAGCGTGCAGGGTCTCTATAATACTTATGGCTGGGCTCTTTCTCGGTTATCCGTGTATTGAAAAATTGATTAATATCAGCAGGAATATCGGAGAGTGATTTTCCTGTAAAAACATAATAACAACCTCCAACCCCTGCGGCAACCACCAGAAGAATAACTCCTTTCTTCAGCTGTCCGCGAAGTGTGTCACTGAACAGACAAAGCAGCACGAAAAGAATAAACAGTCCTGTGAGAATATACACCTTATACTCAAAGAATAAATAGAGAACTGAATCCATGATATTGTACCTTCGGTCAACTTAATGGTGTCACAAAAACTCACCTGCTTTGTCATGCTGGTGCAGGAGCAAATCATTAACATAATGAAATAACAACATTTCATCATGCACCAGAATAACGAAATAGCGAAACATCCGGATTTTACCGGTTCAGTAAAAATGATATGGGATAATGACCCGGAAATCAAATATTCTTTGTCATTTCTTTATATGAAAGTCATGTTGCTCCCCGGACGGAGAGGGATTCGGGGGGGGGGACCTCGTTGTGAAATTCACTTCATGGATGTTAGTAAGGGAAGGGCAGAGAGCTTGGACCTACGCGTTTTTTGCCAGAGGAAAACTCAGAGTGACACTTGTGCCCACCTCCGGACTGGACTCTACATCAATATATCCCTGATGGGCTTCGACTACCTCCTTGACCAGGGCCAGACCAAGACCTGAGCCGGTTATATGGCGGGTTGCTTTACCCTTTACCCTGAAAAAACGATCAAAGATATGGGGTAAATCTTCCTTACTGATACCTATACCGGAATCTTTAACAGTCAAATTGACAAAGCCACCGGAAATTGCAGTGCTTATTGTGACCTCCCCCCCTTCAGGGGTGTATTTCACACCATTGGAGACGATATTCATAATCGCTGTACGCATGTGATCATAATCGATATTGAACCACCAGTCCGTCTCACACGGATCATATGTCATTGTAATACTTTTACCCTCTGCCTGGGGAGAAGCAATCTCGATCACATCCTTAATAATTTCTGTGCCTCTGACAGGCTCCAGATTAAACACGACTGTACCACTTTCCAGCTTGGACAGATTCAACAAATTATCAATCAGACTTAAGAGATCTTTGGTTCTGACCGTCATACGTTTATGCAATGCATTGCATGAATTCATCTCTTCATACTCACACCCGATCTGAGAGGCATAGATCATCTGCTCAATAGAGGCCAGGGGGGCTTTCAGCTCATGGGCTACCATGGCGACAAAATCAGACTTCATCCTGTCGATTTCCTTATGGGCACTGATATCTTCAAAGGTTGTTACCGAACCGATCAGCAATCCCTGATCCGAAGTCACCGGTGAACAATGGGCCCGTAGATATTTACGCGATATTGTACCGGGGACAAACTCACGGGTCACAACAATCGATTTTTTAATAGCTTCTGTAACCATTTCTACCGCTGCCTGGTCACGAATTGAGGCAGATAAGGGCTTGCCTATAACCGGATCAGTCTGGATCTCCAGAATTTTAATGGCCGCAGGATTATGGTGTACCACCACACTATCCGTATCAGTAACCAACACAGCTTCCGCCATACATCCAAAAACAGTTTTAAGTCGACTTTGGGATTTATCAATGGCCTCCAAACCTATTTTTTTCTCTTTGCGCAACTGCTCAGCTTCTGCCTGCAAGGTAAGCTTTTCGATGGCGCGATCTACAACAACTCGGATATAGTCAGGAGTAAACGGCTTACCCACAAAATCAAATGCGCCCTGTTTCATCGCAGTTACCGCCTTACTCACAGTAGCAAATCCTGTAATAACTATTACCTGCACATGGGGCTGATTCTCCCGAATCCAGTCCAGCACAGCAAAGCCATCGATACCCGGCATCATAAGGTCAGTCAGTACAATATTAAAAGGCTGCTCCTGCAGCAGTTCCAGTCCACGATCACCATCTTCAGCTTTGACAACTTCATAACCCATTTTAGAAAGAGCGCGACTTACACCCTCACGGATCACCTTTTCATCATCTATAATCAGTATGCGTGCGTCATCCATAACTGTATTCCGAACTATTTTATGCCCTTGAAGTGAACTTTATCTTTCAGCCAATAATCTCCCTCGTTCTGATTAACATCAGGACGAGGGAAAAAGTCTATTTTTCCAGCCAGCTTTTGATTAACTCAAGCAATTCTACAGGTTCTACGGGTTTTGGCATATAGTCCTCAGCTTCACTCTCCAGCATGTCACGATGAGAATATGTGGAGGTAGTCACTCTTTCTGCAACGGCGGTAAGCAAAATAATCGGAATACCAGAAGTTTCAGGATCACCCTTCAACTTCTCACAGGCCTCATGACCATTCATCACCGGCATCATCACATCAAGAACAATGAGATCCGGCTTTTCCTCGGCAACAGCCTCAAGTCCTTCCTGGCCATCATAAGCAACCCGCACATCATAGCCACCACTCTCGACAATCACCTTCACCGCTTCAACAAAATCAGGATCATCGTCAACGAGCAGAATTTTCTTTTTTTCAGCCATTGTTTCCTCCATTATTAGTGAATTAGAATTTATTTCTGTACAATCTTACATCATTCAATTATGGGTCTTGGAAGTAGTCCAGCACCACCGATAATTTCGTTCAGTTTCTCCTCCCACTCTATCGCCATTACATGAATACCGGCTATCCCTTCCATCTCTTTAAGTTCCTGGATCTGTTCAATACACATCTCGATACCTTTGGCGGCCTGTTTTTCCTTAGGTTCATCCGCGATACGTTTTACTACCTCATCAGGAATATCCATACCGGCAACCATACGACGCATAAATTTCGCCATGCCTGCTGATTTAAGAGGAGTCACCCCTGCCAGGATCTTTATCTTCTCAGTCAGCCCATCCCGTTTTGCATCCTCAATATATGTTTTAAATTTCTCCATATTATAAATACACTGGGTCTGGACAAAATCGGCTCCTGCCTCCATCTTCAGCTTTAAGCGTGGAACCCGTATTTCATAGGGATCTGCAAAAGGGTTCACAGCACAACCGATATAAAAGTCGGGAGCTCCCTGAAGTTTATCTCCGGAAGGAAATACTCCTTCATCCCGCATGGTTTTTGCCAGATGAATGAGCTGCATTGAGTCGATATCAAAAACATTTTTTGCCTGCGGATCATCTCCAAATTTCTGGTGATCACCTGAGAGGCAGAGAAGATTTCGTACCCCGAGTGCTGAAGCACCCAGCAGATCAGACTGCAATGCAATACGGTTACGATCACGAACCACCATCTGAATAAGCGGATCTATGCCCAGCTCTTTAATCAACATACAACCGGCCAGAGAACTCATCCGTACCACAGCTGTCTGATTATCCGTGACGTTACAAGCATCTACATTACCTGCCACAAAAGCCGCCTTTTCCCGTACTATATCGGGATCGGCTCCGCGGGGAGGACCGCATTCTGCAGTGACAGAAATATGACCCGCATCCAGCACTCTTTTCAGATTACTTTCCGATTTCATTATATCATGTCCTCCCTGAGAATACGACGCGGGCCGCCGTGCCTTGCAGAATCCCATCCTTTGTATGGTTTGAGCTTGCCATAGTTATCCATTTGATCCAGGGCCTTCAGACGATCGACGATGAGCTGCCAGCCACATTTAACGTCTTTATCTATCTCACATATGCCTCGTACCGATCCACCGCACGGCCCATGAAAGAGTGATTTAGCACAGCGGGTTACGGGACAGATACCGCCCGTCAAATGTAAAACACAATCTCCACATCCCTGACACCGCTCCGCCCATTCACCCTGACGTTCTGTAACCCCGAGAAAACCAGTATTAATACCGGGCAGCAGTGGTGTTACAGTGAATTTTTCGGCCAAAAACTGAATCCCGGCCCCACAGGCGATGGAGAGCACCGCCTGGTAATCCTCCACATAGGGACGCATCAGTTCAACATATTCCGGATCGCACTGCCTCTCAAGACTCACCTCTTTTATCTCAATCTTTCTGCCACTGGCCTCCCTGGCAAGCCTCAAAGTAGATGCCAGCACCTGCACCTCTTTTTCCCCACCGACACGACAAACAGTGACACATCCATGACAGCCCGCCACTATAATGTTGTCATATGGTTCAACCATTTCCAAGATTTCTTCAATGGGTTTTGGTGTTCCTGTAATCATGCCGCCTCCTCCTGTGATGTTGCTTGGGCAGTGGTTGTTCGGGCTACATTTATCGGGCTTGGCCCCAGTTCGAGTATCTGCTCTACAAATTCATTAGCATACGCTGCAAACTTTGATCCCTCACCGGCACTCAAATTATACATTCTGATCCGATCCGGGCCAATGTCGATCTTTTCCAGTATTGCATACACCCGTTCGACACGAGCACGTGCACGGATATTGCCGTTTACGTAATGGCAATCCCCTTCCAGACAGCCAACCACCATTACACCATCTGCACCGTTTTCAAATGCTTTCAACAACAACGCTTCATCTATCCTGCCGGTACACGGTAACATAATTATACTAATCGCCGGGGGATAGGATCGCCTCTCCGAACCTGCCAGGTCCGCTGCGGAATATGCTCAATGGCGACAGGCAAAAACGATGACATTGGCTGCAAAATCACTCATCATTACTCCTTTTCGAACATTATGCCCTTCGGGCAAATTTAGTACCTCAGAACTATGAAAAATCAAATTTACCACAGAGGACACAGAGAACACTGAGGGACATTTTTTGATATTGTTTTCTCTGTGCTCTCTGTGTCCTCTGTGGTTTTAAAAAACCTTATTTGTTAGCTGGACTCGCAGTACGACTCAATCTTAGCCGTTATATTTCTATCTTCGAACCGACCCATAAAAATTGTCTTTGCCGGACACTCAGCCACACAAATACCACATCCCTGACAAAGTGCAGGATTTATCTCCGCGCTATGCTCATCGTTGATAAAAGGCACTCCGTATGGACAGGCCCGCACACATGTAAGACAGACTGCACAATTGGTAGGATCAACCTTGGAAATCACTCCGGACATTTTCAAACTTGTCTGGGAGAGAATAGTTGTCGCCCTTGCTACTGCAGCCTGGGCTTGAGCAATTGCCTCCCCGGAACTTTTCGGTCCATGGACCGTTCCTGCCATAAAAAGTCCCTCGCTGGGCAGATCAACCGGTCGAAGTTTGGCATGGGCCTCAATGAAAAATCCATCTTCACTTCGAGGCACTCTCAGCATCGATGCCAGTTCTTCCGCATCTCTTGGCTGCATGCCGGTTGAGAGCACAAGATAATCGGCTCTGATATTTACAGGCAACCTGATTGAAGGATCGGTCACCGTAACCTCGACCCCGCTCTCTTCAGCAGTTATCGCGGGCTGATTAGTCTCAGGGTCGTAGCGAATAAAATTTATCCCCACCATACGGGCCCGACGATATTCAATTTCTCCCAGCCCATAGCATCGCATATCACGATAGAGAACATCAACCCGTGCTTCCGGATACATCTTCTTAAAACGCAGTCCGTTTTTAACAGCCTGATTACAGCAGACCCGCGAACAGTAAGGCAGATGCTCCTTATCCCTGGAACCGGCGCATTGCAGCATCACCACTCTTGCATGACGCCAATCTTCTTCATTGCTGTCTTCAAGAGTCGACTCAAAATCGGTCTGGGTCATAACTGTATCGACCGTACCCAGACCATACAATTCAGGGCGGGCCTCTTCGGCTCCCGTTGCCACAAGTATCGCTCCATGCTGCAGGATTCTTGTACCACCGGACGGAGTCATTATTTCTGTTTCAAATGAGCCGACAAAACCGGACTGTTCCACAACTTCGCTGGAGGTGAAGATCTTAATTCGGTCCTCTCCTAGAAGCTTTTCTTTCAAATCATGCAAGTATTCATCAAAAACCTGCCCGTCGACAGTACGCTTGAGCCTGAGAAGCTGACCTCCCAATTCAGGCTCCCTCTCCACAAGCCAGACGCCATAACCTTGGCGAGCGACTTCCAGTGCAGCTGTCATGCCTGATATACCACCACCAACTATCAGTATACGGGCATCAACATCAAACTCCAGCTCCTGCAGTGGTTCAGCTGCCGCTGCATTCGCCACACCCATACGTGTTAAACGTTTAGCCTTTTCCGTGGCAAGTTCCGGCTCGGTGGGATGCACCCAGCTGCACTGATCACGGATATTAGCCATTTCAAAGAAATACTTATTAATTCCAGATTCCTGGAGCGTAGACATAAAGAGTGGTTCATGGGTAGACGGTGAACAGGCAGACGTGACAATCCTGTTCAATCGATGCTCTTTAATAATGTCTTTCATCCGTTCCTGGGAATCCTGAGAACAGGTATAAAGAGGTTTATCCGTATATACCACTCCGGGCAGCGTCTTTGCATATTCCATAACGGCATTAACATCAACCACCGAAGCAATGTTTGTGCCGCAGTGACAGATAAAAACTCCTATTCGAAGTTCCTCATCCTCGCCAATCTCCCTTTCATCAGGGAGCTTTTCAGCAGTTACCAGACTGTCTCTGGCTTCGGCCAGACCGGCAGATGCAGCCTCAGCTGCAGCAGAGGCCTCAACCACCGTTTCAGGAATATCCTTAGGACCGTTTATAGCCCCGCCGACAAATACTCCCGGTCGAGAAGTGGCCAGCGGACTAAAGTGATCCGTTACCGCAAAACCGTATCGGTCTACTTCGATCTCCAGTTGTTCAGCAAGTTTTTTTGTTGATTCAGAGACCTGCAGCCCGACAGAGAGTACAACCATATCAAATATCTCGGATTGTCTCTGCCCTGATTCATCAACGTATCTCAACTCCAGATCACCGGTTTGGGGGTCTTCAAAGACTCTGCTGACCATGGCCCGTACAAAACGAACATTGCTGTCCTGTACGCGGGTAATATAGTCATCAAAATTTTTGCCGAATGAGCGCATATCTATATAGAATATGGTTGGCTCAATGGATGAATCATGCTCCCGGGCAATAAATGCCTCTTTTGCCGCATACATACAGCAGACAGAAGAGCAATAGTCTCTGTCACATGAGTGATCTCTAGACCCTACACACTGAATCCAGGCAATTTTTTTCGGATGGGTCCCATCCCCCGGCCTGATCACAGTTCCAGTGGTCGGCCCGGAAGCGGAAAGAAATCGTTCAAACTCGATGGAGGTGACGACATTTTTATAGAGGCCATAGCCAAACTCGCCTCTCGTCTCTGCATTAAAAACCTCAATACCTGGTGAAAAGATGACCGAACCTATTTTAATCTCTTTTTCGGTCTCCACGTGAGTGTAATGGATGGCACCCACGCCACAGATTGATTGACAGGTTCCGCAGGCACCACTGTTTAATTTAACACAACTCTCTTCGTCAATGGTGGGTACACGGGGAACTGCCTGCGGATAATGGATATTTACAGGTTTTCTGCTGTTCAGGTTTTCATTGAAGGTATTCAGGAGTGGTCTGGGCTGTCGATTACTGACACTGTCTATATCCAGAAAGCCAACGGGACAGACTGAGACACAGCCGCCACAAACCTGACAGATGTCTACCCCAGCCTCGATTCCCTCTTCCACCATTTTCAAAGCGCCGATTTTCATCACCTTGTCACAGGTGATCACACAGAGACCACAACGAATACAGTCGGTATCCTGCCCATCGCC
>DEIL01000035.1 GCA_002352445.1 Desulfobulbaceae bacterium UBA2775
TTTGATAAAGATAATAATATAGAGGTTGTAGGATGAGTGTAAAAAAAATAGTGCTTGCCTATTCGGGTGGTCTTGATACATCGGTAATATTGAAATGGCTGGAAGAAGAGTATAAATGCTCGGTAATTGCTTATGCAGCAGACATCGGCCAGAAAGAGGACTGGGAAGCGATTCGGAAGAAAGGTCTGGCGACGGGTGCCGACAAGGTGGTCATTTCCAATCTGAAAAAAGAATTCGTTGAAGATTATATCTTTCCCGCCTTTCGAGCCAATGCAATTTATGAGGGCTCATATCTACTGGGAACCTCACTGGCAAGACCGCTTATTGCAAAGGAGCAGGTCCGTATTGCCAGAGAAGAGGGTGCCGACGCGTTAAGCCATGGAGCAACTGGTAAAGGAAACGATCAGGTTCGTTTTGAGTTGGCGTATATCGGCATAGACCCATCTCTGAAGATTATTGCTCCATGGAGAACCTGGGATCTCAATTCAAGAAAGAAACTGGTCGAATTTGCTGAAAAGCACAACATCCCTGTTCCTGTCACTAAAGAAAAACCGTACAGTTCAGACGAGAACCTGCTGCATATCAGCTTTGAAGGCGGTATGCTTGAGGATCCATGGACAGAACCGGACGAGGCGATGTATGAATTGACGGTTTCACCGGAAAATGCGCCTGATAAACCGACATATCTTGAGATTGAATTTTATGGTGGCGATCCGGTTGGACTTGATGGGGAAAAAATGGATCCACTGCCGCTTTTCCTGCGTTTAAATGAGCTGGCAGGGGCCAATGGGATCGGGCGTCTTGATCTGGTTGAGAACCGGTTTGTCGGAATGAAATCGAGAGGAATATATGAAACCCCCGGAGGTACGCTTCTCCGTGAAGCTCATATTGCACTGGAAACTATCACCATGGACCGTGAGGTGATGCGTATCCGTGACTCTCTGATTTTGCGTTATGCAGAGCTTGTCTATAACGGTTTCTGGTTCTCACCTGAGAGAGAGCTTTTGCAAAAGACCATGGACGAAAGTCAGAAGACCGTTAATGGAGTTGTGCGGATGAAATTGTACAAGGGCAATTGCACTCCGGTGGGGCGCAAGTCCAATCAGTCCCTCTATCAGGAAAGTTTTGCCACCTTTGAAGAAGACGATGTGTATGACCAGTCCGATGCAACAGGGTTTATCCGCCTTAATGGTTTACGTTTGAAGATCAATGCATTGCAGAAGACCGGGCAGGAAGGAAGGATCGCAAACTACTATGACTGATAAGAAAGAGGGTGGATCGAAAAAGCTGTGGGGTGGTCGTTTTGCAGAAGGAACAGCTGCCTCGGTAGAGACATTTACAGCTTCCATTCAATATGATTCACGTCTATACAAATATGATATCGCCGGCAGTAAAGCCCATGCTGCGATGCTTGCGACCCAGGGTATACTCTCCTCCAGTGAACTGGAGGCGATAGTGACCGGTCTGACCGAGATTGGCAGAGAAATTGAAGCGGGTTCCTTTGAGTTCAAACCGGAGCTGGAAGATATTCATATGAATATCGAAAAGGAGTTGGTGGATCGTATCGGTCCTGCAGGAGCAAAGCTGCACAGCGCACGCAGCAGGAATGATCAGGTAGCGCTTGATTTCAAGATGTACCTGCGGGAACAGTGTTCCCAGATCATCGAGTTGATTGATGGTGTAAATAGAGCTTTTGTCACGCTGGCAAGGGAGTACCTTGGACATATCATGCCCGGTTATACTCATCTGCAGAGGGCGCAGCCTGTGCAGATAGCCCATCATCTGCTGGCCTACTATGAGATGTTTGCCAGGGATAAATCACGTATGACCGACTGCCGGAAACGCATGAATCTCTCTCCACTCGGATGTGCGGCGCTGGCCGGTACCGGCCTGCCGATTGACAGGGAACAGGTTGCAGCAGCCCTTGATTTTGACGGGGTTACCACAAACTCCATGGACACTGCAGGAGATCGTGATTTTGCCATAGAATTTACCAGCAACTGTGCCATGATCCAGCTCCATCTCTCCAGGCTGTCCGAAGAACTGGTGCTCTGGTCGAGCCAGGAATTTTCTTTTGTCGATATATCAGATAAGTTTTGCACCGGGTCTTCCATAATGCCCCAGAAGAAAAATCCTGATATTCCGGAGTTGATCAGAGGTAAAAGCGGCAGGGTCGTCGGCAGTCTTATGTGTCTGCTTACTCTGGTAAAAGGGTTGCCGCTCACCTATAACAGGGACCTGCAGGAGGATAAGGAACCGGTCTTTGATGCGGTGGATACGGTATCCTCTTCACTTGCGATCATGGCTGAGCTGTTGGAGAACCTCAAGTTTAAAACAGGACGTATGGCGGAGGCTACTAAAACCGGTTTTATTACCGCGACGGATCTGGCGGATTATCTGGTGTTAAAAGATGTACCTTTCAGGGAAGCGCATGGTATCGTTGGTCAGGCAGTTGCTTACTGCCTGGAGAAGGGGTGTGAGTTGGAAGATCTGAGCGTAGATGAATTGGCTCTGTTTTCCGGGAAAATTGATAGTGACGTATTTGAGGTGCTCAGCGTGGAAGGATCTGTGAACAGCCGGTTATCAACGGGTGGTACTTCTCTGCAGAGAGTGGAGGAAGCAGTTGGTGAGGCGGAAAAAAAATTGGGGATTGTGTAATGATAAGTTTAAACAGGGTAAAGATTACCGGAGTATTCCTTTTTGGGGCGGTTTTTTTTCTGATGGGTGGGTGCGGGTATAAAAACGAACCGGTACCTCCCGAAAATGTGGTGCCCCGGGCAATTGAAGATTTAAGCTTCACCGTCAATGATAAAGAAGTCAGGCTCAACTGGACTTATCCTGTTAAAACGATATCAGGAACTTCACTTTCGGTAATTGACTCTTTTGAGCTTTTCAGGGCAGAGATACCCATTGATCAGTATTGCGGGAATTGTCCGATTCCTTTTGCAGAACCTCTTGACATCCCGGGAGGTGTGCCTGTCGACGGCGAGATGAGAAGACGTGGATCCTACAAATCCGCCCTGCTCAAATCCGGGCATAAGTATTTTTTTAAAGTTCGTTCCCGAACCAGCTGGTGGGCATCAAGTAATGATTCAAATGTCGTTTCTTTTCTTTGGTTTGAACCTGCAGCAGCCCCTGAAAATGTGACAGCAGTACCCGGTGATAGTGAGATTACCCTTAGCTGGAATTCGGTGACTAAACGGATTGACGGCCAGCCGGTGCAAAAACCGATTAAGTATCAGGTTCTTCGTAGTGCAGGTGGGAAAGATTTTGAAAAAATCGGTGAACTTCTGACGTCCACACAGTTCGTGGATCGTCAGGTACGCAACGGACAGAAATATTTTTATACCGTTCAAAGTAAACTGGCCCATGGAGATGAATTTGTCGATGGAGGTGTCAGTGAAGATGTTGCTTCAACTCCTGTAGACATGACTCCGCCGACCCCGCCTGCAGGAGTGACTGCAGTGTGGACAAGTGGAGGAGTGAAGATCTTCTGGGATAAGAGTAGTGTCGTCGATATTGGGGGCTATAGGGTATACCGTCGAGAAGCGGACAAGGATACCTATAAACTCCTTGGTAATGTTGACCCGGCATATACCATATTTGTAGACACTCAAGCAGAAGACAGTAAGCGATATTACTGGGCAGTAACAGCTATTGATCAGGCAAAACCGGTCAATGAAAGTGAAAAGTCCCGAGAGGCGACAATACGGTAGCCCAAGGAGTGCTGTTATGACCATTTCCTTCCCCATCAGTTTTGAAAAAATGAATGGAACAGGCAATGATTTTATTGTTATTGATAATAGAAATTCAGCTGTTCCCCCGGAAGAGCAGAGTGAATTTACCCGGAAGGTCTGCAGGCGTATGTTTTCCGTTGGCGCTGATGGTTTGATTCTCGTAGAAAATTCGAGTGAGGCTGATTTTAGCTGGAAATTTTATAATGGTGACGGTTCTGTGGCGGAAATGTGCGGCAATGGTGCCAGGTGTGTCGCCAGGTTCGCATTCAGGCATAATATAGCCGGTGCCAAAATGAAGTTTGAAACAACGGCGGGTGTAGTTGAAGCGGAAATTCTGGAAGGTGATGAAATTGTACGTCTGGAAATGACCCGGCCTTTTGACTTCCGACTGGGTCTGTCGATGAGTCTTGATGGTGAAGAGCACGAAATCGCATTTGTCAATACCGGAGTTCCCCATGCGGTAATTTTCGTTGAGAAAGAAGATACACCGGTGAAAAAATGGGGCCGCAAGGTGCGTTTCCATGAACTTTTTGAACCTAAGGGAACCAATGCCAACTTTGTCCGGATACTTGATGACGGCAGGTTGCAGGTCCGCACTTATGAACGCGGGGTGGAGGATGAAACCATGGCGTGTGGGACCGGTGCTGTAGCTGCTGCTCTTTTTGCAACAATGCAGAGGGGTATGGACTCTCCGGTAGAGGTGGTAACCTCTGGCGGAGGTATATTGACAATTTTATTTGACTTGCTGGATGGACCCGTGGCGGAAAATGTTTTTTTACAGGGAGCTGCGAGATGTATTTATGAAGGGCAATTAACGGCTGAATCTCTGCTCTGAGGGATCGTGCAGATTGGTAATAAGAAAATGGATCGGGAGGAGTTATGAAAAAATTTCATGGAGCACTCGTTGCACTGGTAACCCCATTTATCGATGGCCGGCTGGATGAACAGGGATTTGTTGACCTGATCGAGTTTCAGATAGAGAACGGAACCCATGGCATCGTACCTGTCGGTACGACAGGGGAATCGGCGACCCTTGATTTTGATGAACATAAAAGGGTTGTAGACCTTACCGTTAAAACCGTCAACGGACGTGTACCTGTTGTTGCCGGAACAGGAGCTAATAACACTCTGGAGGCCATAGAACTGAGTGAAAGCGCAAAGGAGAGTGGAGCGGATGCTGTCCTCTCTGTTGTGCCTTATTACAATAAGCCCTGTCAGGAGGGCATCTATCTTCATTTTAAAGAGATTGCAGAGACGGTGGATATCCCGATGTTTCTCTACAACGTTCCCGGCAGAACGGTAGTGAACATGCTGCCTCAAACCGTGGCTCGTCTGGCAGCACTGGATAATATCATCGGTATTAAGGAAGCAGCCGGCAGCCTGGAGCAGATGACTGATGTTCTCCGCTTTTGCCCTGATGACTTTATCGTGCTTTCAGGAGATGATTTTTCGGCAATGCCAAGTGTTTGTGTCGGGGCCCATGGCAATATCTCAGTTGTTGGCAATGTCTATCCAAAAGGTATGGCTGAGTTGATGGAAGCGGCTCTTGGCGGTGATCTGAAAAAGGCCAATGAACTTCACTATAAAATGTATCCCCTGATGAAACTGATGTTCGCTGCTCCCAGTCCGGCACCTGCGAAGATGGGAGTGGAACTTATGGGTAAAATTAAGAGTGGCCTGCCGAGGCTTCCCATTGCTCCCATTGATGATGGTACCCTGGCACAATTGAAGGATGCCATGAGGAAGCTGGGGCTGATCTGAAAAAGAATTAATAATTTGCATGGATGAGAATTTGACTGTGGATACGGGAGATGTCTTTGTGGCTCTGGGCTCAAACCTGGGGGACAGTGCGCATACTTTGTTAAAGGCATGGACTCTGCTTGGAGAACATGAAGGCATCACCCTTACGGCTTTATCTCCTCCCTTTATTACGGCTCCGATTGATATGACCAGTCAACACTGGTTTACCAATGCGGCAGGATGCCTTTCCACCCGCCACCCCCCCCATGCCCTTCTTGATATTCTTCTTGAGACAGAAGCCATTTTGGGCAGGGTAAGGGATGGTGACAACAACGGCTATCAGGATCGCAATATTGATCTTGACCTGTTATACTTTGGTTCTGCAGTTTTGGAAGATCTGAGATTGACTCTTCCCCATCCCCGCCGGGATGAAAGATTGTTTGTCCTGGCGCCGATGGCTGCCATTGCCCCTGAATTTGTTGACCCTGGACATTTGCAGACCATCGCCGAGATGCATCACCAGTTGCTTGAAAAGATCAGGAACAATCAGATAGTCAACCAGGAAATCAAAGTGGGTTTATGGCCTGAAAAGTCTTAGGCCGAACTTTTTTTAACCCGAATAAATCGGAATTTTAAAACAACCTTCCTCGATTTCTTGTTTTTTATAACAGAAGTTCTGGAGTAAGGCATTAATTATGATGAAAACAAATGACTTTCGGTTCTGTCATTTCCTGAAGAGCAAATTTTATGCCCTCCCGCCCAAGGCCTGAATTTTTAACACCGCCAAACGGCATGGAATCAAGACGATAATCTGTTGAGTCATTGATCATCACTCCCCCGCATTCTATTTCATACGCAGCTTTGAACGCAAGGTTGATATCTTTGGTAAATACGGCGGCATGGAGTCCAAATTCCAGGCTGTTCGCTTCCTCTATGGCGTTATCAAAGTCATCTATCGGGAAAAGATGTACAACCGGGCCAAATATTTCTTCACGGTATGCCTGGCATGTTTTTGGCACATTTTCTAATACGGTGGGATCATAAAAGGCGCCATTTCTTTGGCCTCCACACAGAACCTTGGCACCCGAACTGACTGCATCATTGATCAGTTTTTCTACTCTGATTGCTTCTGTGGAGGTGATCATCGGTCCCATGTCCGTCTCTTCGCTGAGTTTGTTTCCAACTTTTAACTGGCGGGTCTTTTTGAGAAATTTACTTTTGAATTCCTCATATATTTCGTTGTGGATATATATGCGCTGTACTCCAAGACAATTTTGGCCGGCAGCCCAGAAAGAGCCAGATACACATGATTCCACAGCCCAATCGATATCGCAGTCACGCCAGACGATTACGGGAGAGTTCGACCCCAGCTCCATTCCCAGTTTTTTAATGCCGCTGATGGAGACAATTTTGTTCCCTGCATTGATCCCGCCGGTAAAAGATATCATCTTGATACGTTCATCCCTGATCAGGGGCATGCCAATCTCATTGCTGTTTCCTGTTAAAATCTGCAGGACCCCAGGTGGCAATCCAGCCTCAAGGAATGCTTCAGCCAATTTGATTGCTGAAAGAGGGGTGACCGTGGAGGGTTTTAGAATAACACTGTTGCCGCCGGCAAAAGCGGGGCCGAGTTTGTGCGCCACCAGGTTCAACGGGTCATTGAAAGGTGTTATGGCCAATATAATACCGATGGGATTATGATAGTAGTACCCCTTTCTATTTTCCCCTCCAGGATATGAATCAAAAGAGATGGTTTCCCCATGGATTCTTTTGGCCTCTTCTCCAGATACTGTAAGGGTGTTGACACACCGGCCGACCTCTTTTCGGGCCTCCCGGATGGTCTTTGAACTCTCTCTTGCCAGCAACCGGGCAAATTCTTCCGCTTTTCTCTTTATTATGTCAGCGGTTGAATATAATAATTGTGCCCTTTCATGTACCGGCATTTTTCTTGCGATATGATAGCCCTTCTCCGCAGCGTCCAGAGCTTTCTGCACATCGTATATGTCAGCCTTTGGAATATAATCAATGAGAGAGTTATCGTAAGGGTCGTAAACACCTATTTTATCATCTTTATCGACCCACTCTGAATCAATATAATGTTTCACTGTATCACCTCAACTTGTGCCAGGTCACCCAGAAGTATAGGTTTTACAGGCATTCGAGCAGAAAAAGGTCTTTTATTGGTGGCAGGCGCATAGGCGGCTAAAATGTCGTAAATCAATGGACCGCAGGTACGTCCCTGGCAGTTCCCCATGCTGCAGCGAGTGGCTCTTTTCAAAACACTTGAGGATGTAAAGCCGGTCTTTATCCAGCTGCGAAGCTTGCCAATGGTGATATCCTCGCAGCGGCAGATGATCGTATCGTCGTCAATAGTGTCCCACTCTTTAGATGGTATCGCCCATTGATGGTTCAAATATGTGCCGAAGCGCTGGTACTGTTTACGCTTGACCAACAATGGTTTTTGCTTGTTTTCAAAGTCACTTTTGCTCATTCTTTCTGATTGGTGCAAAATTGACAGCGCTGCTAATCGCCCTTCTATCACTGCCTTGTCGCCACCTGCAATGCCGGTTATTTCCCCTGCTGCAAAAATAGTGTTTACAGAAGTCTCCATTGACGAATCAACAGTGACAAACCATCCGCCTTTAGCTGATGAATATTCCAGCTCGCAGCCGGCAACCTGCGGTAGTTCGATATTGCCGACAAAACCATTGGTGACGGCAATTATTTGCGTTTTATATTGCCGGCTGCTGCCACTTACGATAGTGCCATCGGATGAAATTTCTACTGTAGTGGCTTCTATAAGATCACCCTTGTTTTCTGCTTTGATTATTTGCCTGCGATATTTTGGAAGAACCCTGTTTTTCAGCAGGTAACCAAGTGAAGAGCATCCTTGTCCGAGTTTTGGTAGTTGACCGCCTATCACCCGGGTTGCTGCCAGTAAATTCGTGAAAGTTGAGCGATCAAGAAGGGCTGAAATCCTGCCATTCTGTTTTAAAATATTACCGGCCAACAAATATATCAATGGTCCCGTACCATTAAGCAATATTTCTGAAGCTGCCAAAACCTGGTGGTTTTTTAGTAATATCTGTGCCGCACCCACTGTCATAACTTCCGGCAATGTCCAACCTTCGAACGGTCGCACTTTTTCCCTGGCCCCGGTCGCGAATATGATGTTTTGTGCCTTGACTTCTTTTATCCCCTCTTCCTTTGAAGAAAGCAGGATGTTGTTCTCAGGGAAAACGCCGAGCACGCATGCGGGTGAATGAACAAGAAGGCTGCCGTTGCGGTAACCTGTTGTTGCCGCAAGATTAATTTTGTTATTCAACGGATTAATAAACCTGGATACCCCTGCAGGTTTTGCAGAGCCTCGCCAAAGTTGACCACCGAGCCGTCCATTCTCATCAATCAGGAGAGTTTTGACAGAATGTTCGGCCAGGATTGATGCAGCACTCATACCGGCAGGACCACCACCGATGATAGCAACATCATATTTTTCAGCCGGCATCGATCTGGACCTCCATACCTTCTTCAACCAGTGTTACACAGGCCTGTCTCCGGGGGCCACTGTCAATTGAAACCAGGCACTCATAACAGACACCCATTCCGCAAAAGACACCTCGTGGTTGATTTGTTTTGCTTTTGCGAAATTGTCGATATCCGGCACAAATCAGCGCCGCATGAATTGTTTCGCCCTGGTACGCTTGTGTAGGCTTGCCATTAACGTAAAAGATGATTTCTTTTCCCAACTCGACTGATTTACAGGCCCGGTCATCCTGCTTTTTTCCCACTCTTAAATTATCCATTGACACACCATCCGGACTGTTCATATCAGATCAGTGGAAAAGCGATTCAGGTTGAAGTTCTCAAGGGAAACGGTCGGTTCTCCATTTATGATCAATTCACTGATAAGTTTCCCGGTTATGGCAGATAATGCGATCCCGTCTCCTTCATGTCCAGCTGCCATGATGAAACCTTTTATTTTTTCAACTTTTCCTAAAATTGGCAGGCCATCGGGTGTACAGGGTCTTAGACCCGCAAATGCCCGAATCAGCATCATCTCTTTCAAATCTGGTAAAATACGTACAGCCCGGGATGCGATCTGTTTCAATCCGTCAGCAGTATTCCGTTTATCATATCCGACTAATTCGCGCGTTGATCCGAGCAGCAGATTGCCATTATGGGTCTGGTCTATGGACAACCCTCCACTGTTTTTATTTTTCGACGGTGAATTATGCTTTGCGGCAATATAACTGGCTGTTAATAGACATGGCTTCAGTAATCCCGGTCGGGCTTCAGTGACCAGTAATTGCCCACGTTTAGGCCTGATCGGAATATCGATATCCAACATATTCCCTATCTCCGCGGCATTAGCACCCGCCGCATTAACGACCGTATGAGTTTCAATTTCTCCGTTATCCGTCTGGACTGACACTATCTGGTTCCCGTTTGTTTTTATATTCAGTACCCTGGTGCCTGTGATAATGTCCGCACCCAGTTGCATTGCCCCTCTGATAAAACCAAGAGTCAGGGACATCGGGTTGATTTTGCTTTCAGATGATAGATAGGTCGCACCCAGCAGATGTGGAGATAAGTGTGACGATAATGTTCGAAGCTGCTGTCCATCTATCAGTTCCACATCCAGTCCTGCTTCACGCTGGGTCTTGACATGCTGTTTCATCAATTTACGTTCTTCTTCGGTTTCAATGACAATCAGCCCACCATTTTTCTCTAATTCAAAGGGTACCGGTAACTGGTCTTGCAGTTCTTCAAGAAGTTTGTGGCTTTCCATTGCCATTTTTAAATGAATACCTGGTTTTTTACTTTGCATGAGTACTGCGCCGTCACATGCTCCCGAACTTCCTGAGCCTATCCCTTCTTTTTCCAGGAGGACAACTTCAACCCCATTGAGAGCTAGAAAATAGGCAATAGCAGAACCGATAACACCACCACCAGCGATAACGACATCTGCATTTTTTAGAGCCAATGTATGGGTTCTCCCCGTGAGTACGTTTAACTATCAGACCAATAATACTTTGATTATTTATAGAATACCTGCCTCTTGCATTATCCTGGTCAGCTCTTTTTCATTTTCATCGGACATGCTGCAAAGGGGCAATCTTACCTCTGAACTTTTAATGATCCCTTTCATTGCCATTGCAGTTTTTACAGGAACCGGGTTCGCCTCCATAAACATTGCCTGCATCATTGGGAAAATATGTGCATTGCTGTCTATGGCTTTCGCCGTATCGCCCTCCTGCCAATTCCTGTACATCTCAACCATCTCTTGCGGCAGCAAGTTGCTGAGAACGCTGACTACACCTTCCCCGCCCATGCACATTGCCGGTA
>DEIL01000164.1:0-5576 GCA_002352445.1 Desulfobulbaceae bacterium UBA2775
TTGTGCGGTCTTTGCCTCTTGCACAGGAGTGATTGCCGCCACGGTAGCGACCATGACTTTGCTGGCCGTACCTCCTATGCTGAAGCGTAAATATAATAAGGGTCTTTCGACCGGGGTTGTTTGTGCTGGTGGAAGTTTGGGAATCCTGATCCCCCCGAGTGTCATGCTGATTATGTATGGTCCTATGGCCAATCTGTCGGTTGCAAAACTTTTTGCTGCAGCTCTTTTCCCCGGTTTGCTTTTGTCTGCTCTATATATTGGCTACATCGTCGTGCTGTGTATATTTTCTAAAAAGTCTGCACCAGCTATATCGGCTGAGGAGATGACTGCTCTCGGGCCTGGGAGGTTTAGGCGTGCTGCATGGAATATGCTTCCTGCGTTGTTTTTAGTTGCTTCAGTTCTTGGTTTGATCATCGCTGGCGTGACGACTCCTACCGAGGGTGCAGGCATAGGTGCCTTTGCTGCTATGATTCTCACTGCTATTAACGGGGAGTTGAACTTTAAGAATTTGAAGGCAGCTGCAGAGGGAACTCTGATCGTAACATCGATGGTTATGTTTATTATTATTTTTTCCGGTATCTATAACTCAGTGTTTTTATTCTTGGGTGGTGGCACTCTAATTAAGGGGGCACTTATGGCTTTGCCCTTTGGCAAGTGGTTTGTGCTGGCGCTCATGATGTTTATCCTTTTTCTTGGTGGGTTTTTCATCTCGTGGCAAGGGTTGCTATATATCGTTATCCCGATTTTTCTTCCGGTTGTAAAGGAGCTGGGATTCGACCCCTTGTGGTTTGCAATATTGGTATGCCTCAACCTTCAGATGTCCCTGCTGACGCCTCCTTTTGCCTATAGTATTTTCTTTGTCAAGGGTGTTGCCCCAGCAGAAGTCTCGACGATGGATATTTATCGTGGAGTGATGCCTTTTGTTGGAATGCAAGCCTTGGCTGTAGGTCTCTGCATCATCTTTCCAGACATTATCCTCTGGCTACCCAGGGTTACAATGGGTGGTGGGTAGGAAACTTCACTTGCATGTTGGTTCAGTCCATAAATTCAAAACTATAAGTTGCTGTTGATTTTTGTGGCTTGAGGGGACGTAAATTTTTCAATCTAAATCTGATGGTGCTTCTTCAGTGGTTGGTAGTTTGATTAAAGATAGAACTTGAGCAACTTAATTCTTTAAAGTGACTGTTGATAAATAGATGCCATTATCTCAGAAGATAAATCAGATATGATGGGCTTGCTAAAAGCCAGGAGAATCGATATGGGAATCAAACAATATGGTAAAGAAATGGCACTTGAGTGCTATCAAAAAATGTCCAAAATTAGACAGTTTGAACTGAAGGCGGCAGAACTGTTTATGCAGGGTGAAATGGCAGGTAATATACATACCTGTGTAGGTCAAGAAGCTTCGGCAGTGGGAGCTTGTATGGCACTTCAAAAAACCGATTTTATTACAGCGACACATCGTGGTCATGGGCAATGCTTGGCTAAGGGGGGCAAGGCTGATCTTATGATGGCGGAGTTATTTGGCAGAGTGACTGGGTACTGCAAAGGAAAAGGTGGTTCCATGCACATTGTCGATATTGGGGTCGGGATGTTGGGTGCCAATGGAATTGTGGGTGCTGGGATCCCAATTGCTGCAGGCTCAGCATTGGCTTCAAAAATCCAGAAAACCGACGAGGTGACTCTGGTATTCTTTGGTGATGCTGCATCAAATCAGGGAACTTTTCACGAAGCTATCAACATGGCATCGGCATGGAACCTTCCATGTATATTTCTTTGTGAGAATAATCAATATGGGGTGTCAGTGTGTATTGACCGTGTTTGCAACGTCGAAAATATTGCAGACCGAGCCTGTGCCTACAATATTCCAGGAAAAGTTGTCGATGGAAATGATGTTTTTGCTGTCTATGAGGTCGTCAAAGAGGCAGCAGAAAGAGCTCGTAAGGGTGACGGTCCAACTTTGATTGAAGCGAAAACCTTTCGACAGCGAGGTCATTATGAGGGAGATCCTCAGATGTATAAAACGCCGGAGGAAATTGAGGAGTGGAATAAACGGGATCCGCTACCACGGATTCGTACTGAAATATTAAAAGCTCGTCTTGCCAAAAAAAGTGAATTGGATTCAATTGATGCTCTGGCCTCTAAGGAAATTGAGGAGGCGGTAGAATTTGCAAAGAATTCTCCCTATCCAGAAGTTCAGGATCTAACAACTGAAGTATATGCTGTAGATAATGAAAGGAGTGTCATCCGATGAGATCCATCAGCTACAGCAAGGCATTAAGTGAAGCCTTGCATGAAGAGATGATAAGAGACGAGTCAGTATTTATTTTAGGTGAGGACATGGGGTTGATGGGGAGTGTCTTTGGTCTTACTAAGGGTTTTATGACAGAGTTTGGTGCTCAACGAGTGATTGATACACCAATTTCGGAATCAGGCTTCACCGGGATGGCAGTGGGAGCTGCCATCCGTGGTTTGCGCCCAGTTGTTGAACTTATGTATGTCGATTTTGCAACAGTATGTATGGACCCCATTGCAAACCAAGCGGCAAAAATGCGTTATATGACGGGTGGTCAGATCAATGTGCCCATGGTTATTCGTGCTCCTGGTGGAGCCGGCCGAAGAAATGCGGGTCAACATTCGCAGAGCCTTGAATCGCTATTCACGCATATTCCAGGTCTGAAAGTTATGGCGCCAGGAACTCCGTATGACGCAAAAGGAATGCTTAAAACTGCAATCCGTGATGATGATCCAGTCATTTTCATAGAGCACAAAATTCTTTATGCCCAGAAAGGTGAGGTTCCTGAAGAGGAATATACAATTCCGATGGGTAAGGCTGACCTCAAGCGACCCGGGAAAGATGTCACTATCATTACATATTCCAGAGAAGTTTTATTTGCTTTGGAGGCTGCTCGTGAGCTTGAAAAAGAGGGGATTGATGCTGAAGTTCTTGACCTGAGAACTCTTGTCCCGCTCGATTGGGAAGCTATTGAAACTTCTGTTAAAAAAACTCATCGAGTTGTTGTTGTTTCGGAGGCAGTAAAACGAAACGGATTTGCCAGTGAAATATCGGCGCAAATTATGGAAGGCGTTTTCGATTATCTTGATGCTCCAGTCAAACGTGTGGCAGCTAAAAATGTTGTGCCTCCTTTCAGTCCACCACTTGAGGACTGTTTTTTTCCTGGGGTGAAAGACATCATCGAAGGGGTGAAAGAAGTTATCAAGTAGGTTGAAGAACCACAAAAATGGAGATTAGTTATGGCCGCAGAATTCATGATGCCACAGCTCGGTCTAACAATGACCGAGGGTATAATAGTCCAATGGATAAAGTCAGTTGGAGATCCCGTTGTTCCGGGGGATGTTTTGGTAGAGGTAGAAACAGACAAAATTAACTATCAGGTTGAATCAACACTTAAAGGGACGCTCCTTGCTATTTTGGTCCATGAAGGTGATGTCGCGCCCGTTAGAAATCCAATTGCCATTATCGGTAAAAAAGGCGAGAAAATTGATTCAATTAACCCGCCGCAGCCAACAAGTGTGGAAGAAGTCGCCTCTTCTGAGCCAGCTAAAGATAAACCAACGCAAATAGCGGCTGTTGCAGCAGAAGAAAGAATATTTGTTTCTCCAATTGCCAAAAGAATTGCAACCGAACAGGGTATTAATTTAGCAGAAATTGAAGGCACTGGGCCTAGTGGACGTATAGTCGAGAGAGATATCATGAGTCATCTGGAGCGGACTAAGGTGAAAGCAACTCCACTGGCTGAAAAGATAGCTGAAGAGTACCAAGTTGATCTTGCCTCAATCGACAAAAAATCTCGTATCACGAAAGATGATGTGCTAGCTCAGGTGCCTCAGGAGACCCAAGGTCCTATAACTTCGACGCTTCTGTCCGGTATGCGTAAAGTTATTGCAGAACGAATGAGTATAAGCTGGCAAACTGCTCCACACGTTAATATGACAGCAGAAATTGATATGACTGCTGCTGGGGATTTAAAAGAAAAATTGACAAGTGCGTCTGGGATCAAAATTTCCTACACTGATATTGTCTTGAAATGTGCTGCGCAAGCCTTAGATGAATTTCCAATACTTAATTCCAGTTTGGTAGAATCAAAAATTATTACCCATCAACAAATAAATATAGGCATAGCTGTTGCCTTAGAGAACGGCTTAATTGTTCCTGTTATAAAAAATATCAACCACAAAACGATAATCTCTATACGTAAAGAGATTATTTCATTAGCAAAACGGGCACATGACGGGATCCTGGGACGAGATGAAATCTCTGGTGGAAGTTTCACAGTCACCAATTTGGGTATGTTTGGCGTCGATCATTTCACCCCTATTATAAATTATCCAGAGAGCTCTATTTTGGGTGTTTGCCGAATTGTTAAACGTCCAGTGGTTATTAATGATGTTGTAGAAATCAGGCCATTAATGAACTTGTGTCTTTCGTTTGATCATCGCTTGATCGATGGTGCTGTTGGCGCGCAGTTCCTGGCCAGGTTGCGACAGTTGATGGAACAGCCATTGTTGTTGCTGTAACATTGAAATTAAAGCATAAGACTTTTGGTTTGGTATAAGGGAAAAGATATGTCCTTTAAAGTAACAGTTATTGGTGGTGGGCCTGGAGGGTATGTGGCAGCCATTCGGGCGGCACAATTAGGAGCCCAAGTAAACCTGATAGAGATGGACTCTCTGGGGGGAACCTGCCTCAATGTTGGCTGTATTCCCACAAAAGCCTTGTTGCATGTAGCAGGGACTTATGAGGGGCTTAATAAAAGTAACTCTATGGGGATCAATGTTGGTAACATCAGCCTTGATTGGCCAAGCGCATTGCACTATCAACAATCGATTGTAAAGAGGTTAGTCAGTGGAGTTGGAGGACTGTTGAAGGCCAATAATGTCACTGTTTACAATGGTCGAGCGCGACTGATAGACCCTCGTCGAATCGAAGTTGATGGAAAGATTATCGAAAGTGACAAAATTATCCTGGCAGTTGGTTCAGAGCCTGCTAAGTTGCAATTTCCAGGACATGAGCTTGACAATGTGATCGATAGCTCAGCTGCTCTTTTTCTGGAAAGTATACCAGAATCAATGGTGGTTATCGGTGGGGGAGCCATTGGTGTGGAATTTGCTACCATGTATAATTCTTTCGGGGCAAAAGTAACAATTGTTGAAATGTTACCACAGCTATTACCCAGCACTGACAGCGAAATTGTCAATCTGGTTTGCAACGATCTAAGACAGAAAGGAATTGACATTCTGACATCTGCCCGTCTTCAAGAGGTCTGTAAGAGAGATCAATACTTACAGGTGCTGGTCGATCATGAGGGAGAGAAAAAACAACTAGACACGCAAAAGGTTTTGATCGCTGTAGGGCGTACTCCTCGGACGAGTGGGATTGGACTGGAAAATGTTGGGATTAATATGGAACGCGGTAAAATTAAGGTCGATAGTAATTTTATGACGAATATCCCTGACATCTATGCCGTTGGTGATTGTAATGGTCAAATGATGCTAGCACATGTTGCTTCTGCACAGGGAGTTGCAGCTGTGGAACATGCCTTTGGTCACGATCC
>DEIL01000164.1:5651-6307 GCA_002352445.1 Desulfobulbaceae bacterium UBA2775
GTTGGTGTATTCTCCCTTTCTGGTAATGGTAAGGCACTTATCGAAAGCGAAGGAAAAGGCGCCATAAAGATTATCTCAGGAGATAAATATAAAGAGATTCTTGGTGTCCATATCTGGGGGCCGCATGCCACCGACCTTATTGCTGAAGCGGCTCTCGCAATGCGCTTGGAAGCAACTCTTGATGAATTAATATCGACAATTCATGCCCACCCCACAATAGGTGAGGCAATGCCAGAGGCCGCTTTGGCTACGGATGGCATAGCTATTCACTGGCCACCGGGTTTAAGTATAAACTAGTTGTGAGTTAGGACCTTTCTATCTTTTAGATAAACTTCTGAAACACCGGTGTAATAGGAAAGGAGACTGTTGATGACACCAGACAGTATTATGAAGCGAAAACAACCACGTTTTCTCCGTCAACCGGGGCCGTTCAACCCTGTTCGAATCAAAACAGAGTCATCTTCCTATGGACGACATATCTGGTTATTCCTCAAGCCAGGAGAAACATTATTTGACGCAATTGTTAATCCCTTGACAGAATTCAATGTGCGTGCTGCTTCTATGACCATACTCGGCGGTAATTTCGAGAATCTTGACTATTGCGTTGCACCGCCAGACCCTGAGGGTCGCACTGTCATTGCCTATTCTAAACCAAG
>DEIL01000294.1 GCA_002352445.1 Desulfobulbaceae bacterium UBA2775
AGTACGTTTACCCGGACCGTTAGGGCCAATTTATTATTCCACTCAAGAAACAATCCAATTTGAGAATTCTCTTTTGAAGTGTTACCAAACTTTGGTAACTTTGAAAAAAACAGGAATCATGGGTAAGAACACTTCAATATCGTTAGGCAATCACTTTGAAAGTTTTATTCAGAATGAAGTAGCAAATGGGAGGTATAGCTCAGCAAGTGAGGTTGTAAGAACAGCCTTAAGGCTACTAGAAGCAGAAGAGAGTAAGATTAAAGCGCTTAGATCAGCTCTTGAGGAGGGTGAGAATTCTCAAATTGTCGAAGATTTTAATCCCATTGCTCATCTGGAATCCCTCCACAGGAAACACTTATGAAAAAAGTGAATTACCGTATAAGAGCAGCTGCATCAAAAGATTTAGCAGATATTTGGGAATATACCTTCAAAAGGTGGTCAAAAGACCAAGCAGATAGATATCACGGTCTTATTATCAGCGAAATAGAATATATCGCCGAGAATGAAACTGCAGGAAAAGACATGAGTCATGTTAAAGAGGATTATCTAGTTACCTATGTGAAGTCTCATATGATTTTCTTTAAAAGACAGCAAGGTATTGTGCAGGTAATAAGGATTCTGCATCAAAGGATGGATATTGAATCAAATCTCAAGAAATTGTAAACAGGCCCTAATCGAGTAGACGGCTGACGGTCAGATGACCGCCAGTGCGCCTCTCACACCACTGCCCGTACGGGTCTCGTAAGCAGCGGTTCGTTAAGTTGTGGAGAAATCGATTTGTAAATTTCCAGCATAGGAACATAACCGCGTTTCTTCAGTCTGTCCAATGTAATAGTAGTACCCAGAATGGGGCTTTGGGCAATAGCCCAGCCTCCCATACGTGATCGACTCCATGCATAAGCTTTTCCTTGTTCGACCCCCAACCGGATCAGATTTTTCCTTTTCCGTTCGGATTTCTTCCAATGATGCCAAATGCAATAACGAAGTCTGTTTCGCAACCAACTGTCCAATTTGCCGAGTTTGTTCTGAATATTTGCCATGCGGTAATTATTCACCCATCCTCGTTGGACTTCATTGAGTTTCCTGATGCGCTCATCGAAACTCATTGGTGTGGTTTTTCTGGTAATGGCTTTGAGCTTTTGCTTTAACTTTGCCCAGCTCTTTTCCGATACTACCAATTGATATTTGCCTTGCTCACCTTTTACGAAGGTGGGTACAAACCCAAATCCGAGAGTTTTGAAATTGCCAGGTCTTCGTATTCCGCTCTTTTCCCGGTTGATGTTTAGTTTCAGCTTGTTCTTTAGAAACATATACACTGCGTCATAAACCTTCCGGGCGTGCGCTTTGCTTTTAGTGTAAATACTAAAATCATCGGCGTACCTAACGAATCGACAACCTTGCCTTTCCAATTCTCTGTCCAATTCATGTAGCATGACATTAGCCAAAAACGGACTAAGTGGACTTCCTTGCGGAATGCCTTTTCTGCGCTTGACCAGTCTCCCATTTACTTGTATCGGAGACCGTAACCATTTACGGATTAAGCGTAAGGTTTGCTGGCATTTGACTTTACGGTAAAGCAGTTGTAACAGATGGCAATGGTCTACTTCATCGAAAAAGGTTTTCAAATCTATGTCGACAATATCTTGAAATCCGTCGTTGATGTAGCCCTTTGCTTTCTGTACTGCTTGATGGAGGCTCTTATTTGGCCGGAATCCATAACTGGAGTCCGAAAAATCGAATTCGAACCTTGCCATGATCACTTGTAATACCGCCTGCTGGAGCAGACGATCAGTTACCGTAGGGATACCCAATAGGCGGGTTCCCCCTTTGTTCCCTTTCGGGATTTCTACTGCTAAAATGGGTTGTGGCAAATACGTCCCTGAACGAACCTTTGCTGTTAGATCTTCTTTGTCTATCGACAATAGTTCCGTCAGCTTGGTTACCGGCATGTGGTCCACTCCTGCCGAACCGTGGTTCTTCTGGACTTTACGCATGGCCTGTAACAGGTTCTTACGAGTAAGAATTTGTTCAATCATTATAGCTTCCTTTCCCTGTTCCGCTTATCGTAAGGCTAGACCCGCAGTGCGTTTACTTCCTTACGGCATTTGGAACAACTTAACGTTCAGCCCTTCAGTTCGTCGTGAGTCCTCTGCCCTTTATTGACAGCTCGTATCCAGATCCTAATATGGCCTCTGCTGACTTCTCCTTGTCCAACTCGTGGTCAGGGAGACCTCCCCAGGTAAGAGCCGATTCCTTCATCCAATCCCTGTTGGATCTACTGCAAAACGATATAACCATTTTGGACGTTACAATGATGTGCTTGCTTGTCCTCATTTTACAGCCTCTTATCCACTTTCTGTTCGTCAGTACCGGATTTTGTAGTCTCGCTTCCTTCAGTGCATACCTCACGATAAACCACCTTGCGACTTACTAACGGTTCGAGGCGGTACCCCCGCCCGCAAGGGACTTGCACCCTCTGGAATCATTTAAGAACTAACGCTACCTTTTACCCTTAAAATTTGTATTTTA
>DEIL01000138.1 GCA_002352445.1 Desulfobulbaceae bacterium UBA2775
GATTTCGATTATACAAGATATCACAGCTGAACTTTATGAAACCGCATTGAGTGGATTAAACATCAGCGCACAACAACGCCTCATCAATGATCTTATAACCATAAAGAAAAACTTACAGAGCAGCGTAAACTGCGAACGATAGACTCCACGGGAGAAGAAACATGGAGATTGACAGGCTTGTTGAACAAATTGGAAAATTGGAAGATCAACTGGGGCAGGCAATTGATGAAGGTCGGAATAAATTCAATTACACTATAGAAAAAAAGCGAGTTCAATTCGAAGCAGAAGCAAGACATCGCCACCGACAATTCAAAGCGGGGATTTTTCGTTACCTGATTGCATCCGGATTTTTATCTGTCTTATTTTCACCCGTGATTTATGCACTAATCTTCCCGCTTGTAATTCTCGACCTCTTCGTCACGATTTACCAGTTCGCCTGTTTTCCGGTTTATGGCATAAAAAAAGTAAAAAGAGCAGATTTCATAGCCCTTGATCGTCACCATCTGGCCTATCTCAACACGATTGAGAAACTGAATTGCATCTATTGTGGCTATGCTAACGGTCTTCTCGCTTATGCTCGCGAGATAGCTGGACGCACGGAAGAGCATTGGTGTCCAATAAAGCACGCGCGCCGCACCAAAGGACAACATCGCCGTTATTGGGAATTTTCTGAATATGGGGATGCAGAGAAGTATTCGGATCGGAATGCTGAAACAATTAGAAAGGATTAGCCCAGTTTGGCGACTACCTCTAACCCCGCTACTTTGAAAAGGAGAGCCAGATGGCACATAATGACCAAGATGTCTGACGTCAGCGCTTATGGGACAGATTAGCAGGATTGCATAAAGGAGTAATTTTGGCTCATCATCCCCTATGAGGGGTGAACGATGAGGCCGTTGGCAAAAGAGCAATATGCGCGGTTGAGCTTTACCAGTGCGTTTAAGTAGGCAAGGTAGTGACAATCCAGGGCGATGTGATCTTGACGTTGAACTTTCTTGAGTCTGCAAACGGGAAAACAAATGGCCTACCAGATCGTTACAAACAGGTTCAACAATATGAGAAGCAGGATCAATTTGTAGACAAATGTTGCAGTGATAATAATCAGTGTGCATGCGCCTACAATGTAACACCATAATCCAGCTCTGAATTACCGATATTGGCGAATGACTTCTTCTTCAAAGGTAACCCGGCCATGCTCAATTCTACCTGTTCGACACCCGAACTCTGGAAAGCACATCCTCGAATTCAATCTCGAGACCGTATCTTCTTAGAGAGGCTCCCAATGGTTTTCCACATGACTACTTTATGGCTGACATGCGGCAGCCCGTCAGAAGATATCGGTTGATAGGTAAATTAAGTCTGGTGTGCGTCCGTGTCACCTTCTGGCTTGACATTTATCAATGCATGGCATGCGAAATGAGAGGAGGTTGATGCACAAGACGGAGGCAAATAGTAGGCCTACACAGACCTGAGATTTGAAAGGTAAGTAAGTTGACGAAATCGAGTGATAGCGACGCAAACGGTGGTTTCAAATTTCCACAGTTTGATAAAAGCATGTTGATCGGTCCTATGTTTGCCAATTGTTTGCAAAATCAACAGGCATTTCTTGAAAACAGCCAGGCTCTGAGTCAGGAACTCATGCGCTTCACCAAAGAAAGACTGCAAGCCAACGCAGAGTGGCTTCAAAACCTGCCGCAATGCGCAAACCCAGATAAGGCAGTATCTGTTCAAACCGACTTTGTCCGTTCCACAAGTGAAGCCTGTATGGCTGAAATGCCGAAGCTGATGGAGAAGACAATGCAAATGTGGACGGCGATGATGACGCAAGCACGTGGTGCCGGGGAAACCAACCAGACAGACAGGTGACAACCTAAGCTACAATCGGTTCCAAAAACCCCGTTGATAGAAACAGCAGTCGGCTCCATTGGAGGCGCCAATAAGCAATGTGGCCGTAAGAGAGCCGAAAATCCAGAAACTCGGATTCACAGTGTTAGCTACAATACTGTTTGCTGGCGCTGCTCCTGATAGCGGCCATGCAGCGCGTAAATGCGTTTTCGACTGGGCCGTTCCTGGCACATACAAGGTGTCTGGCAACTTCAGGGGAACAACCGAAGCAGCGACGGCGCGCCTGACGAATGACTGCCGGGTTATCTTTCAGCTCCCGGGGGTATTCTCCGGTGGACCGGTCAGACGCTCCGGGAATTGTCTCAGGTTCCGTTTTAAGGTCGAAGGTGAACGGCGAATATTCTCGGCAAGATGGTGCAACACACTTGGTATAGTGCCATGGCAGGGACGCAACGTTCGAGCCCGGGTCAGCCGGCTAAAGGTCGCTCCAGTCAGAACACCCAAGCGGCAGAACTTCAACCTTAAGTGACGGTCATGAAACATACATCGTTTGCAATACAACGGGCTCATTTTAAGAAATGATAAACCTAGAGCAGACGAGGCACCCATGAACCAAGATTCAAATCGAAACAATCGAATGGGTCTAGCCAGAGCGCATTATTTTGAGAAACATGATGAGACACTTTCTTGT
>DEIL01000151.1:0-18098 GCA_002352445.1 Desulfobulbaceae bacterium UBA2775
TGTTCAAGGATAAGTCGGGCAACAGGATATCACAGAACACTGTGAGGGGGGTTTGGAAGAGATGCCTTGCTACTGCCGGAGTGGAGTACAGGAAAATTCATTCAACCCGTCATACGTTCGCATCTTATCTATTGTCAGGCGGTGCGGATCTGTTCTATGTTTCTAAGATGCTCGGTCATGCCAATATTCAGATGATTTCCGATGTTTATGGTCATCTGGTTCCTGATAGAGATAGGAGCGTCATGAATATTATTGACGGTCAACTTGGTCAAGCAAACCGGTCAACGCAAATAAAAAAAGCACTGTAACCGGTTAAGATCACAGTGCTTAATTTCCAATGGTGCCGAAGGCCGGAGTCGAACCGGCACGGGCTAGCCCACACGCCCCTCAAGCGTGCGCGTCTACCAATTCCACCACTTCGGCACTCATATAAAAAATAGCTTTACTGTGCTGCACCCTCTTTTGAAGATTGTCCTTCAGCTGCCGGAACCTCCATACCCTTGTCTTCCTCGGCCAGAGGTTTAGCGACCTGCTGCACAGGTTGCTCAGCTGTCACTCCACTCATCACGGAGGATGTGCCGGACTGAGCCGACATATACGCCAGGCTAACCGAGGTTAACATAAAAATTACGGCTACAGCAGTTGTAATTTTATTCAGTAACGGCAGAGGTCCTTCTGTGCCAAAAAGTGACTGACTGGAACCACCAAATGTAGCTCCTATATCCGCACCCTTACCATGCTGGA
Source organism: Desulfobulbaceae bacterium UBA2775 (assembly GCA_002352445.1). Classification (GTDB taxonomy): domain Bacteria; phylum Desulfobacterota; class Desulfobulbia; order Desulfobulbales; family Desulfocapsaceae; genus Desulfomarina. The sequence goes on from DEIL01000151.1 coordinate 745, forward strand.
GCAGTACTATGCCGACCAGGAAAAGGCTGACAACAACGTGTACAATTGTAAGTAAATTCTGCATAAACCTCAACTACCAGGTTAGTTTTCAAAATTAATAATACGCCCGAACGAATCCGCGTCCAAGGCAGCACCACCAACGAGGGCACCATCAATATCAGGCTGAGCCATCAGCTCATCAACATTAGCAGGCTTAACCGAGCCACCATACAGTATTCTTGTTTGCTCGGCAATATTTTTTTCATAAATTTGTCCAATAAGTTTTCTGAGAAAAGCGTGAACCTCTTGTGCCTGTTCTTTGCTGGCCGTTTTTCCCGTTCCAATTGCCCAGACAGGTTCATAGGCGATGACGATTTTTCCCATATCCGCACTTTCAACACCTGCCAACCCTTTTCGTGTCTGTCGTTCCAGCACAGCAAAGGTTTTTTCCGCCTCTCTTTCCTTAAGAGTTTCCCCGATGCAGAGGATTGTCAAAAGATCAAAGGAAAGTGCTCCCTTTACTCTTTTATTAACAAGCTCATCGGTCTCCATAAAAATCTGGCGGCGCTCTGAATGTCCCACTATCGCAGCACTACCTCCTGCATCCTTAACCATAAGCGGTGATATCTCACCGGTGAAGGCACCCTCTTTCTCCCAGCACACATTTTGTGAACTGACTATGATGCCACTCCTCTTTATAACGTGGGAGACCTCATTTAACATATTACAGGGAGGAGCAAGAAGTACTTCCCTATCGGCAAAGTCAGAGCATGCCCTGGAAACATCCGCAGCCAGTTGACACCCCTCCACTGTCGTCATATGCATCTTCCAGTTGCCGGCTATAAGTGCTTTTCTCATTATATTTTCTCCTGCTTGTGACATAATTATTAAACTCGGAAAATTAACCCAACACCTCAACCCCCGGCAAAGTCTTACCTTCCATAAGATGCAGGAATGCACCTCCTCCAGTAGACATATAGGAGATATTTTTCGATTCGCCGGCCTTTTTTACTGCAGCATTTGAATCCCCGCCACCGGTTATGGAAAGAGCGTGGGAATTGGCGACAACCTGGCAAAGCACCATCGTCCCTCTGGCGAAGGCATCCATTTCAAATGCACCCATTGGCCCGTTCCACACTATTGTCCGGGCATCGTCCAGCGCCTCTTTAAATAGAATTGTCGATGCCGGGCCGATATCGAGTGCCATCCATTCTACAGGTATATCCCGGTAGGTAACATTTTTAACAACCGCGTCGGCAGCAAACTTGTCAGCAACAACAAAGTCAACAGGAAGGTAGAGTTTGACTCCTTTCTTATCGGCAGCATCCATTAATTTTTTTGCAGTTTCGAGAAGGTCATCTTCCACCAGGGATCCACCAACATCTATCCCCATACTCTTTAAAAAAGTATTGGCCATTGCACCACCAATAATCATTCGGTCAACCCTGTCCAGCAGATTTTCGAGAGCACCAAGCTTTGAAGACACCTTGGCCCCTCCAACCAGTGCGACAAGAGGCCGCACTGGTTCATCCATCGCTTTATGGAAATAGTCAATCTCAGTCTCAAGCAGAAAACCGGCACCTTTTTCCGCCACCCTTTCGGCCACTCCTACAACAGAAGCATGGGACCGGTGCGATACAGCAAAGGCATCGTTGATATAAACATCTGCCAGACGCGCGAGTTTGTCGGCAAATAACGGGTCATTATCAGTCTCTTCCATATGAAACCGCAGGTTTTCCAGTAACACAACCTGTCCAGCACCCATGCTGTTTACAATTTTTTCAGTTTCTTCGCCTATACAGTCAGGAGCCAGCTTCACCTCACTTCCAACCAGCTCCTGCAGATGTCTGGCAACCGGTGCGAGACTGAAGGTTTCAACCCGTTGGCCTTTGGGTCTTCCTAAATGTGAGCAGAGAATGAGTTTACCTTTATTCTCAAGCACGTAATTAATCGTGGGCAGGGCCATGCGCATACGAATATCATCGGTAATAATAAACTGCTCATCCATGGGCACGTTGAAATCCACCCTGACAAGCACTCTTTTTCCATCAAGTTCAAGGTCTCTGATTGTATTCATAATCCACCAGTATATTAGTACCTTACCACAGAAAATCTGTCATAAAAAACAGGAAATAAGCGTAGACTTCGGATAAGCGTAAACTTCCAGAGCTTAAACCACAGAGGCCGCCTTAGTCTTTCTCCGGAGACTCGCGGGAAAGGATTTTATTCATTACCAGGGCATCACTCTTAGGACGACTATAGTAAGCTTTGCGCCTGCTAACCTGCTTATAATCAAATTTTTCATACAGGTGTTTGGCGGCCAAATTTTTGTCGGCGACTTCCAGGAAAATTGAAGCCACTTTCTGCTCTCTACACTCCTTTTCAAATCGAGCTAAAAGAGTGGATGCCACGCCACATTTTCTTTTAGACCGGGTAACTGAAATTCTCAGTAGTTCTGCCTCTTCTCCCACCCGTAATCCACAGCACCAGCCGACTATGGCGTTGCCGTAATCCTCATAAGCCACCAACTGTATGCCACGAGGTCTGTCCAGTTCCTCGTGCACCGCCCCCCTGGACCATCCGGAGTTCAATGCCTGTTCAAGACCAGTCACTTCTGCCAGATCATCCGGCAAAAGTCGGCGAACATACATTTGACCTAAAGCATTTCCCCGGCCACTTTCACTATCAGATCACCAAGCATATTGGTATAGCTGCCAAGCTCATTATCATACCAGCCATAAACAACAGCCTGGGTTACCGGGACATTAAAAACAGGATCAGTACCGGGAACCAGACATTCAGCTTTAATCTGCTCCAGATTGACCTGGATACTGGCAGTGCGGGTATGGGTCTCAGACCCTTCTATCACAGCCGCAGCCGCTGGAGATCCCAGGATATCCGAGGAGACATTGTGTTTTTCAGTAAACAGCAGATAAGAATTGTTTCCTGCAAAATCCTTATAAATACCGTTTATGGTTCCCCTCTTAATCGGGCTGTCGATCTCATCCTGCAGGTTCAGAACAAGAACAATGAGAGAGCCTGAAGAGGTGGGAATACGCACGGATTCGGCCATAAACCCGATAGAAGCCATTTCCGGAATAACCAGGGCCAGTGCTTTTGCTGCACCGGTTGTGGTCAGGATGATATTATTAAGGATCGAACGATTCTTCCTGAGATCAACGGCCCCGGCCTTGGGCAGTCTGTCAAGGACCTGCTGACTTCCTGTTGCCGCATGTACAGTCACCATTGAGGCACTGAGAATCTTATCAGCCCCGATTTTCTCCATAAGCGGTTTGATCATATAGGAGAGACATGTTGTAGTACACGATGCGGCTGAAATCAGAGAGTGTTGACCCGAATCATACATTTCATCATTAATTCCCATCACCGTAGTAATGGCATCTTCAGGCATCTCCAAACCTTTTGATTTAATTTTGAACGGGGCAGAGAGAACCACCTTTTCAGCCCCTGCCTGCATATGGCCCCGCAGGGCCCCGCTGCCGGCGTAAGAATCTGCAGTAGGATCAGTAAAGCCGCCTGTCGTATCGACAACAAGCTTTACACCATTCTCATGCCAGGCGATATCCTTCGGGTTTCGGGCAGTACGAAGAATAGTTACCGGAACACCGTCCACAACCATTGAACCATTTTTTTCATTTAACTCCTCAATCACCTGTGGACATTTATGCCCATACAGGTAGGTACCTAACCGTCCGTAGGTTGAATCCCGTTCCAGCATTGCCGCAAGATCATCCAGCCCGCAACCGACTTCACGACCGATATTTACAACTATTCCTGAAAAATGTTTTCTCGATACGTGGTGCCAGAGTGAAAGCTTTCCTATTCGGCCCAAACCATTGATACCTAATTTCATAGCAATGCTTCTCCTTTCTTTGTAGAATGGTATGCTTGCATCGACATTTAAATGCATCCCCTGATCCGTTTAAATGTCTACACCTTAGTGCCTTATTCCTAATTTTCTTGTTTCTTAAGACAGAATATAAAGAACTCCTTTTCAATTCTGAATGTTAGGAATCACCACCAGAGCACTTATCCCTTTGATAAGAGCTTGTATTATTGTTACAAGGATACACCAACCTTTTTATCTATCACTAACTCGTCTGATCCGCAATATGTAACTCAAAATTACTCAGAGGTACTCCCTGGCCCATGCACTTCGATACCCCCCTTATTCACGGTACACTCATTAAAAGATACAAGAGATTCCTTGCAGATGTCAAGCTGGAGAACAATGAGATCATCACCGTCCACTGCCCCAATACCGGCACAATGCTCTCCTGCTCAAATCCAGGCAGCGCTGTTTGTCTTTCCACCTCAGACAATCCCAAGAGAAAATATCCACACACCCTGGAGATGGTTCAGGACAACCGAACCTGGGTAGGGGTGAACACCTCTCGGACAAACAAACTGGTTATTGAAGCAATAGAAAAGGAATTGATCCCTGAATTCTCAGGGGCAGACAGTGTCAAGGCCGAGGTAAAAACATCCCCGGAGAGTCGACTTGACCTCCTTGTTACCCAAGGCATGCTGGACACTTATGTGGAGATTAAGAACTGTTCCCTGGCTGTTGATGGCTGTGCCATGTTCCCTGACGCGGTAACAGTCAGAGGAACTAAACACCTCAATGAGCTGATCAGGCTGAAAAAGGAAGGATTTAACAGTTGCATATTTTTCCTCGTCCAGAGAATGGATGCCGACAGATTTTCCCCGGCTGCCCATATTGATAAGGTCTATGCCAAAACAATCGTACGGGCGGCAAATGAAGGAGTACAAGTTCTTGTCTATCAGGCTGAGGTAACTCCAGCAGGCATACAGGTGGTGCGCTCTCTACCGCACACTGTCAAACACTCCTGTTAGATATTACTCCGTAAAAGCAGTCTTAAAAAACAGGTAAAACTTAAACCACAAAGAGCACAGAGGACAAAAAGAAATTCTTTTCTCTGTGTCCTCTGTGCTCTTTGTGGTGAAAAACTATAGCTTTTGGGTTGGGGCATCGCCAGCGATGGTAATGTATCAATCAATCAATCAAATTAGCTATGCGCCCCCACCGTATTGAGGCAAAACGGTCAAGGGAGAAGAGAGGTTCTTTAATATCCCAGGACCAGTAAAGTATAAAGGCTTTGCCTAGAATATCTTTTTGATCCACAAAGCCCCAAAACCGGCTGTCATAACTGTTATCCCGGTTATCTCCCATGACAAAGATCCGATCTTCCGGAACCAGAATCGGGCCCAGACTATCCCTTGGACTCGCTTTTGGATCCAGCATTGTATCAGATGCTATATGGGCATGGGGATCATTGATCGGGCTTCCATTAACAAACACCTTTTTGTCACGTATTTCGACAGTGTCACCAGGGGTACCGATCACGCGCTTGATATAGTCAACGGAACGATCCTTTGGAAACCGAAAGACAACAACATCTCCCTGGGAAACATCTTTGAAGGGAACCATCAGAGTACCCTTAAATGGAATTCTTAAGCCGTAAATAAACTTATTCACCAATAAGTGATCACCTATCTGCAGTGTCGGCAACATAGACCCGGAGGGTATTTTAAAAGCCTGTATCACGAATGTTCTGATAAACAGGGCAAGAATAATTGCAATAACTATTGCCTCAAAATACTCTCTGAAAACAGATTTTTTTCTTCCTTCTATAGACAAACTCTTACCTCTTTTCCCTTATGGCATCGTAAAAACTCTTCATCCGGAGTCTCACAGGCTCGCTTACCTGCTTTTCCGTGCTGCATATGAAGTTTTTTCTTGCCACTTTTAATTAGAAATTATCCTACCGCCACCATTAGTTGCCTTCATCTTTTCGCTTATCCGAAATATTACTTGATTGGCAGAACAATTTGACTTTAAGACCTGACCCAAAATCCAACCAGACAAAACTACTTGAAATCATCATAAATTACAAGAAAGTTGACAAAATATCTCTTCCCATTGTTCGGCCTTTATCCCTCCTCTCGTATAAATATTTATACCCTTCCTCCTGCAGGTATAAATATTTATACACAATATAAGGAACCACTGCCAGGCAAACCAACAACATATTGTGGTACTCTACCCCAACCAGTAATTTAAGCACGAGATTAAACTCCCAATGCCATAAACATTTTTCTCTATTTGTCCTTCTCTTTTCCTTGACAAAACATTTTATTTGTGAACTAATAGACGATATGTATACGAAAAATCAGTACTTTTACTGTTTTCACTTTTTCTCCAATTTTTAGCGTTTAAACATTAAACACAATCAAAACTTATCATGAGCCTGCCGTTTATTTCAAAAAATGACCTGGTTGTCGGTGTAGATATCGGGTCTCATGCTGTTAAAGTATGTCAACTTAAACAAACGGGGAGTGGATACTCCATAGTTGCTCTAGGTAGTGCCACTCTACCGGAAGGTGCGGTGGATGACGGCACGCTCAACGATCCGGAACTTGTCAGCGAGGTAATTTCAGAACTGTTCACCAATCTTAAGCTGAAAAATAAAAATGTAGGTTTTTCAATATCGGGATATTCTGTCATTGTTAAAAAGGTAAATCTCGCAGCTATGGCGGACGCTCAACTCGAAGAACATATCATGGAAGAAGCAGAACAATATATTCCTTTTGATATTGAAGATGTGTACCTGGATTTTCAAGATCTCAAAACCAATGCCGACGGCGGTGAAAGAACAGACGTAATGCTTGTCGCCGCAAAAAAAGAAATTGTAGACGATTATCTTGAGATGATGCAGGGGCTCAATCTCAAACCTGTCATTGTTGATGTGGACGGTTTTGCCCTGGAAAATACCTACGAATACAACTACCAGAAGACTGAAAATGTAGCCCTTATAGATATCGGTGCATCGAAGATGAACATCAATATCCTGGCAAATGGCATTTCTGTTGTAGCCAGAGATATTATTGTCGGCTCCAGGCAATTAACAGAACAGATCCAAAATACATTCGATATTGATTTTGAAGAAGCAGAAGGACTGAAGCTTGGCCATATAGCTGCTGAAGATAAACAGCAGGAGATTGAAAAAATCTTTACCACGACATGTACACAGTGGGTATTGGAAATTAAAAAAGCAATTGACCTCTACCATGCCAATCATCCTGACCAGCCTCTGACTAAACTGGTTTTAAGTGGTGGTGGGGCAAAAGTCACCGGCCTGCTTGATTTCCTGGAACAGGAAACTGAGCTTACGGTTGAACTTTTTAATCCATTTTTAAAGCTCAAGTCAAAAAAGAAAAAAATTGATGCGGATTATCTCAGCAGTATAGCACCGGAAATGGCCATTGCGACAGGAATAGCTTTAAGGTCATCAAACATTTAACCATGGAAAATTGTTACAGATTTTAAAATGCTTAAAATCAATCTTCTCCCCATCAGGCAGCTTAAAAAACGGGCAAAAGCAAAGAAACAGCTCTTCTCCATTCTGTTCCTGTTTTTGCTTGTCCTGGCATTACTCGCACTTGTTGGCTTTCTGCAGGCACAAAATATTGACACCCTGGAGAAACGCCTTGCCAGCCTCAATAAGGAAAAAGATTCCTACTCCGCCACTCTTAAACGAATAGATGAGCTGAAAAAGGCAAGAGCGGAACTTGAGAGAAGAACTGCTGTCATTAATAAATTGCAATCAGACTCGTCTCTTACTGTAAGGGTTATCGACGAAGTTGCAAACAATGTGGACAAAAAACGCATCTGGCTGCAATCACTTAACCAGCAGGGTTCTTCCCTTAGATTAACAGGTATTGCTCTTGACAATCAGACAGTTGCACAATTTATGGATAAGCTGAAAGCTTCTCCATTTGTCAACAATGTATCTTTGACAAATTCTTCACTGAAGGTTGTCTCGGGCAGGAACCTTAAAGCCTTTTCAATCAATTGTTCTGTTGCACACCCGGTACCACCGAAACCACCGGAAACTGAAAAAGTAGCCGCAAAATAAAGCATATAACCCGAATAAATTGGAATTTTAGAATGCTTGGATAAGTGCCATGGTAATATATTCAACCATATAATTTTAAACGACCTTCCTCGATTTCTTGTTTTTTATTACAGAAGTTCTGGAGTAAGGCACTAAACTTATCACACCATTGACCGTATGAAGAAAAGTAACGGAAAACTAACAACTTTTATTGACGAACGATACATCCCCATGCGTTCAAAGATAAAGGTAGCCATTGTGCTTTTGCTTGTTTTAATTCCAGTGGCTGTATTTTACTTTGTCTTCTTTCAGCCAAACACTGAAAAAACAAAAGGCCTTGAGAGCAGGATAGCTACTGTGCAGAAACAGCTCAGAGAGGTGAAGGCAAAGGCTGCAAATCTGGCTAAATTTGAAAAGGAACTCGAGGTAGCACAGGCTAACTTCTTTGAAAAGGCTGCTCTTCTCCCCAATGAAAAAGAAATCCCGCAACTCCTCAAAGATATTTCGAGCCTTGGTCGCACTGCAGGTCTTGATTTTTTAACCTTCAAACCACTTGCCGACATTCCAAGGGATTTTTATTCTGAGATACCTATTACAATAAACGTCCGAGGTCCTTATCACAATATGGGCTTCTTTTTTGACCAGGTCAGTAAACTCGAAAGAATTGTAACCGTATCAAATGTCAAAATGGGCTCTCCAAAGAAGGAAGCCGGAGAAATGGTTCTTAAATCTGATTGCAGATTGGTTACGTATCGCTTCACGGATAAACCACTCCCCAAGCCGGAAAAAAAGTGAACTCATGAGTCGATTTATTTCATCAGATATGCCTAAAACGTCACTTGTGACTATCAAACAGACATCACTGTTCTGCTGTACGGTGTTTTTTACCTTTCTGTTACTTACAACATCGAGCGCCATTGCTGCCGGTGCTGAAACATCACCAGAACCAGTAGAACCTGTAAAAGAAGCAGATTTTTTTGAATATCAGCTTGAAGACAGAGCCGACCCTTTCGTCCCGTTTATCACGGCAAAAGCAGCAGTCAGCTCCATTAACATGGATGAAATCATAGAAAAGAACATCCCTTTAACCGGGATGCAGCTTTTTGAGCCGGGTCAGCTCACCCTGGTTGCACTGCTGAAAAGCGGCCGGGAAGACATGGCGATGGTTCAGGATTTTACCGGAAAGGGTTATATGCTCACGGAAGGGATAAAGATCGGAAGAAGGGGTGTTGTAAAAGACATTACTGCCAAAACTGTGATCATAGAAGAGACTGCAGAAACTCGGGCAGGGAAAAAAATCATCACTGAAGTTGTGATGTTATTAAAGAAAGAGGGAGAAGAGTAAAAAATGCATAAAGAACCAGCCAAATATTCTGCGGCCATTTTCTGCGCATTTTGGATTTTGTCCACACTAGTTTTCAGTACAGCGAAGGCCGAAGACAGTGTTACATACCAGATTACCGACATCAAATCCACGTTATCTGATAATGCACTTCACTACACAATCTCAGGAGCCTCTGTCCCGGCCTATACGGTGTCGGAGAGGTTCTCGCCATTCCGGGCTGTAATAGACATAGCCGGAGGTAGCTTTGCAGATAACCTCTCCCAGCCGGCAAAAGCAATACCGGTAAATGATTTCGCGGCACTGTCGCTATCAGAAATGAAGGATAAGGATCCCGCGATCCTGCGGTTTGAGTTTACCGTAGCGGAAAGTCACGACTATTCTGTTACCAGAAACGGCCAGAATATTGATATCAAAATCGTGCCAGCAGGAAACAAAAAATCCGCCGGCCTGGCTTCAGCCTCAGAGAAGAGATCTCTTACTGATTTTCAAGTCGCCAAGACTCCGCACACTACCACAGTAATTATTGCATCCAACTCTGCAATAGACGATTACACAGTTGATAAGGTTGCCGGCAGCTCTAACCGTCATCCTCGAATGTTTGTAGACATAGAAGATGTCGATATCAGTGAATTAGTAAGAGAAAAACATATTGGCACTTCTGTTGAAAAAATTCGCGTCGCCCCGAAAGGCAGTGGTGCAAGAATTGTTTTCGATTCCAAATCAGATAAGCTTTTTCGCTATACCGTAGCTCCATCGCCGGGCGGCCTCACTGTGGTCATTGATGAGAGTGGCACCAAGGCTTCAAAACAGAAGAGCAGTGCAAAATCTGATGCCACCCTGGATTCTCTGATCGGCTCCTCGGAAGCACAGTCGAAAGCCCAGGCATCGGGCAAAGATTCCTCCAGTGCCATGGATACAAAGGTCGCCTCCTTAAGTGATAATTTCTCTTTCTCCGGCTATAACAAGCAGCGGATCAGTGTAGATTTTTATAAAATTGATATCCATAACGTTTTCCGACTCTTCAGGCAAATTACAGATTTAAATATCATCGTGGATGAGGGTGTTTCAGGTACTCTGACCCTTGCCCTCACCGATGTACCATGGGATTTTGCTCTCGATATCATCCTCAATTTGGCAAATCTGCAAAAAGAGGAACGATTCAATACTATCGTCATCTATCCCAATAAAAAAGAATTTGCCTGGCCAACAAGAGCCGAGGATAACCTTTCATTTGAAGCTGATATAGAGGTGATAGAGCAGGAATCTCTGATTGTTGAACAAGCGGAAAATCAACCCAAAGAGATCATGCAGGCCAAGGATTATATGGTAAAGGCGCAGAACCTTATGAAAAGAGAAGAGTATGAAGACGCTGCTCTCCTTTACAGTAAGGCCTCGGAACTCTGGCCTGATAACAGTGCATTACTGAACAGGTTGTCCACACTATACCTCGTGCATTTAGGTATGAACGCCAAGGCAGTTCACTATGCCCGTGAAAACTTGAAACTTGATCGCAAGAATAACCGTGCAGCTCTCTACGCAGCCATCGGTTCTGCAAATATGCAGAGAATTCCTGAAGCATCTGAATTTTTTGCCCAGAGCATCAGTGATTCTCCGCCCATGAAAGAAGCTCTTATCAGCTATGCCGCTTTCAGTGAAAACAACGGCCAGAACGAAGCAGCCCTTAAGCTTCTTGACAAATATCACTCCTTTTACGGAGAAACCGTTGACACGATGATAGCCAAAGCGAGAGTTCTTGATAAGCTCGACCGCAAAGAAGATGCGAAACAACAGTACCTGGCTCTTCTTGGTTCCGGATTTCAATTACGTCCCGATCTAAAAAAATATATTACGAGTCGCATTGCAGTTAAGAATTAGCATCAAAATTGATCATCAATAACCTGAGTTTATTTTAAAATTTTTGTCCAAGAGGTTTTTATGAAGTCCATAAAAAGCATAGCGTTTGTAAGTAGCCTCTTACTACTTTCACTTTTTCTTGCTTCCTGCGTGACAGAGAGTCCGCCTGAGCAGAAAAAAGCACAGGCAACTAGTGAGCAAATGCAGCCCCAGCCTTCTGAGAGCGCTGAACTGATACCACCACCCGCAATCCCGACTGCTCCTGCCACCTTGCCGGTTCGCTACCAGACCGCCTCGTATCTTGTTGACGAGGAAGTTCAGAAAGATATCACTATGCCCGAGGAGAGTACACTGAAGGTAGGAGCTCGAATCACATCTACCCGTGGACCGCAGCCGCTTTGGGATATATTCAAGCGGTTGGCTGCTCTCAAGGGAATGAACGTCTCATGGGCCAGTGATGTTGACCGAAACGTACTGGTTGATGTGGATATCAATGCGGATGACGATTTTTATGAAGCGATCGATAATATGCTCCGGCAGGTCGACTTTTTTCATGAAATGCAAGGTAATACCATAATTGTTAAGTATAGGGAAACAAAGCAGTTTCAAATTGCCATGCCCTTTGTTAAATCTAACTATACAACCGGCACCGGTGGAAATGTTTTAGGAAATTCTGAAATATCCACCAATGTGGACGGGACAATTGAGCTGAAAAGCAAGGATAATGATTTCGATATCTGGGACAATATCAAGTCGAACCTCGATACCATTATGGATGTCTGGTCGGTTCGTCAGGCGGACGTAGCTGCCATGCAAACATCCGAATCAGCTGCCGCCGGAGACACTGCTGATGTACCCGCTCCTGCCGCTACCACAAAGGGAACCTCCAAGGGAGAAGCATTTTATATTATTGATAAGCCGACTGGTCTCATCACCGTTACTGCCCCCCGACCGCTCCTTGCAAAAATGGATGAATATTTCACCTCTCTAAAAAAGCACCTCTATCAGCAGATTTCCATTGAGGCAAAAATTATTGAGGTACATCTGCGAGAGGCTTCTTCAATAGGTATCAACTGGTCAAATGTGCTGAAGGATTTCAATCTCCGCGGGGTAGCTGAATTTGGAACGGGTGGACTGTTAGGGCAGGTTTATCCCACTTCTGCCTATAGGGGCGATGATATCATAGCAGACACCACGAATTCCGGTAATTTCGTGGCAAGTATTTCCATGGCAGCCGCTAGTTTTGATGTCTTTCTCAATGCCCTGAATGAAGAGGGTGATACCAAAATCCTCTCCAACCCGAAACTTAGTGTTATGAACGGTCAGCCTGCCCTTATTACCGTAGGGCGCAACGTTACATATATTGATTCAATCACCGCTGATCGTTCCACTGGCAACGTTGGCGGAGATCTCATTACCTACACAGCCGAAACAGAACGAATTTTATCAGGTATAGGCATGGCTTTAACTGCGACCATCCTAGGTAAAGACGAGATCATTATGAACCTCGTTCCCATCACCTCTGAACTGCAGGAACCGATAGAATATAGAGAACTGGGCAGTGATGGTGGGGAAATCGGTCTGCCCATTGTCAATGTCAGGGAGATGAGCACCACGGTCAAGGTAAAAGACGGTGAAATGCTCGTTATCGGCGGCCTGATAAGTGAAGTCGAAGATAAAACAGGTGAGTTTGCTCCAATTCTTGGAGATATTCCACTCATCAGGTATCTGTTTGGCTATGAAGAAAAAGAACATTTAAAACGTGAACTCATAATTCTTTTAAGGCCTCGCATAATCTAACTTAATGCATGCATTCTATAATTATCAGTAGGGAGATCAACATGAACAGGCTGAAATATCTCGGCGTCACCATTTTGGCATTATTTCTGGCAGGTTGCGGGCAAACAGTTGTAGAGAGCCTGAAGGTCACTGAAGGTCCTTCACGCTATGCCCCCGGTAGTGGCAAAAGCATTGTTATTCTGCCCTTTGCTGATTATTCCGAGGGTAATATTGAATCAGCGTATAGAAGAAATTTGACCATTACCGAAAGCTTGTCAGACCGTCTGACAATAAATGGGTTTGGTCTGAGTGTTCAAGAGGATGTTTTTGCATACCTGGTCGATCAGGGTGTTATTAACCTGTCTTCCTATGATAATCACGCTAACAGTACCCTCACCACTGAACTTTCAAATGACTGGTCAAGCGCCATGAAAGGTGAAATTCAGCGCTATCTCGACGAAATGGAAAGCGAATCCAAGGGCAATGCACTCTCCAGTGCCGGGGCCCATGGGCTGACGACAAAAGAGTTAGCCAAGATCGGTCGCCATTTCAACGCCGACTATATCATGCGTGGACGTATTCTCGAATATAAGACCAGGCAGGATCCCTCATGGGAACCCTGGAAAAAAGGTCTAATCCCATTTGTTAATGGCGGTCTCAATAGAATTATGTTCGGCTTTGCAGACTCAGACGAATATGATGAACGCAATGAAGGGCTCACCGGTGGCTGGCTCGCAGGATTGACAGCGTATGGCATTACCAATGAACTAGTGGATTCGCTTATCTGGGGAGCTGTCGGCTATGGAATGGGTGTGGCCTCCCATACAAGTGCCAGCAATGCTGACCAGGCTGCGGTGCAGATGCGTGTCTGGGTTCAGGATGCTGCCACAGGTGACGTCGTATGGACAAACAGAATACGCGTACTTATCTCGCCGGAATCATATTTTGCAGACACTCAATATGACGCTCTTTTTAATACAGCTATTGAAAAAAGTGTTACAACTCTGGTGGACAATTTTGTGACATACGCATACGATCTGTAAAATAAATCGTTTCGTTTACTAAACCAAAAAGGAGCAGTGCTGTTTTGCACTGCTCCTTTTTTTATTGCTGTTGCTTTCTCAGCTCTCAGTTCTGCGCTTCTTCCTTTTTCTTCTGGGCATTCTGGTAAAGAGCCATGAAGTTTACAGGCTCCATCAGAAATGGCGCAAACCCTCCGTCTGTGGAAACCTGGCTGACAATCTGTCTGGTGAAAGGAAAGAGCAAGGTCGGGCAATCTACAGCTAAAATCATTGGGATATGCTCTTCAGGAATATTCTTCAGCAGAAAGACCCCGGCATGCTCGACCTCTAGAATAAACATAACCTTATCGTCATCTTTGGTTGAAATCTTGGCAGTAATCTGAAGCAGGACTTCCCAGTGATCATCGTCAATTTTCTTATTATTAAGCTGCAGATTGACTTCAACTGCAGGCTCCTGCTTTTGCTGTATAAGATACACCCCGGGAGCATTCGGATTCTCAAAAGATAAATCCTTGGTATACATCTTCTGCATACGAAAAATCGGTTTTTCCTGGGTCTCTTCTTTTTTTTCTGCCATAGTATTCCTCTAAATTTTTATTGGTTATGGTTGATGAATTCGCAACAACGACAACACTCTGTAGGAGCCCAGCCCCTGGGCGATTAAATCGACGTTTGCTATAGAGCAACAATCGCCCGGGGGCCGGGCTCCTACGCATGTCTTTTGGTGTGGCTGAGTTTCGTACGTAATCAAAACAAAATTAATCTGCGGGCTATTAGAACGTACTTATACAAATGAGGCAAGCACAACTCTAAATTGATCTAACTTTATTGTGCCAGCACCTTGCCCAAAAAGCGACCCGTATAAGACGATTCCACTTCGGCGATTTTTTCCGGGGTGCCTGAGGCCACTATTTGACCTCCGCCATCGCCCCCTTCAGGACCAACATCGATGATCCAGTCTGCGGTTTTTACCACATCAAGATTGTGTTCAATCACCACAACACTGTTCCCCTGATCCACAAGGCGGTTAAGAACATTGAGCAGATGCTGAATATCAGCAGGGTGAAGGCCGGTTGTCGGTTCATCAAGAATATACAGAGTCTTACCGGTGCCCCTGCTTGACAGTTCGCGGGCCAGTTTTACTCTCTGAGCCTCACCACCGGAGAGGGTGACAGAGGACTGTCCAAGGGTGATATAGGAGAGCCCAACATCAAAAAGCGTTTGCAGCCTGTTTTTTATCGGCGGCACATTCTGAAAAAAATGCAGTGCCTCTTCCACCGTCATCGCCAAAACTTCATGGATATTTTTATCCCGGTATTTTATCTCCAGGGTTTCGCTGTTATATCGCTTTCCTTTGCAGTTTTCACACTCAACATAAATATCCGGCAGGAAGTGCATGGCAATTTTATTTACCCCTTCTCCATCACATGCCTCGCATCTGCCACCTTTAACGTTGAAAGAAAACCTGCCGAGCTTATAGCCTCTTGCCCTTGCCTCAGGCAACCGGGAAAACAGATCCCTTATAGGGGTAAAAACACCTGTGTATGTCGCCGGGTTGGATCGTGGTGTCCTGCCTATGGGGCTCTGATTTATGTCGATTATTTTATCAATCAGATCCAGCCCGGAAAGAGAGGTACCATCCTGGGAAAAACGTGACTCTTTGTTACCCAGACCTGCTTTCGCATATCGATACAGGGTCTCAATAACAAGTGAACTTTTGCCGGAACCCGACACCCCTGTAACACAGGTCATCACCCCAAGGGGAAAAACAGCAGAGACCTGTTTCAGGTTATTAACGATGCCGTTCTTCACCTGGAGTGATTTCTTTTTTCCCCTGATGATCTTTCTTCTTTTACCGGGGATGTCAATCTTCTTATCGCCGGAGAGATAGGCACCGGTTGTAGATTTTTCACTTGCCAGCAGTCCATTTACGGGGCCATTATAGACTACTTCACCTCCATGTACTCCTGCTCCAAGTCCCATATCCAGCACATGATCTGCTGCCAGTATCGTATCTGTATCATGTTCAACAACAATGACGCTGTTGCCCAGATCACGCAGTTCAATCAGTGTGTTGATCAGCTTCTGATTATCCCTTTGATGCAGGCCAATACTGGGCTCATCGAGAATATAGAGAACCCCTGCCAGCCTGGAACCTATCTGCGAGGCAAGCCTGATTCTCTGAGCCTCCCCCCCTGACAAGGTTCCTGAACGCCTTTCGAGGGAGAGATAGCCAAGTCCAACATCTTCGAGAAAGGAGAGTCTGTCAACAACCTCCTTCATAATCGGCTCACCGATCTGTCTCTCCCTTGTATTTAATGGAAGAAGCGGGATCTCATCCAGCATTTTGTCAATGGACAGCCGGGTCAGCTCATAAATCGACCATCTACCCACCCTCACTGCCAGTGATTCCGGTTTAAGCCGTGCACCCGAACAACTGGGGCAGATCTGTTCATTCATAAACTTGGACAACTCTTCACGAATCATTCCCGATTGCGTTTCATGAAACCGCCGGTCAAGCTGGGGGATTATCCCTTCAAAGCTTTTCACATTTGACATGATCCGGCGTCCTTTCCGATAATGGAACGAGATTTCTTCGTCTCCCGAACCATAGAGGAAAACCTGCTGCACGTTTTTCGGCAACTCACTAAAGGGACTCTCCAGGGAAACCTTATAGTGTTTTGCCACACCGGAGAGCATCTGCCCGGTGTAGGAGCCCTCCCCTCTCCATCCCCAGGGTGCAAAAGCCCCATTGGCAATCGATTTTCCAGGATCAGGTACTATAAGAGCAGAATCAAAAAACTGTTTTACCCCCAGGCCACCACACTCACCACAGGCTCCCTGCGGGTTATTAAATGAAAAGAGTTGTGTTGTCATCGGTGGAACGGAAATTGAACAGTCATGGCAGGCGGCCATCTCACTGAACAGTCGTTCCGAATTATCCTCCGGGAAAAGAACCAGAAGAAATCCCTCTGTCAGCTTTACTGCTGTGCTCACGGAATCGGATAAGCGTCTCCTCACCGTTTCTTTTATCACCAGCCTGTCAACAACAACCTCAATGGAATGTCTGCGATTCTTATCAAGAGAGATCTCATCATCGGCGTGCAGAATATTTCCATCAATCCGCACCCGGACAAATCCTTCCTTGCGAATTCTTGCCAAAAGCTGCTCATGCCTGCCTTTTCTTGCTGTTACCAGTGGTGCTAGAAGAATGATCTTTGTTCCTTCGGCCAGACGCATAAGCGCATTCACCATGTCCTCAATGGATTGGGCCTCGATCTCCCTTCCGCATATATGGCAATGGGGATGCCCGCATCTGGCAAAGAGAAGACGGAGATGGTCATATATCTCGGTCACTGTTCCAACGGTTGAGCGGGGATTTTTACTTGTTGTCTTCTGCTCAATGGAAACTGCAGGTGAAAGCCCTTCCAGCGC
>DEIL01000151.1:18106-18838 GCA_002352445.1 Desulfobulbaceae bacterium UBA2775
TCCACATCCGGTTTGTCCATCTGCCCCAGAAACTGCCTTGCATATGTTGAAAGAGACTCGACATAACGCCTTTGACCCTCAGCGTAGAGCGTATCAAAAGCTAATGTCGATTTTCCCGAGCCGGAGAGACCGGTAAAAACCACGAGTTGATTGCGCGGCAGATCAACATCTATATTTTTCAGGTTATGCATCCGTGCGCCACGGATGCTCAATGTTTTTGGTTCCATATGTTGTACGGACGGAGGTATATCAAAAAGATAGTGTTTGAGACTACTTTGGATCAGAGGAGGAGAGTATTATGGTCCACCTTTATACATCGATCCATAACAACGAACAGCCCCTTGCTTCGTGCAAGTTCTGCACCATCATCGTTTATGATACCCTGCTGCATCCAGACAGCTTGAGCGCCAATCTCAACTGCCTGCTCTACAATGGGTAGAACATCTTCAGATCGCCTGAAAATATTGACAATCTCAATTGGTTCAGGAACTGATAACAGGTCGGGATAACATACCTCTCCCAGAATTTCAGTCTGCCCGGGGTTGACAGGGATCACTTGATAGCCGGCTTCAAGGAGATACCGTGCCACCATGTTGCTGGGCCTGCTCTCCTTTGGAGAGAGACCAACAACTCCTATTGAGGTAACTCTTTTTAGTAATTTACCGATATCGGAAAGTTCCTGTAACGAATCCAGTGTCTGCATATAACGCCTCCGGGTAACAAACCATTTAG
>DEIL01000122.1 GCA_002352445.1 Desulfobulbaceae bacterium UBA2775
GTTCGGCCTTTGTTTTTATAATCCTTCCCTTACTGGTCTTTCTAGCCCGGGTTGTAGATGTATCTATGGGCACACTGCGGATTATCTTTGTGGCCAAAGGGTTGAAACATTTTGCCGCCCTGCTCGGTTTTTTCGAAGCCTTGATATGGTTGATAGCAGTCACCCAGGTCATGCAGAATCTTAACTCATGGCAGACCTATATTGCATTCGCCCTCGGATTCGCGGCAGGAAACTATGTCGGTGTGGCTCTTGAGGAAAAAATCGCCCTAGGTAACCTGCTGATCAGAATCATCACCCAGAAAGAAGCAGATAAACTGGTTCACGTGCTCCGGGGAGAAGGTCATGGAGTAACCAGCGTGGATGCAATGGGAGAACGCGGACCGGTCAAACTGATCTTCAGCATCACCAAACGGAAAAATCTTGACAAAATTATTTCCCTCATCAAAAAATACAACCCTAATGCCTTCTACACTATTGAGGACATGCGCTACGTGAACAAAACATACCCACTGCCGATGAGTAAACGTACACTGTTCCCACGTATGGCTCTTGGGAAACGGAAATAGAACGAGAGAGCACAATGGCCGGCAATTTTTTACAGTGCTCCTCTCTAAAAGAATTTTTATAAGGACGTACATCAACAAAATGGCAAAAATAATATTAGCAACCGGTGGTTCACGCAGCGGCAAGAGTGCCTATGCCCAGAACACAGCTGAGTCTCTTCCTGGTAAACGGGCCTTTGTCGCCACCTGCCCGACTCCATCCAAAGAAGACGCCGAGATGCTGGAAAGGGTCACCCGACACCGGCAGGACAGACTTGAAGCTGAATGGGATACCATTGAGGAGGAAACTGGCCTGCAGAGAGTTTTAAGGGGGTATGATGACGTGAACATCCTGCTGGTTGACTGCCTGACCCTGTGGATCAGCAACCTAATGCATCTCACTCCGGACATCAGCGAAGAAGAAATAGCTGCGAATTGCCGGGAACTCATACAACTCAGCAAACAACGCCGGGGGACTGTGATTTTTGTCACCAACGAGGTCGGCAGCGGAGTCGTGCCGGTAAATGGTATTGCCAGGAAGTTCAGGGATTTAACCGGCCGGTGCAATCAGGTAATGGCCGAGGGTGCGGATGAGGTTATCTTTTTCTCATGCGGCCTGCCTCTTTTTCTTAAAAAATGAGTTACCTGTTTTTAAGTTCCCAACGCCTGGTGATTTCAGAAATAAGTTCATCCTGACCGGGAATTAAAGACTCATACATCAGATCTCTTTCAAGGGCTATGGCAGGAAGACATTTGCCCTTCAGCTCGAGAAAGCGTTTGTTGCCTTCCAGGGTCAGCACATCAATTCTGATTTTTCAGCCATTACAGTATCCCCTCCACAGTGTAATTTTACCAAGACTCCGGATACTTGGCATAATAAGTTTCGAACCATGTTTTTGCTTCAAGTACCTGCTCTATATGTTCCGCCGGAACATCATAAGGCATGTCTCAGCCGGGTGCAAAGGTAAAGCCTGTGTGCCCTCCTGCTGCCAGGCTGACAATGGCATCCTCCCGGGGCGACAGAAGTCCAAGGCTCAGGGCAAGGGTCAACTTCAGATTGCCGCCGAAGCCTTTTCCGTACTTCATTGCCAGATCCCGGACAAAATTCATATTAAGCTGTTCATCGATGGCAAAGCCGTGGGTGTCAAGCTCACAGACATCTGCCAAGACCTTGGTGGCATTTCCGCAGATAAAAAAGTCGGAAGTACAACCGGCATTGTTAATTACCTCGATTGCAGGCTTAACATACGGAGATACGAATTCTTTGAATGTCTCTGATTTGATCTGGGAAGAAACCGGATCAATAATAGCAATAACCTCACAGCCCATTTCAGCGTAGAACCCGGCGGCAACTGCGCCAGCTTTGCCGGCCCAGTCCATGACAGCATGAACGAAATCCTTGTTTTTGTATACATCAGTAAAGATACGCACACCGGCCAGATGTGATCCTAGGGTCAGGGGACCGCAAATTCCACCGATCAAAGCACAGTCGAGCTCATCAAGCTGGGGCTTTACAATCCTGGCGGCCTCAAAAAGAACAGGCCAGCGGCCGGAATCTTTAGCAGGCATGATAAGACCAGCCTCTTCAGGAGTCTTATCCGCGCAGGGATGGCTGGTCACAGACGGCACGTTATCCGGCCACCAATTTAATTCGCACCCCATAGAATGTGCTTCAATAGAAAGATCAAATACCAGCGGGATGCCATCCGCCTTGTATCTTTTCGCAGTTTCAACAACACCTTTTGCCAGGAGTTCCGGATCCTGCAGATACTTATCGGCGGGCTCATCAATGAGAAATGCACAGTGAACCCCTGCGTAGGGCACCCAAGGTGCATTCTCCGTCCTTTTTCCTCTAACTGCATCAATAAATTTTTGTTTAGCCATTATAATCTCCGTTTTATGTGCCTTACTCCTGAAAAGCTGTAATCAATAACAAGAAATTTGGTTAGTCAGCCAGTTTCATGGAATGTCATCAAGGTGTACGAATTCATCGACCATATGGGGAAACTGGGTGGCAGCCACCAGCTCTCCCTGAAAATTTTCCTCCATGGTCAGTTCAATATAGGTTACCAGGGACCATAATTGATCGGCTTCTTTTCGCTTTTCTCTGTTTAAAAGGGCTGCCCGACACCCGTCTCCTGCTGCGTTGCCCACACTGGTCACTGTTTCAAGGAGGCAATCCGGAATCAACCCGATCACCCTTGCAAGATGGTTGTCAACGTGGGTTCCAAAAGCTCCGGCAATTTTGATGCTGTCAAGAGCAGTAATTCCCATACGCTGCATCATGAGCTTACAGCCGGTATAAATAGATGCCTTTGCCATCTGAATCTGGCGAATATCCTTCTGGTTGATCACTATGTCCGTGCCAATGGAAGTCTCCTCAGCCCAGGCCAGTACAAACTCTGAATAACCTGTCTCCTGATTTTTTCGAAAACGGCTGGATTCATGTGCTTTGGGACTAAAAGCACCTCCTTTGGCCACAAGTCCAGCCAAAAACAGCTCCCCCACCACATCCAGGATACCGGAACCGCAGATCCCCCTGGTTTTCATATCCTCTGGTGCAGAATAGCTCTTCCAGACTTTCCTGCCGATCACTTTATAGTCAACGTCATGGGTAACCGGGTCTATCTTAACTCTCTCTATGGCCCCGGGTGCTGCACGCATGCCAAATTCAATTTGAGCACCCTCAAGAGCAGGGCCGGTGGCACAGGACGAGCAGAGCAGTTTTTCCCTGTTTCCAAGTACCAGTTCACCGTTGGTACCAATATCTATGATCAACTGAACAGGTTTCTGTTTGTGAGGCGTTTCGGCCAGCATCACTCCTATGGTATCCCCTCCCACATACCCGGCGATACTTGGTAAAAAGAAAACATTTGCCGCCGGATGAGTTTTAATTCCGAGATCCCTGCATTTCATGCTGATACTGTGATGGATCGCAGGGGTAAATGGAATAGATCCCAGGGGTTCAGGATCAAGTTGAAGTAAAATATGGTGCATGGCCGTATTGGAGCAGATGGCAACATCAATGATGTCCTCTTCCCTGATACAAAGGGAAGCCGATCTATCCTGATCCGATTCATCATCAGTGCTGCTGCCGGCGACAGCCTTGTCAATCAAACCGTTAATCGCCTTAATTACGTCTGAACTCATTCTGGCCAGCCCATCGGGATTTCCCATATGGTATGAAATCCTCGATACTACGTCTTCACCATATTTAACCTGGGGATTCATCATGGAAAGGGTGTCAACAACCTCCCCGGTTTCAAGGTCACACAGATAGCCTGCAATGGTGGTGGTACCGATATCAATGGCAAAACCATAGCCGATACGATCAACACCTGGCCTGACGCAAATAATCTCCTTATCCATCCAGACACTTACTGTAATTTCCCAGTCTCCGGACCGCAGTGCGCTGGAGAGAGATCGTAATGCATAGATGTCAATATCAAGTGATAAAAGACCATACTCCTTTTCCAGTACCTGGCAAACCCTTTCAAAATCAGCCAACCCATCCTCGAGGGTTGGTGCTTCCATCTTAACGGTGTATTGTTTTACTCCGGGATCCAGCTCTATGTCAATTTCCCGTGCTGCTTTACTCACAACCTGCTTCCCGGCCCGGGACGACTCCGGCACATAGATCAAAAGATCCCCCTGCACTGTTGCAATGCAGCCAAGTCGACAACCGTCCTGTTTTTCTTCCCTGCTCAGAATTTCATCTTCTGCCAACTCAAAGGATCCGGCATGATCTGCACTGGAACGAATGCCAAACTTTTCAAATAATCCATTTTCAATGCGTACTTTGCACTTGCCGCAGACCTGGTGTTCGCCGCAGGGCGCTTCAATATCCACCCCCAGGAGACGAGATGCTTCAACCAGGGTAATTCCAATAGGGACTTGCCCCCTTCTCCCGGAAGGTTGAAAAATTACCATTGCTGTTTTATGTTCCATCCTGATTTCTTGCCTCCGTAATAGGTAGTCGGAATTATTTTAGCAAGTTCCGATCTATTCGGGTCAGACTGCTTTCATTAGCTTACGATTCGAAAATTTTCCCGCCGAGTTCCTCTACAGCAGTATTTCGGATTGAGTCCAGGGCTTCTTGTACGCCTTCACCCAAAGGTTTGACCTCATGCTCCTGCAAAATCATTCCGGCCTTTTCTACGGCTTTATCAGCCAGGGTCTTTTGTCCGGCTGATTTCCAGTTTTCAAGGGTCAGCCTGTTGCACAGTTCCGGCTGCCAGTGCTCTTTCCTGAAATTTTCAAACGTATGTGCGGTATCAATGAATCCCCCCTGGGGCCCGACTTCCCGGATAACATCCATACTGATGGCCACATCATCAATATCAAAGCCGCGAATAAAGCGTTTGACGTAGTTTATGGTCTCGGCACAAATGACCAGAGCGGCTGGATGACCCACAAGTCCCTGCCCCAGATAGCCCACATCATGGATCAAATTTGATCCATCCAGGGCTGCAGTAAGTAACGATATACCCCACTCCATGCCGGCCTGTTCATCAAGGCAGTGGGCATCACTTGCACCGGCAGTACCCCACATGGGAATACCGTAATAATGATATAAATCCGAGCAGGCGGAAATCGCCAGCCGGTATTCAGGACAGCCATAAACGCAGGCAGTTGTCTTCATATCCAGGGTAGACATACCGAAACCGGAAATGATCGGTGCGCCCTTGCACCGTAGCTGGTGCATGACCAGACCGCTGAGCGCTTCAGCATTACCCACGGTGATGGCACCGGCCAGGGTTATTGGTGCAGTTGCTCCGGACATCATGCCGGGGGTGTAATTAACAGGAACCAGATTATCAGCACAGTAAAACAGCTTTCTGATGGCTCCGGATGTGTGCATCAAAGGAGTCAAGGGTTCGGCATAATGGATATGGATAGGTTTCTCTCTGAGAATATCGGCACCGCCCACCGCAGCAGCAGCCATAACATTAATGACAGCCAGATCTTCAGGTCCTGATGCAGTATAAAAAATCGGTTTGACCGAATTTTCAAGTTCGGCCTTGAATGAGTCAATATATCCCATATTGGAAGGTGAATCATAGGGCAGAGCATAGGATCCTATAAAGTCGATATCTTCCAATGCATCGGCAACTTTTGCTGCATTGGCAACATCCTGAAGCCTGGACTGACGTAATTCTCCAGTCTCAAGATCAATGGTATTTATCAGGTCAGTCCCCAGGCCGTAATGAATCCGGTGACCTTCAAGACGCATGGCTTCTTTTCCCAACCGATTGTAAATTGTGATTCTGGACGGTGCGCTTCGAATGCAGTCCTCAACCAGCCAGTTGGGAATTTGCACAATATTGTCCTTTCTGAGCCGGCACCCGGCATCACCCAGCATCGCAAGAGCTTCAGCATCCATGACCTTGACCCCTACCGTTTCCAACAGTTCCAAAGTGGCGCAATGGATACGCTTGATTTGAGCCTCGTTCAGTATGCGATACTGGGGAACGCATTGTGATTTAAAACCGGAATTCATAGTGCTTTACTCCTTTTATGAATTTTTTGTTCCGAATGAAGCGCTCGATAATTTTTAGTGGACAATCTCACAGTTCATCATGCCAACCCTGTATATACAGATATGCATACTTGTTTTTAATTTACATCAATAGCTCTGTCAAGAAATTGCATTAGCATTATTTTGAAATAATTTATATACATCAGTTTTGATGAACTCGTAAAAAGGTCATTCGAAGTTCCAGATGGCTAAGTTAAAAAGTTTGATATACAAGCCGCCATCAGTTTTGATTAATATTGAAATGGTGTCATCTTATGCATAACAGGACAAAACAGGTAACGGTGTGACAAATAAACAACCCCAGAAAGGTTCAGACAAACCCCTGCTACCCAAATATAAAAAAATAAAAGCTTACATCCTGGAGGGGATCGCCTCCCACAGTTTCACTGATGCCCTGCCTTCGGAGAATCAGCTGGCTGATTTTTTTTCCGTCAGCCGTATGACGGCACGAAAAGCAATGGATGAATTGCAGAAAGAAGGCCATATCACTCGGATTAACGGCAAAGGTTCCTTCGTAAAAACACAGAAGCACTACTCCGGTTTTTTCCGTGTCCGCCCCTTCAAACAATGGGCAAAAGATCTGGATGTCAATTTGTCCACGAAAGTGCTCAAAGCAGGTGTCATTGAAACGCCCACAGAGGTGGCCGGCGTTTTAGGATTTCCTGAGCAGGTCATTCTTGTGTGTCGTCTCAATTATTTTGATAATTTACCGGTGCGCTATGCTGTCCGCTACCTGCGCACCGAAATAGCAGCCGGCATTCTCATGGACGATTTGACAAAAGAGTCAGTAAATGAACTTATTGCCAATAAATACCGAATTGACATTACCAGGATCTCTCAGGACCTGAATGCAATCAGGCTTCCTAAAAAAATAGCTGCCATATTCAGGGTTTCACCGGGATATCCTGCATTTCATTTTAAAAGAACCGAGTTTTCCAACGACCGACCTGTCTCCTATGTAGAATATTTCATGCGCGGGGAAATAGCTTTCAGGGACACCTTCTCACCAAAGCTTGAGAGATCTCTTTGATGGTGTCATAAATAGGGTGAAATTGGAAAACTCTTGACAAGCCCAGGTCCTATATAATATAAATTTTCACCTGTATATACTGGTTAATGTTTGCCGGGAAGGGTATAATGACTTTCCCGAGTGACTTTTCACAACGAAACATGAAAGTAATGTGACCGGAATTCGGAGGAGTGTCGCCACTCCTCCGAATCCCTCCCTGTCAGAAGAGCGAACATCGCTTTCATATAAACAAACAACCTGGAGTTGTCTTATGTCATTGGAAAAATTAAGCAAACTGGTCGAAGCAGGTGAGGCCGAAGAAACAAAAGTACTTACTGAGCAACTTTTAAAAGACGGTATCGATCCCCTGGAAATGATCGAAACCCTGACAAAGACCATGGCCCATGTAGGAGAGCTTTTTGCCAAACTTGATATCTTTCTTCCAGAAATCATGCTCTCCGGAGAGGCGCTGACTGAAGCCGTAAATATTCTTGCGCCCTATCTCGAAGCAAGCGGAGGACGTGAAATTAAGGGAAAGGTCGTTCTGGGGGTGGTCAAGGGAGACCTTCATGAAATAGGTAAAAATATCGTTAAATTGATACTTGAAACCAACGGGTTTGTTGTCAAAGATCTGGGCTACAATGTAGATTCTCTCACCTTTGTCAAAGAAGCTGAATCGATGGAGGCAGATTTTATCGCCTCATCTTCCCTGATGACTACCACAATGCCCCGCCAGTTGGAAATTATAGAA
This sequence comes from Desulfobulbaceae bacterium UBA2775, assembly GCA_002352445.1. GTDB lineage: Bacteria > Desulfobacterota > Desulfobulbia > Desulfobulbales > Desulfocapsaceae > Desulfomarina. Next base: position 7,842 of record DEIL01000122.1, read on the forward strand.
ATACTTAAGTCAAAGGGAATTCGAGACAAATACAAAGTCGTCATCGGCGGTGCGCCTACATCTCAATTGTGGGCGGATAAAATTGGCGCAGACCTGTTTTGCTATGATGCCAAATCAGCACCGGAGCTCTTTACTGCAATACTGGCTGATAAATAGTTCCTATTCAATAAAAAAGGATATTTTTAATTCAAGGTCTGTTTCAAATAAGATCAGGAGATAATACATGTCAACACTCTATCGGCACTGGGAAATAATTGATCGCGCAAGGACCGGAAAATTTATGGAGGAAGAGGACTTTTTACCAAAACATTTCTCTCCAACTTTGAAAAAACTCATTAAGAAATATGAAATCAAATATGATCCCAAAAACCCCAGTCCCACCGATGACGCCATGGCGGATCGAATCTGGCAGGCGGCCTGGGACTTATTCAGAGAGGTAGGTTATTATAACACCGACTCCCACCGTATTATCGAGGTCACCGACGAAGAGATTAAGGAAGCCCTCTATATGGCCAGTGATCAATACGTGGTAGGTGGCGGAAAAGATGCCCGTGTAATGAGGCATCGTTCGGTAGAAGATCCTGAACCACCTTTCTGTATCATGAGCCCGGATATCACAGTGGATGAAAAGTACCACCAGTCCATGTGTATGGCTTACCTCAAGGAACCACTCCTGGACGGCCTCTGCGGTCCTATTTTGGAAGAAACCTTTGGCCACCTGATCGAATCAGGCGGACCAACCGAAATTTCGGGTTGCATTCAGCATATCCAGAACCAGAAAATGGCTGCACGCCTTCTTGGACGGCCCGATACTTTTATGGTTGCTGTGGGAACGGCAGAACACGATTCAGGCCAGATTGCCGTCTCCAATGATGAATGGGGGGTTCAAAAAACCGACGCCCGGCTGGTGGGTTCTTTAACCGAATTCAAGACAGCTGATACCTTGTTGAACAGATCTCTTCACTATGCCCAATATGGCTGCTACACAGGAAATCTCACCGGTGCAATCTACGGTGGCTGGTGTGGCGGATCGGAAGGTACTGCCATCACAACTGTTGCATACAGCCTTATTGGACTCGTCATCCATGGAGCAATGTTCAATCAGCATTTTCCTTTTCATCTAAATTACGTTTCAAATACTACCCGGGAACTTCTCTGGCCGATCTCCATGGCCGGCCAGGCTCTATCCAGGAACAGCAATCTGCTTTATACCTCTAATGGTTTTGCAAATGCGGGCCCAATGACCGAAATGCTCTTCCGTGAGGTTGCCGTTCACGCCATGGTTTCAACGGTTTCAAGCTGGCACCTGTGGGAAATGGCTTCTACAAGGAACAAGTATCGCAACCGTGCAACTCCCCTTGAAGCTCGCCTTGGCTGTGAAGTAGGCCATGCCGTTGCCAGGCAGAAAATGTCCCGTGAACAGGCCAACGAGATCGCCAACAAGCTGCTGGCAAAATATGAGGATCATGCCGCAGATGCTCCCATGGGATCCGAATACCATGAATGTTACGATACCGCAAAAGCTGTTCCGACTGTTGAACATATGGACATGTTCCGTCGTGTTAAAGATGAAATTGCTCAGATGGGAGTTGAGTTCCCCTACTAACACATGATGGCGTCATAAAAACCCAAGCTCCACCCATCCCGTCATTCCCGCCTGCGCGGGAATGACGAAACAGGAAACTTTTTACAAAACCATCAAACATACGTAATAAAATAAAGACAAGAAAACCTCAATAAAACCTTTTGCCAAAACAAATCCCTGGACTTTCGTCCATCAAATCAGATGTCTCAGTTAATTCAGTGGCCCGCTATTTCGGGGGGAATAATTATATTGCCGACCAAAAGACAACCGACCGGATTTATCGTGCAATTAATGAAGCGTCCAGCCTGATTTCACCTAAAGGAACCTATACGCTTTGTTCAGTTTCCCAGATGAAACCCGGTGAAGAAATGATTCTCGAAAACGGCTCGGAGCTGAGCCTGCCTGAATGCTTTGTTGATCCCGGCACCCGCCTAGTCGCAGCCGCCATCGGAACTCTTGGAATCAAACTGGAAAAACAATGCCGACAACTGGCAAACGGGGGTGACGTATACGAGTCTACCCTCCTAGATAGTGTCGGCACTGCTATGCTTGATCTTTTGGGTGAAAAGATTTCCAATGCAATTGAACAGGACGGCAAACGAATTGGCCTGGCCAGAGGGTTGCGTTTTGCTCCCGGGTTAGAGGGCTACCCTCTCGAACAACAAGGGCCGCTGTTTGAAATAGCTGACGATGAGTCTGCAGGTGTCTTTTTGAATTCATCGGCTATTATGATACCGACAAAATCGATTTCTTTTTTCCTGCTGCTGACTACAACAGTTCTAAAGAATAAAGAAACAGATAAGTGTAATTCCTGTCGACTGGTCGGGTGCCAATATCGTTTAGTAAAAAAGAAGAAATAATCTTTCCTGAGAAAATGCACTATGCAAATTGTTATAATCGGGAATAGCGCTGCAGGGTTAAGCGGTCTGGAAGCCTTTCGGAAAAAGGATCAATCCTCTTCAATTACCATTGTTGCCGAAGAGGGTGAAATTCCCTATTCCAAAGTGTTGCTGCCCTATTATCTCCTGGGAAAAATTCCTTATACAAACCTCTTCACCCGCGACAAAGACTATTACGCCCAACTGAACGCCAAATGCATAACCGGCAAAGTTGTTAAGCTGCTGCCGGAGCAACAGGCTGTCCTCCTTGAAAGCGGAACCCTGCTCACTTATGACAAGCTGCTCATTGCAACTGGTTCCTCACCGGTAAAGCCACCGATTCCCGGGCTGTCAGGCAAGGGAATTTATCACCTCTGGACTCTGACAGATGTCAAAAATCTGTCTCCATATTTTAAGAAGGGCAACCGCGTTGTAGTTCTCGGATCCGGTTTTGTATCACTGCAAGGTGCCTGGGCTGCACTCTCCAGAGGACTAGATGTCTCTGTTATTGAATTAATGGATCGGATTATGCCCAGGGTTCTGGATGATCATGCAGCTGATCTCCTGGCCGCCCGGATGATAAAATCAGGGGTTGATCTTCGTGTAAATACATTTACCCGGGAAATAGAACGAACAGGCGATGGAAAGCTTGTACTTCATTTTAAAGACGGAAACAGTCTGACGTCGGATTTTATCATTGTAGGCACCGGTGTACGACCCAATGTCGAATTTACAGCGGGAACCGGAATCAGAATAGATGCCGGAATAATTGTTGATAAACAGATGGAAACAACTCTCCCGGGAATTTACGCTGCAGGGGATGTGGCACAAGTCCCTTCCGCCTCCGGAGGAGATCCCGTGGTCCATGCGCTTTGGCCCACAGCCATTGAAACAGGCGGCATCGCAGGCACCTGCATGGCTTTGGGGAAAAGCCATTATGGAGGAAGCCTGAACATGAATGTGACCCAGATGTTCGACATAACCGTTGCGGCAATGGGTGAATTCATGGATATTGAGGGAAGTGAGAGCTGGATAGATGAAAACCTCCCGGAAGATCAGTACTTGAAGATCGTTTTGAAAGGTGGTGTGCCAATCGGTGCAATCTGTGCAGGCGGCTCCGAACTCATATCGACACTCGGTATGCTGCGGCCATTGATCCGTGAAAAAGTTCGACTCCAGGGAAAACCGGGGATGCTCAAATCAATATTGGCCAAAAATATAGCGCAACACCATCAGGCATTTGTTAAATAGTGATGGCGTCGTAAAAACCCAAATATTTCACCATTCCGTCATTCCCACGCAGGCGGGAGATAAGCACAGACTTGGATCCAGTCATTTCAATACGTTCTGGATTCCCGCCTGCGCGGGAATGACGGAGCAGATAAAAAGTCCGATCTCCTGCGCTGCAGGTTTTTTTTACAAGGAATAACCCATGCGTTTCATAACGATGGATATAACAAAATGCGTTGTCTGCCGTAATTGTGAATATGCATGTTCGTTTCAGCGAACTGGAGACTTTAGAAGAGAAGATTCTAACATCCGGGTCGAATACCATGACGATGTTAAAGTCTGCCTCCCGCAAACCTGCATGCACTGTGACGACTCCTGGTGCCTGGAGATTTGCCCGGCATCTGCAATAACCAGGAATGCAAGAACCGGAGCAATAGAAATTAACAGCGAACGTTGTGCAGGATGCAAAATGTGCATCCTGGCATGTCCTTTTGGAAATATCCATTTTGATAAAATTAACCTGGTCAGCCGGAAATGTAATCTGTGCGAAGGTGAACCAAACTGCGTCTCATTCTGTATTTCAGGAGCCCTGCAATATACAGAATCAGAAAACTACTATCAAAATAACCGCCAGATATTTCAGCGTTTTATTGAAAATTTATCAAAAGATGATCAGCAGTAATTCAAACGAACCAGGATAAGCCATGGCGGGATCGAGCGGAGAAAAAAAACATTACACGTCAATGTGCAGGATGTGTGATAACCGTTGTGGAATCAACGTCTATGTTGAAAATGGTCGCATTGTCGAAATCACAGGACTCAAAGAGCATAAATGGAATCACGGGAGGTTATGCGTAAAGGGTAGACTGGGAGTCGATCTTGTCAATGCACCGGATCGGATTTTGAAACCTCTTAAGCGGGTCGGTGGCAAATGGGTAGAGATCGACCTTGACCAGGCCTATGACGAGATCGCCGAAAAAATTAAGAAGATCCAGGCAACATGGGGTAACCGTGCCATGGGTGTCTGGAAAGGAGAGGCCCTGGGATTTTTGACCCAGGAGCAACTGTCCCGCCGTTTTATCCACGCCATCGGCTCCCCGAACTACTTCTCCAATGACTCCCAGTGTTTTGTGAGTCGGTGGATCGGCTACGCCCTGGTGACAGGAGACTGGGCAACACAGGATTTTATCAACTCTGATTGTGCCGTCATCTGGGGAAGTAATCCACCCTATTCACAACCGAATCTGACCCAATCCATTCTAAAGGGAAGGAAAAACGGCGGCAAGCTTATCGTTATTGATGTCAGGCTTTCAGCCATAGCCCGGCAGGCAGATGAGTTCATACAGATTCTGCCCGGAACCGACGGTGCCCTGGCCCTCGGCATTGCACGACAACTGATTGAAGACAATACTATCTGTCATACGTTTATAGAAAAATATACCCTTGGGTATAAAGCGTATGCCCACTATGCAAAAGAGTTTACTCCGGAACGGGTGGAAAAGGAGACGGGAATTCCAGCTGAAACGGTTGTGCAGCTTGCAAGACTGATAGGAAGCTGCCGCCCCAGAGTGTGCATTTATGCGGGAAACGGCCTGGAACACCACGAGAATGGAATTAATAATATCCGTGCCATCGCCTGCCTTGACGGCCTCCTGGGAAACTTGGATGAAGTTGGCGGGAACTTTACAGCGGAAAGACCAAACCTGAGAAATTTGGCCCTGTACAAAGAAAAACCCCTGCGCCACCTGGGTCCCATTGGTGCGGACAAATTTCCTGTACTGTACGATTTTCGACAGGAATGCCATACAATGTCTCTCATGGATACAATCCTGAGCGGAACCCCCTACCCGCTCAAAGGAATGATACTTGGGGGAGCTAATCCGGCTCTGACCAATCCTAATACCCCTAAGGTGATCAGGGCTCTTAAATCCCTGGATCTTTTTGTGGTTCGGGAAATTTTTATGACTGAAACCGCAGAACTGGCTGATTATGTTTTACCGGGGGCAACTTATCTGGAGCAGTCTGAACTCCACTACCACCCCATCCATCAGATCATTGGTCTCTCTCCGGAAATTGTGACATTTCCTGACTGCGACAATGAATATATCTTCTGGAAAAAACTTGCCTCCAGACTGGGAGTTGAAGATTATTTTCCCTGGGAAGATAAGGATGCTTTGAATAAATGGATTTTAAAGGATACCGGAATAACTGTTGAAAAATTATTCAACCACCCTGAAGGCTATGAGTATAAGCCCAGACATTTCCATAAATATAAGGAGAAGGAGCTGCCTACACCGTCTGGTAAGTTTGAGTTTGTTTCAAGTTATCTGAAAGAGTATGGATATCCCTGCCTTCCTGAATATATTCCGCCGACATATATGAGCGAGCCCGACCCAAGCCACCCCTATATTCTGGTAACAGGAGCCAGGAAGGTATTTTACACCCACGGCCGGAACAGGAATTTCAAACGTTGCCGAACAGCCATTCCTGGCCCGGACATAGAAATTCATCCCATTGATGCTGAGAAACTCGAGGTTAAGACTGGAGATATGGTAACCGTGACTTCAACGGTCGGATCTATGGACATTCCTGTTAAAGTTGTCCACAGTTCCAATATCCTGCCCGGAGTAACGCAGATTACCCACGGCTGGAAGGAAAGCAATGTCAACCTGATCACCCATGATGATCGAAATGACCCGATTAGCGGCTTCCCCCTGATGAAATCAGTGGAGGTTAAAATTGAACGCAAAGCAGACGAGGTGAATAAATAAAGATTTTTTTTGGGTTTCTTGTTTTATTATAGGGTCTCAGCAGTAAGGTACTGCATTCGCCTGGTACTGATTATTGAAGATATCTGAAAAGACTGCTTTTGAATTCCAAAGGAGATATTAATGGATAATGGCACACCACAGAGCGCGAAAATTGGTGCCACCTTTTCAAAAGAGGCTTTTTTTACCCTATCGAAAATTCCCGTAAAGGATATTATTGCTTATATCCTGGTAGTGACAGGTATTATCTATGTGATTCTTCGAGGAGCCTCTGAGCAGGGATATTTTTGGCAATGGTACCGGGTTCCCCAGTTTTTATTTACCATGGAGGACGGAACATTCACCATCGGTCCATTGCTTGAAGGGTTAAAAATCACCCTGAATATCACCTGGATCAGCATGATCCTGACTTATGCTATCGGTTTGATCACAGCACTTTTGCGTTTGTCTGATTCGATTATTGGACGGGTATTTGCCCGTGTGTACCTTGAAGTTGCCCGCAATACACCCCTGATCGTCCAACTTTTTTTTATTTATTTTGTTATTGCCCCGATTCTCGGAATTGATCGTTTGTTCGCAGCCATCCTTGCCTTAAGCCTGTTCGAAGGTGCCTATGCCTCCGAGATCTATCGGTCAGGAATTGTTTCACTACCCAAAGGTCAGTGGGAAGCTGCCCACAGCCTGGGGTTGACCCGTTTTGACACATATCGAAAAATCATTCTTCCCCAGGCCATCCGGAGAGTACTGCCCCCGTTGACAAGCCTGACAATTTCTCTAATCAAAGATTCATCTCTTGTCAGCGTTATCGCTGTTTACGAGATGACTATGCAGGCTAATGCTATTGTGGCCGAGACTTTTTTAACCTTCGAAATCTATTTTACCATTGCAGCTATTTATCTTTTTATAACAGTCTTTTTATCCCAGTTAGTGGCCTTGCTGGAACGTAAATCCAAAATCTACAACTAACCCGAATAAATATGAATTTCACAACGATGCATGAAAATAATGTAACCGAAAAAGACGCTTATCTTAAAATTTGAAAACGAGGACCCATGACTGAAAAGAAGTTTGGAGACTATATCATCAATGTGGATAATATCTGCAAAACCTTTCCAAACGGTGTTAAGGCTCTTTGCAATTTTTCTACCAATATCCGCAGGGCAGAGGTTGTAGTGGTAATAGGTCCGTCAGGATCAGGGAAATCGACATTCCTCAGATGCCTGAACGGCCTCGAAGAGATAGATTCAGGCAGCATCATTTTTGATGGTATCCCTTTAGACGATGACAAAAATAACAGATTGAAAATCCGTCGGGAAATGGGAATGGTTTTTCAGTCTTTCAACCTGTTTCCACATATGACTGTCCTGGAAAATGTCACGCTGGCCCAACAGCTCGTGCGAAAAAGTTCCGCAAGCGTTGCGAAATCAGTTTCCATGGAGCTTCTGGAAAAAGTCGGTATCGAGGACAAGGTGGCCTCCTATCCAGCCCAGCTCTCCGGCGGACAACAGCAGAGAGTTGCCATAGCAAGGGCTCTTGCTTTAAAGCCCAAGGTAATGCTGTTTGACGAAGCAACGAGTGCCCTGGATCCTGAGATGATCGGTGAGGTTCTCGATGTTATGAAGACACTTGCAAATGAAGGCATGACAATGATCTGCGTTACCCACGAACTTGGGTTTGCCAGGGAGGTAAGCGACTGGGTCATCTTTATGGATGAGGGAAGGATTATCGAAGGGGGAACGGCGGAGCATTTTTTCTCGGATCCCAAAGAGGAAAGAACCAAAGGATTTCTCAATCAGATTTTATAACACCATCAGAACTAAAGAAAGGAGGTGGTAAACGTTTTTTTCGGCAATTGGTGAAGACTGGATATTAACATTCAAGATATTGGAGATCAGCATGAAATCTCGTTTAACCGGACTTATTATAGCACTGACATGTATGCTGCTTGCAATCAGTGGCTCGTCAGTTATTGCAGCATCAGATGTGCAGAAAGAACTTGCCAGGGGCAGCACAATAGAAAAAGTACTCCGCAGTGGAAAACTTAAAGTTGGAATGGCTACCTTTGTTCCCTGGGCAATGCAAAGTAAAACTGGAGAGTGGATAGGGTTTGAAATCGATGTCGCCAGACGCCTGGCAAAAGATATGGGCGTTAAGATTGAATTCATCCCGACTAAATGGGACGGACTGATTCCATCCCTCCTTACAGGAAAATTTGACATTGTCATTGCAGGTATGATGGGAACCCCTAAACGGGCCCTGAAAATCAACTTCACACAACCCTATGATTTTACAGGCACCCAGATCTGCATCCATAAGGACTATGTTGACAAGATAAAAACCCCTTTAGATCTTAATGACCCTGCATATACCGTAATTTCCAGAGTTGGAGTGACTGCAGCTGAAACCGCTAAGAAGTTTCTGCCAAAAGCACAAAAAAGACTTTTTTCCGACAATGGGTCCATGGTTCAGGAGCTGTTAAACGGTAAGGCAACAGCAATTATACAATCGTTGCCGGAACCTGCACAGTTAGTTGCAAAAAACCCTGAAACACTGGCTCTTGTCGAAGGAACTCTTACCAAGGAGCCTATCAGCATGGGCGTCCGCAAGGGAGACCCCGATACCCTGGCATATCTCAACAACTGGATTGAGGTGGTCAGAGCTGAAGGATTTCTTGAAGAAAAGGCCGATTACTGGTGGCGCAGCATGGAATGGTCATCGCTCCTTGAATAAAAATATACCGGTAGTAACAGCCTGAACGATGACCACAGATGTGGTGCTGCCAAAAACAGTGCCACATCTTCTTCATATGCTTTGCTGAAGGATGCCTGAATCGATGAGAAAAAAACGCTTTTTAACTTTAACAGATCTGCTGGTCGGCTCCTTTCTTTTGTTAGTGTGCTTGTTTTTTGTTTACCGGGTTAAGGTTGGCTTGAATTATAACTGGGCCTGGGACTCCATTCCTCAATTCATATTCAGGTTTGATAAAGAAAACAACGAATGGGTGTCCGGCATCCTGATGACCGGTTTTTACACGACCATTCGCTTAAGTTTCTGGGGCATCATCCTCGCTACTGTTTTCGGTGTTATCAGTGGCATTGCAAAAACCAGCAGTATCCTTTTTCTCAGATGGCTTGCAACAACCTATGTTGAAACAATGCGCAACCTCCCTCCCCTGGTCATTATCTTTATTGCCTATTTTTTTGTTGGCGATCAGCTTTTAGCTCCACTGGGGATCGACGATTGGGCGGAAACCTTTTCTCCTGCAAGCCAGAATATTCTGGCAATAGTGTTTGCCAAACCCGGATACCTGACCTCATTTTTCGCCGCTCTCATGACGCTGGCCATTTTCGAAGGTGCTTATATTACTGAAATTGTGCGAGCTGGAATCGAGTCCATTGATAAAGGACAGTGGGAAGCTTCACATGCTCTGGGACTTACCTGGTACCAGCAAATGCGGCATATAATTTTACCCCAGACATTCCAGCGAATCATGCCTCCCATGGCAGGTCAGTTTATTTCCCTTATCAAAGATTCATCCATTGTTTCGGTTATCTCCATTCAAGAACTGTGTTTCCAGGGGATCGAACTAATGACCAGCACACTGCATACCATTGAGATCTGGACAGTGGTGACGCTTATGTATCTGGCCTTGACCCTGCCCTGCTCTTTGCTGGTGGAAAGGCTCGAGACCCGTTTGAATTTAAGCCTGAGATGACAATTCGAAGAGTTGGGGAGAAATGCATTCTCGGACAGGCGCCCAGTGTGACAGAACACGATGGAAGCTATTTGGTTTATGCCAGCATTCCAGCCCGATAACCTTTTAAATAATTTACACAATAGTCGTCTCTACCTGCCAGAGCTTCGGCCGCAATAATGGATGCCATCATCCCTTTATCCAGCGGGTTAACAATAGCACCATCCAAACCCCGGCAAATTGCCATGGACATAAATGTCCGGTTCATGAATTTTCGGGCCGGCAGACCGTATGAAATATTGGACAGGCCGCAAGCGGTATGGATACCCTCAAACCTTTCCATGATCTGTTCCACAGCAACTACAAACTCCATACCAAAATCGTTGTTCACAGACATCGGCTGCACCAGCGGGTCTACAAAAATATTTTCGACTTTCACCTTGTTTTGAACCAATCCATTCACCAGTTTATCGGCAATCTTCAAACGGTCATCAACAGTCTCCGGCATACCCCCATCACTCATACAGAGAGCTATCACCTTCAGGTCCGTGCCGGCGAGAACAGGCATCAGATTATCATAACGTTCCTTCTCCAAAGAGATGGAATTGATCATGGCTGTGCCTTTATGAACTTTTAAAGCCGCTTCTACTGCAATCGGATCCGGGCTGTCAATGGCACAAGGCGTGTCGGTTACCTCTTGAACTGTCTGCACCAGCCATTCAAGATATTGGGGCTCTTTGCCAACAAAGATCCCGGCGTTGACATCAATATAATTTGCCCCGGCATCGGACTGGTCTTTAGCCACCTGCTGAACAGTATTTACATCCTGAGCCTCGATGGCCGTACCGATCTCTTTGCGGCTGGCATTTATCAGCTCTCCAATGATAATCATAGTGTTTTTCTCCGGACTACATCCCTTTTCTTTGATTTACATATTGAACCAGACGCTTTTCGATATCAGGATCAATCTCAGGTTTTTCATATTCTGCAAAGCGCTTCACCAGAATGTTGGCTGCTCTTTCCACATTATCTCTGGGTTCCATTTCAAGCCATTTGTTGTGGATTGTCCTGATATTCAGATCCGGTATAAAAAACTCACTCCGGCATCGCTTCAGGGTATGCATCTCCATGAGATAATTTCCGGAGGTCCCAAGCTCTTTAATCATATCCATTGCAAAGGCATCATCGGTGAACTCCACCGGTTGCATAAGTTTTTTTACGGCACCGCAGAGATCTTCATCGGCGATGAATTTTTCGTAGCTCATACCAAGCATGGAGCCGTATGTTCCACAGGCGTGAAGACTCAAATTAGCACCACTCAGAGCTGCAGTGGTCAACATCATAGCAGATTCCATTCCAGCCTGGTAGTCGAGACAAAACGACTCCGTCAGCGCACCCTGGCTCCGGCATGGTATATTATAGTACCTACCCAAAGCCGTGACGATAGCAGTATGTTTGGCATCTTCGGGAGAGGCGTTAACATAACCACCGGTTTTCATCTCCGTGGGACTGCCACCCAGACCGTATACGATGGGAGTACCGGGGTTGATCAGCTGCGCCAGACAGATACCGGCAAGTGTAGTTGCGTTAGAGATCACCAGAGACCCGGCAATGGTGATAGGGCCGGTGGATCCCAGTGAGCAGGATGAATGAACAATCAGCGGTTGCCCAGCTTTGGCAAAAACCATAAGAGAGTCGACCATCTCGGCGGCATACTGCAGAGGTGAAAGTGAATCCACAAGGGAGATCATCACCGGTTCATCCGTGTTATCCCAGACCATCTCAGCCAGTTTCAGAGAATCTCTTGCAGCAATTTCGGATGAAGAACTCCCCATTATCGGTTTATCAGTCATCAGTAAGGTTGCCAGCAGGATATCAAGATGTGCTGTCTCCTGCGGCACCTCGGTGGGTTGCACTACAATAGAACTATTAAAATCAAGATATTTGGAGGTCTGTACCAATTTGCAAAACTTATGCACATCGTCCAGCAGTGCATTTCTCTTTTCGCCGGATGGTTCGATGATAAATGGCGGGCCGTATCCAGGGGCCATCATATAACTGTCACCCCCTATCCGAATATCCTTTTCAGGATTTCTGGCTTTTATCGTAAATACGGAAGGAACAGTGTCCAAGGCCGTCTGTATATCTTTCTCTTGAAAAAAAACCATTTCGCCGTCTGTACGAAAATCATGCTCTCTAAAGATTCCCAGTGCCTTTTCACTGGGAAAGCGAATACCGGTATCACTCAGCAACTCAAGGGAATATTTGTGTATGGAATCCAGTATCTTTTGATCAAAATTTGTGATTGCTCTGTTCATGGTAGTCAGCCTTTCATGCTGCGAGCAGTTTTCTGGTTAATTCCACGGCTCCCGGCGCATCCGCACTGAAGCCGTCTGCACCTATCTGATCTGCAAAAGCCGCAGTAACCGGTGCACCGCCAATAATAGTCTTTACAGCAATTCCAGCTTCTTTAATAGCAGCAACAATGGTTTCCATGGTTGGCATGGTGGTGGTAAGCAATGCGGAAAGAGCAACCACACCTGCATTGTGTTCAATGGCAGCTTTTACAAATTTTTCCGCATCAATATCCACCCCAAGATCCACCACATCCATGCCCGCCCCCTCCATCATCAGTGCAACAAGATTTTTGCCGATGTCATGGAGATCACCCTTGACGGTTCCAATAATAACAGTTCCCCTGGAAACAGCTGCTCCAGCGGACAAATGGGGCTTGAGTTCTTCCAGTCCGGCCTTCATAGCCTTGGCCGCCATAAGCATCTCGGGGACAAACAACGAACCGTCAGAAAACTTTTGACCAACGATATCCATAGCGTCAATAAGGCCTGCATTTAATATTTCGTCAATCTCGGTTCCTGCTGCAATTTCAGTTTTGACCAGTTCCACAACCTTCACCCTGTCCATTACCACAACTGCTTCAGCTATATCCTTTACTGCCATTGTTAAATCTCCTGTCGTCTCCGGCATGAAAAACCGGATTTTTTATTTTTAAATCACCCCAATATTATTTTCCCAACTGTGTTACGACGCTACTCGTCGATCCACTGAAAATTTAACACTTCGCGATTCATAGCCAGATAATTTTCCTTTGGAATATTAGGAGATGACGTGCCGGCTGTAGAAAAAATGTATCCCGACATCCCTTTGGCATTCTCCAGATGAGCACGGGTTTCTGCCGCCACCTCCTCAGGTGTTCCGATCAGCAGGGGTCCGTTTGGATTGATATTATCAAAAATACAGATTTTATCTCCAACCTTCTCTTTCAGTTCACGAATATCAAGAACTGTTTCCTGGGTAAGATTACCGGGCATAATACCGTGAATATCCATCTTCATCAGCATATCCACAATACCCGTTTCAACAATGGAACCACACATATGGGGAAGGACTTTGGCACCGAGCCTGGTCAGCTCATTGCACACCTTTGTTGTGGGTTCATCTACAAAGTTTTTGTAATGTTCCGGTGAAAGCAGAATAGGACATTCCATATCCGCTCCATAGAAAATATAATCCACGCCCTCTTCAATCAGTGCTTTGCCAACTTCAATATTGAGCGGAACCAAAACTTCCTGAAGGTCTCGAACCAGCTCAGGGTTCTCATACATGTCCATCATAATTTCATTGGTGCCCCTCAGCCGTGTTGCAATGGTAAATGGTGAAATATATTCGCAGGCAATGGGGACTTCTCCCTTGAGTTCTTTTTTCAGAATGGACACACCCTTTAAAAACCGCTCCATACGTTTGGTGAACATATCTAATTTTGCGATACGGGCGACATCTTCAATGGACTTAACTGTGGTTTCTTCAATTATAGGAAAAACATCTTCAGGGTAGCTCACCCTGCAGTCCAACGCCTCGGGGATAATCCCGCCAATCAACCCCATCCCCACCATTACCCAGTCGAATTTGAACTCATCAAGACCAGCCAGATGAGCATCTGCCATAGCCTGGTCTTCAAGCAGGGCAGCCCTGAAACTGGAACCGTAATATTGACAGATAGGGGCTTCATAAAACGGACCATTCGGCACCCGATCCACCGGCTCCAGGTTGATGGCCGCTTTCATTCTCTCAGCTGCATTCATTGTTTCTCCTTACTCTCAATTCAATTTCATCGAATTATTTTGTTACCGGAAGATAGCCTGCATAACAGGTTTCTACCGGCCCGGTCATCATCACCATACCGTTTTCTTTCAACTCGATCGTAACCGAGCCGGCCGGCATAATGACATTCATACATTTTTCTCTAGTTAACCCTCTCCTGTGCGCAGCAGCTACAGCTACACAGGCACCTGTGCCACAAGCCGTGGTTAATGTTCCAGGTCGCTCCCAGACTGAAAGTTTAAGTGTTTTCGCATCGAGAAGCTGGGCTGCTCCGATATTGGCTTCTTGTGGAAAGATTGTGTTTTTCTGGAGCGTTGGCCCATATAGTGACAGATTTATTTTTGCCAGATCATCAACAAAGAAAACCGCATGGGGGTTGCCGATGTTCATGCCAACCGGGTCTTGCAGCGGTCCTTCACCTATCATTAA
>DEIL01000015.1 GCA_002352445.1 Desulfobulbaceae bacterium UBA2775
ATTGTTGTGCCACTGGACTTAGGAGAACATACCCAGAAACTTGTTGATTTCGCAATCTACATAGCAGAAAAACTGAGCGCACATATAAGCTTCATTCAGGTATCTTTGGACTGATTCCTTTGCCGTCTGTAACTTTCTAGAGCTTTTTCATCAAACAGGCGAAGAGCGATACAAACAGGAAGCGTTTGCCCTTGTTGATCAAGTGCATGCTGTGCTGGGAAGACATCGTGATGATGATAATCAGAACGGATGGATCAGTGGTCTTGAAAAAGAAGATGGGAAACAGCATCCTACTATCGGTGGATTGAGAATAGGTAAAAAGTTTAATGAGCGACAATCCGGTGAATCTTATGATGAACATCTGGAGTGGAGTCAGGATGGACAATACTTCCACTACCTGACAAAATGGATGCACGCCCTCAACCGGGTCACCCAGGTAAGCGGCAACCTGAGATACAACCGATGGGCTCTGGAACTTGCCAAAACCGCCCATAGCAGATTTACCTATACTTCACAGACTTCACAGACAAAACAGATGTACTGGAAGATGAGCATTGATCTCTCCCGTCACCTGGTTTCCTCCATGGGCCAGCATGATGCTCTCGATGGGCTGATTACCTATCTTCAATGTATGGCAACAGCAGTGGACGATCCGGGAATGTCGTCAAACCTGAACCTGGGTATGGAAATTTCAGAGGCCATGGGCATGTGTGAAGATAAGAACTGGTTTACCGATGACGCTTTGGGAGTTGGAGGTCTCCTCACCAATGCATTCAAGGTGACTCAGCTGATTATTCACAGCAACCTTCAGTTGACGGACATGCTTTCTGCACTTCTGTATTCTGCCAAAGGCGGTGTGGATGTCTTTTCTCTGGCAGATACGCTGAATTCTCCGGCTGAATATCGACTAGCTTTTCGTGAACTGGGGCTTTCGATTGGGTTACACACAATTGAAAAAATGGTGCAGATGATACAACAATATCCAGAATATTTTCTAGAGCAGCCATCGCTGATTTCGCAACTTATAGACCTCTCGCCTTATCTGTCTTTAATTAAAAAAATTGGAATGTTCTGGATGACGACGACAAATCAACAAAGCGATACCTGGATAGAACATATTGACATCAACAGCGTCATGTTAGCCACCAGCCTGGAACCAGATGGTTACCTGCTGTTGCATTAATTAATTCAAGAGGAAAAACTATGACAACTGAATGTGATCCAATTATCGGCAGCTGGTATTGTCACCTGGACAAAGGGCAACGTTTTCGTGTGGTGGCAATTGATGAGTATAAAAAGAGTGTTGAGGTGCAGAACTTCGATGGGAATCTGGATGAATATGAAATGAAAGACTGGTATCAACAAAAGATAGTGCTGTGTGAAGCGCCGGTCAACCCCTCAGGTCCACTTGATATCGGAAATATAGATGATTTAGGTACGAATATCACCGATACCAAAAGATCGGATTGGGATGAACCTTTAGATGTCTTTGAACCTCGTTCAAAGAAGGACATGAAAGAATAAAAATATGTAAAACAAAGTACATCATATCCCATATGAAATTGGCCTGAAAATTGCGGATATGAAGCTTGATGCGATCCTCTAAGGCTAAATATGTCTTAATTTGCAGGTCTTTTTTACATCAAATCAACTAGTTGCCTTGGTCCGACCCCGTTTCTTTAATAGTTCAAATGACGCCTCATCCCCTTTCATTCACAACAACAGCCCTTCCCCTTCATATTTGACGCCTGGTGCGGGCCTGACTTGTGGAAACACCGCGTAACGACCGGACAGGTAGGACGCAGCTTCACCAGGGCCGGTACGCACTACCAGTTCAATCCCCTGACAATCGAAGACCAGTGTCTTTCCCGCCTCTGTCGGCTGCATTCCATTTGCATGGAAACTGTCCTTGCGACGCTCGACACGGTGCACCCGGACCTCGACATCAGTTGCTGCATTTCCTCGCGTCAGGACACCGATATGTTCAGTCGTTGTCCATAATAACTGGCCGGCCGCATCATGGATCTGTGCCTGTACTGCATAGCTCATACGTGCATCAATCACGTCAGGGTTATAGTCCAGTTGAAACGGAACAGGAACCGTTACCGGGTTCTCGATACGCTGCTCGGCCAGTAGCGTTGCCTTGACATCGGCTCGCGAGACATCCACCAGTTTGACCATCACAATACTGCCTGGTCGTAATGCGATCCGCTCGCGATAGATTACATGACCGGTCATGCTTGCCATAGCGCCTCCACCTGATGCGCTTGCCTGTGCAGTTAAACCAGCAGCCAACAACACAAACAATAAAAACAGTCTGAAATATTTCATAGCAATCCTATTCAGTATTTATGCTGGCTACCCAGTGCCGGATAAAATCGCGTGTCAAGCTCGATACCCGTTAAAGCAAACAGTATCTGAATAGTGCGATGTACTATTACTTCTTTTTCTTTCGGCGGAATCCTTTTAAAAAACCCGTGCCTGCCGCAGCGGCCGATGGAATTAACGCTGCCAGGTAACGCTTTGCACCCTCAGTACTCGTATTGACCCACCCGACGCTGGCATGCACCCAGTCTTCCAGCGCTGAACCACCAACTCCGAACTTTATCAGCAGCCCAACCGCAGCAATAACAAGACCGGTGATGAAGATTGTTTTTCCAAATGTCCTGCGTGCAAACCAGCCCACCAGAAACCCGCCGGTAAAACTGCCAGCCAATGCCATGATGGCGGGCGCGTAGGGTTGTAGCAGCGACAGTAGAGAACCCTGCCCCGGGTCTGTCAACCAAAGGCCAATCGCGCCAAGAAAACCGGCGGCGGAAAGCAGAAACATCTTGGATTTTGCAGCCAGTAGAAAACCTGTCAGACTGATTTCGTTATCGTCCTGCTCATTGTCACGCGATACCGGTTTTTTTCGTCCCATAGTAATTTCCTTTTTCTGTGTCTACCCCTTTCCCAGCCTATTTAATCTCTTCTCCTGACAGCAGGATATAGCGCCAGTAAGGATAGGATGACAATAGCAATCGACCTGTTCCCGTAAATACCCGCAGATGCCGTTCGCCGGAGAGCAGGGAATTTTGCTCTGGTTGGGTACGCACCAGCAATCGAAAGAACGGGCGAACAAATATTGCACCCAGCCAGTTGGTACCGACGAAGAACAGGCAGACAATCGTCGCCATCGTCCCTGCGAGTAGATTACTTAGAAAATCAATCATTGATGATGCCCTCCCCGGCCGCTAATTCTATAGCCAACCAACTCTCTATAATCAAGAAGAAACATTTACCGGGACACTTTCCCCAGCTTGTCCACGCGCAACTTTACCCGTCGCAGTCTGAGCGCCAGAAATACCAGCAGGGCGCCGACCAGTAATGCCAGTGCCACCACCAACCAGGATATGGTCACTGCACCGGCACCCGGCCAGACGATCAGAACCAGACCGGCCACAGCCAGTACACTACCGATTGTCATTAAAAGCCCGCGGTTGGGGTCACTGTCTTCGGCGCTACGCCCGGTCAAGAACAAATTGACACCCTGCAGCAATGCCCAGATCCCGAGAATAATCAGTAGCCATTTCACCGTCAGCCCCGGCCAGAAAAGCAAGACAGCGCCCACCGTCATACTCACCAGGCCTGGCAGCAGATAAAACTGCATATCCCGGCCGCGGATACCGCTGACAAACCCGGTAATCCCGTCGAGCAAGGTGTAAATACCAATCAGACGAACAAGCAGACTCAGTGTCAATTGGGGCCAGATCAATGCGCTCACCCCAAGCCCAATTGCAAGCAACCCCCTTAGCATAAAAGCCCACCACACGTTACCCATTTTCCCGCTAACCCGACTCCTCAGCCCGGCCGCCACCTGTAATCGATCATGATTTGACATAATCATCTCCCTCCTTACTGCTGTAGTCTGGTTTAGTTCATTCAGTCTTTCAGGACGCCCTTCGCGGAAGACCTTCGAGATGGTAATATTAACGGTAAGCTCACAGGCCCGCGCGGTTTGCGAGGCCTTGTGGAGCAAGTGGTTAACTTATGGTTTACATATTTGAGTAATTATAAAATTTACACAACAAATTGATTGCGTAAATCTACAATGATGCAGCAATTTCGTTATATGAATCATTGTCCTCTGTGAATTGATTTAAAAGCCAATTAGGAGGATTCTGTTCTTTGTACTCATACCCGATTGCATCAAAAATAGCTGGTACAGGAATAATTTTCTTTCTATGCCATGCCGCCAGTTTTGAGGTACCTATGGCACTGACTTCGTTATTCTGAACAAAGATATGCAGATGGTAAAACCACTTGTCATCCCAACCAGCAAAAGACACTTTTAAACCAAAAGATGACCATAACTTCAATGGTTTTCGACAAATATACTTTTGTGATGCTGCAACAGGAGTCAATTTTCCGGAAAGAATTGGCTTAGCAAAGTTAGCGCGAGTGCATAATGCCCAACTGGAAAGTCCCATATATACCGGATATTGGAATCCACTCATTATTTTAAAACCGTCACAATCAAAAAGTCTTACTCGTAATGGCAATGTCACTTCTTCGTCAAGATTGGACAATTGACGGCGGTAATCGGTGACAAGAATTGAGGCTATTTTATACCAAACATAATACATACTGAGCCTCCTTTATACTGTTAATAAATTTGAGAATTAAACATCTCATACCCTTAACCTAATAGGTCTATTTCTATAACATGTTATTTTCGTTAGGTAGATACATCAAAAGTTAACGTTAAGTTCAGTTGACGCTGGCACAAACAGAATTTGGCAAGTGTGACAAAGTGTCTGCAAACGATAAACTTGGCAGATGCAACAACCGAGCTGTGCCAGAGGTCAACTGGAACGTCTGGTTAGCTTTTTTATTCCTCAAATGAAAGTAACTCCAGTTCGGCTGCTTCTTGCCTGAGAGGGATTAATGATTGGTACTCTTTAGATAAGTACCAACTGTCTAGCAATTTTATATTGGGAAAACGAATTACAACGGTATCGGTATGAGAATGGTTACCTGACAATACAGAGTTGAGTTTGCCCCTGAGGACTAATTCTGCACCCCATGGTTCTAATGTAGCAGGTACTTTATTACGATATTCATTCCATTTCTCTTCATTTTTCACTGTAATGTGCCCAACAACGTAAGCATTTTTCATTCTTGATCCATTGATTGTTTTTATGTCCTTGAAGCTAACAAGTTATTATATGGTTTCCTGATATCATCACTGCCAAAAATAACTTAGTTGTGACTTTTCAGTCCTACACTCCGTTTCTACCCGGATATCCTACATAGGCAAGTGATATCAGGAAACAGGTTATCTCCAACATATAGTATTATTAGGGTTCTTCCGACTCAAGCGTACTTTTGTCTCTGAAGCCCCGAATTGTTGAGGTTTGAAAGAGAGCTTTCTCCGATTTCAACAAATTTGGTGAGACATATAATTTTTCAAATAGTGTTCTCTTCTCCCTCCCTTTTTCAAAGGGAGGGAAGGGGAAGATAGAGAATATTTAAAACAATAAAATCAGTCAAACGAGAGCGTTTATCTCCTTCATCTCGGCCACAAGCCTGTGGTGCTAGTCGATACCGAGAAGTACGCTTAATCCGGAAGAACCCATTTTACTTCCTTTTATTTGATTTAACAATGTAACGAACACCCAATAACAAACCTATCGTATTAGTGATATTGGTTTCACGGCCGAAAGAGGATACCAAGGGAAAACGGTACTTAGAAAACCAACACGGGGGACAGCGCGGGGGACACGCCGTTGTGCAAACAAAAACAGCCACCCAGTCAAGTCGACTAAGTGGCTGATATAA
>DEIL01000208.1 GCA_002352445.1 Desulfobulbaceae bacterium UBA2775
TGAAAATGAGATTGCCCAGAGTGAGGGCGCCAGCGGCAAACCCTTTGTCCTCACCTGGATACACCATGGTTTCGTCACTATACGTGATGAAAAAATGTCTAAATCTCTTGGCAACTTTCTCACTATCAGAGATATCCTCAGCCATTATCATCCTGAAATTCTGCGTTTTTTTGTCTTTTCAACACACTACAGAAATCCTCTTGATTTTTCTGAAACCGCAATGCAGGATGCAACTGCAGGACTCCTCAGACTCTATAAATGTATTGCTTCCGTTGATTCACTTGATGTTTCAACAGGAGACTCAGGGTCTCCGAGTGTGATCAGTGATGAAGACCGAAGCAGGATCGGCGATCTGGAGGAACGGTTCCGCCAGGCCATGGATAACGATTTTAATACGGCCCAGGGTCAGGGCATCTTTTTTGATACCGTGAAAATAATTAATCGTATCCTTAAGAATTTGCCAAAGTTTCCCCAGCCGCTGGATATCACATTCCTCAAGGATACCTGCGGTTCCCTGAAAAAGCTAGGCGACATTATGGGCATATTGCGTCAGAATGCCGCTCTCTTTTTGGATTCAAGAAAGAAAGAGATGCTCACTGAAATAGATATTGATGAGACAGCAATCAATGCACTTATAGCCGAACGTATTAAGTGCAGAGCTGAAAAGAACTGGGCCAGGGGGGATGAGATTCGTGACCTGCTTTTAGAGAAAAATATTGAGTTGAAAGATAGTCCGGAAGGAACAGAGTGGACAGTCAAGGGGGGATAATACATCATGAGACAACCGGCTGTTGCAGGTCGTTTTAACCTGGTTCTCCCGACCTTTTCAGGCAGACTATTGAAGAACTTCTTGGTGCTGATGCCGAACCGGATAAAAAGAATGCCATAGCGGTAGCCTCTCCCCATGCAGGACTTATTTATTCAGGGAGGCTTGCAGCAAAAACTGTCAGCAGGTGGGCGAGGCAATTGCGTCTACAGCGAAACATTCGAAAAAAAAGATTCTCATCCTCGCTTCAACAGATATGAGCCACTATTAACCTAGAGCAAGCGCGGAGACAGTGGACCATATGGCCCTTAAATACGTTGAAGAGATGGAAGCTGAAATACTTTATAAAACAGTAATAGAGAATAAAATTTCCATGTGCGGGTTTATTCCTGTGACGATCACTCTGTTTGCAGCCCGGAAGCTCGGAGCAACCTCGGCAACATTAATCGGCTACACCGACTCCGGCTATGTTTCGGGGGATAGTAACCAGGCCGTTGGCTACGCCGGTCTTACCATCAGCTGATCTCTTTATCAAGGCATAACCTGTTCTCGAAAATCACATTTAATTTACTTGACAGCTGGAGATCAATATTTTATAAAAACCGGCACATCCAAATCACTGGGGGATGGTCTAATGGCAAGGCAGCGGACTCTGACTCCGCCTATCGGGGTTCGAATCCCTGTCCCCCAGCCAAGTAATATCAGGAAGTTACACCACACAGCCAAAATTGTCTTTTTCTTTTCACGCCGATAGTCCCCACTCTGTCCCCACATTTCTACATACGAACAAAAACACTGCAAGGCAAATAAACGGGTTAGCAGATTCTTGGCCCGATCGAGGTCATGCAACTGCGGCAGAGGGTGCTGTCTCCTCCCATATAGCTATACTCCGCTCTGTTAATTTTTCGACAAATTTTACATCTACCCATGTTGTGTAGTCCAGAGCAGCCAAAGCTCAGGCACGTTTGTGAAGGTTACTCAACACACGGTGTTTTGTTCAACGTTAATTATATTTCCCGATCGAGTGACATCTATTCGATCTGCAAGCAGGTTTCAATATTCCAGGCGTTAAGGTCATAACTCCCCTTCTATCAAAGGAAACTTTTTAATTCCCAAAAATCATCCTGGAACAGGTACGTCCTCAATCTTTTACACCTGTCTCACCTTTCATAATCAATAGTATCATTGTTGAATATTCCTTTACAAAAGTAAGCTACCTATCTATAATTAACTTAACGTTTGTTAAGGAAAGTTTTTTGTTGTTGAATATGTCCTTACGGTAGTTAAAGAACAGCCTTTATTTATAGCTGTTTCGATCAATTCGGATTAGAGGAAAAAAAATTGAAAGTGTATATAGCCGGGAAGGCAACTCCTCTGACTGGTTGTTACCGTGCCAATATTTTTTACTGTTTGCTGCGCTTTGTGATGGCGGCAAAAGGATGATAAATGAAACACAGGTTAAAATCGAATGAACAACCTTGGAGAATCCGATGAGACCTCTTAACCCTAAAAGTAAAAAAGAAATTCTTACTGTTGCCATTCCTCTATTTGCTCGATCTGGATACAGTGGCGCATCAATGCGGACTATAGCTCAAAAAGTTGGTGTAAGTGCCGCTGCACTATACCATCACTTCCAAGATAAGCAGACTCTTTATCTTGCTGCTATGACACAAGTTTTCTCCGATAAGGCTGATAGTTTGGAAAAAATACTTAGCGGTAGAACTTCTCCAGAACAACGTCTTGCTCAATTTATCACTCGTCTCTGTGAGCTGGTACAGCAAGACAAAAATTTCAGTATGTTGATTCAACGGGAAATGATGGATGGTGACGAGTCCAGGTTGAAGCTTCTGGCCTCGGAAGTCTACTATACTCTATTCGAAGGTGTAACCGAGCTGTGCCAAGAGCTGGGACCGAAACATGACCCTTACCTTTTAGCTATCTCAATTATCGGGATCGTGATGTACCACTTTCAAACAACAGCAATAAGGCCCTATCTACCTTACAGCAAAGAACAACATAGTGATCCTAAAGTAGTAGCTCGGCACATCACCAAGCTTGTACTGCAAGGATTGGGAATCGATTACCCAGAATAAACACATACAAGCAATCAAGAAACAGGACTAGAGAGAATGGTTAAGAATCGAAACAATAAAGTGATCTCCTGGCTTTTTGCCGTAGGTATGACATTTATCCTGTCAAGTTGTAATCAAGAATCTGATTTGGCTGTCAATAGAGAATTTACGGTACATACTTTACCAGTGTCAGAAGTCGTGAATGAGGAGATTCCTGTCTTTTATACAACGACTGGTTCGGTGATCTCAGACGATCGCATACAAATCACCTCACGTATTACTAGTTATATTGGATGAAGGTCCAGTACGTGAAGGACAACAGGTAAGAAAAGGAGATCTTCTTGTTTAACTGGACAGCAATGAGCTTATTCTTGGTAATTTTACCTTTATTTCATATTCCTATCAAGGGCAGCCTTTTTATTTCCACCATGAGTCGCAACCTCGCTCAAGCGCCCATGCTTGCCATCCTCATTCTTATGCCCATAATTTTTTTATCCGGTGCCTGGACGCCACCGGATGCCATGCCAGTTGGTCTCCGTCAAGCTATGTATCTCTCTCCCTTGTATTACTTCAT
Source organism: Desulfobulbaceae bacterium UBA2775 (assembly GCA_002352445.1). Lineage (GTDB taxonomy): Bacteria > Desulfobacterota > Desulfobulbia > Desulfobulbales > Desulfocapsaceae > Desulfomarina. Next base: position 3,413 of record DEIL01000208.1, read on the forward strand.
CGAAATGAGTTATGGCATTCTGCTAAAAGGGGCAGGCCTGCCGGTTTTATGGGACTCGCTGCTTAATCTCGCTCTGCTTGGCAGTGGAATTTTCGCTGTCGGATTATGTCGATTTCGGAGGCAATTTTACTGGTAATGTTGAGGTAACTGCTATTAAGAAACAACTTGCTCATCTGTATGGTGAAGCAAGAAGTTTGCATTGAAAAAGAAAAAGAGAGGTATAATAAATGAAAAGAAAGATGTGTGATCATCCTGCTGGTATCTTATTTGCTGTTCTCGTAGCTTTTTTTATTGCTTTCATTAACTACTCCGTGGGAGACATGAAAACAGCGTCGATATCCGCTGTTGGTATTCTGTTGATTTACGGTGTTCTTTGCTGGTTGTGCAAGAACAAAGAGGACAGCGAAAATGAAGAGGGCAAATGAATGATTCCATCAAAGTAGGTCTAGCTTTGGGAAGTGGCTCATCGCGTGGCTGGGCTCATATTGGAATTATCCAGGCCTTATCTGAAATAGGGATAGAGCCTGACATTGTTTGTGGCTGCTCAATCGGTTCAGTTGTCGGAGCATCGTATCTTGCTGGAAATATGGATGCATTGGAGCAGTGGGTCTGCTCTTTGACTCAGACAGAATTGGTAAAGTTCTTTGAGTTTAATCTCTCATTAAGGGGGTTCGTGGATGGCGCACGATTACAAACCTTTTTCACAAAGTATATTTGTGAGGAGAATACCCAGTTTAACGACCTTCCCAAAAAGTTTGCCACAGTCTCAACTGATTTGGAAACTGGGCGGGAAATCTGGTTTACGGAAGGACAGGTGCTCCATTCTGTCTGGGCATCTATTTCCCTGCCTGGACTTTTCCCACCTATTCAAAACCAGGGCAGGTGGTTAGTTGATGGTGGACTGGTAAATCCTGTTCCAGTGTCAGTGTGTCGTGCCCTGGGTGCTGAAATTGTGATTGCAGTGAACTTAAACGCGGATATCGTCGGTAAACACTCCATCAAAAGGAAACGAAATGAAGGAGAAGAAAGCGACGATATTTTTTCAACCATAAAAAAGAGTATGAAGAATTACTCTGGTTTATTTTTTAAAAGAACAAATGGAAAGGATTCGCCACCCAATTTACTTGATGCGATTGCTTCTTCAATGAATATCACACAAGACAGAATTACGCGCAGCAGAATGGCGGGTGAACCTCCGGACATACTACTTTCTCCAAAACTGGCCCATATTGGTCTGTTAGAATTTCACCGAGCAAAGGAAGCAATTCAGGAGGGAAAAGACTGCGTAAAAAGAATGCTTTCTGAAATTAAATATGTAATGGCTGCTTATTAATGGGCACTCGAAATATTTTACAGCAACCACATGGGTGATACCGGAGTCGATCTCATCTCTGAGGATAAAATTGCACGTCCTCATTGATAATGGATAATCGGCCGACGGTTGGCAATAATGTCTTTGGCACTCTCAAGTAAAGCCTGCATCTCATCATCCTCCGGGAAGACCAAAACAGGCCCTAAAAAAGCAATCCTGGGATGTAACATATCGAGTAATCGCCGTGATTTAGTCAAGGCCCCAGTCAAAACCACAGCATCACAAATACCTTTAAGAACAGTGGCCATAGCCCCAATATCTTTAGCCACCTGGTAAGTCATGGCCTCAAATACTCTGGCTGCCAACTGGTGGCCATGCTTAATTTTTTCTTCCACCTCGATTCCATTTTTAGTACCGAGATAAGCCATCAAACCACTTTTTCCGACCAACAGTTGTTTAATCTCGTCTATCTTCATATGGCGCTCTGAAAAAAGAGCACAAGTGTCTAGCAGAGGGAGTGTGCCAGCCCGTTCTGGTGTGAAAGGGCCTTCACTCAGACCATGTGTGCAATCAACAACCTGACCTTTCAAGTGAGCCCCGATAGTAATTCCACCTCCAAGGTGAGCAACGATTAAGTTGCACTCTTCATAACTTCGTCCTAAATCGAATGCTGCCTTCCGTCCTGCTGCCTTGTGACTTAATGCATGAAAAGCGCTTCGGCGTTGGATCTCGGGGATGCCGCTGAAGCGTGCCACCTCGGAAAATTCGTCAGTAGAAGGGGGATCAACGGCATAAGCTGATATTTGACTTTCTGCGGCCAGTGAAAACGCCAGTACGGGGCCTAGAGAAGATGGATGGTGTCCATAATGGCCTTCTGAAAGGTCTCTGCACATAGCTTTGTTAACCAGAAAGATCCCCGCCGGAGCAGGTTTTTGCAAACCACCCCTGGAAATAATGAGTTCTAACTCTTCCAGGTCTGCTTTGTTTTGGGTTAGGAATTTACGGATTGGTATTTTAAGACGTTCAACTAGAAGATTGAATCCATTCTGGTTATAGAGTTCACGGTTATCATAAAGTCCGAGCGGCAGAGTAGCACTAAGCGGATCACCATCACCTTTGTCCAGAGCAAGTTTAATAGATGTTGAACCAATGTTTATAGCTAAAATCACAATCCCCCTATATCTTTATAAAAATTGTAGGCGATCAGACCGAGGGTAATCTCAGCAACTCTTTCAGAAATCGTCAAAGGAGCTGAGTTTAATAACAAGTGATGATCTGGAGACAGCAGAACTCCAATGGTCGGCACGTTGCCAATGTATTTAAGGAAGGTAGTGAAAAAATATGAACTGTTGGTATCAGGCAAAATATAAAGATCGAAATCACCTGATTTTTCACTTTCCACCCCTTTGCGCCCGGCTGCGACCTTACTTAATGCACAATCAATATCCAGTGGTCCCGTGACCTGCAAAAAATTTCCAAACTGACGCCTAACAGACATCTGCGCCAGTACTGCTGCAGTTACTGTTGCGGGAATTTTAGGGTTGACTGTCTCAATGGGGGCTAGAGCAACAGCATAAATCTTTCGGTTGAAAATATGTTTGAGAAATGGCGCTACTGTTTCTAATTGGCTTATTTTTCTTTCCAACGTTGGAGGTACGGCGATCAGTGGGTCTATACCAAAAAATGTCTGTTGTCGTTTGCTGTCATAAAAAGCGGCAAGATAAACAGCCTTTTTGTCAAGAACACCACCCTTTAAATGCAAGTCAATAAACGATTGTCTTTCCCCATGTCCCTGGATAATCAGATCAACTTCTCGTTGAAGCCAGCATTCCCTGGCCATAGCAGCAGAGACATGCATAGAAGCAGCTTCCCGAAAATTATGCATACCGGGAAGCTTGCGCGGTCCAATAAAAAGAGGTTCAGTGATCAGCCTCTTATCTTTCACAAGTGTTAATGTCTGCAGCAATGAAATATCTGTTGCATATGAAACCACACACCGCTTTGGCTTGAGCTGTTGGGCCCGCCGCTGAATATCCGGATATAAGTCAATCATTTACCAACCTCCTGCGCTGAGCGACTAAAGCAACCCCAAAAATAAATTCCCGCATAATACCTTCAGCAACATCAGCACGCGATGGTAAAAGCACTGGCCCCATGGATGTATAAGAACAGGTAACCCGGACGATATCTTTGATAAAAAAGTCAAGTTTGGCAATTATATTCCCGGTATTGAGGTCAGGTACCAGCAGTATATGTGGTAAGCGGTTTAAATCAACAGAGTGGCCATGTTCAACCAGGAGAAGCTTTTTTAGAACCTGGTACTCAAGTAGTATGTAAGAACCCTTATTATCCTTAATTGACGGTTTCTGCCCAAACTGCAAAGAGTTTTGTTTATCTTTCAAATTTGCACTGTCAGATGCCAGTTCCAATACTTCCGGGCAGTTGTAACCAAGCAGTGGCATAATCTGTAGAGCATTGTCCAAAATCGCTTTTTTTTTTCTCTCATCCGGAGAAATATTTGTTCCGGGATCCGTCAAAAGAACCAGATGATCGCAGCCCTTGATATCCCAGAAAGTCTGAACACTGATTATAGCCTTTTCTTTCCTGGCTTTCATTTTGAGGATGATTGCGCGATAAATATAGCTGGTTGAAATCTGACCTTTGCTTACCATTTCAACCTCTCTCGAGGCGAACATGTCCAGGGCCATATTTGCGATCTCTTGCCTGTCAACAACTTCGATAATGCGTGTAGTATCGAGATTATAACCTATCTTACCGGCAGCTTTTTCGATAACTACACGACGGCCGATTAAAACCGGCTCAATAAAGCAACGTTCATGGGCCTCTTTTACCGCGAGCATGAACTCATGATCTTCGGGGGCAATAACTGCTGTTACCACTGGCTCAGCTGCCTCAGCCAATTCCTGTATGTCTGATAGTGAGCTTATCATCTATTCCTCTTTAATAAACAGTTTGACTTCGAAATCTCCACTCTATCTCATCGATTTATAAATCAATCTTTTGTCGACAATGGGTTTCTTTGGTAAAGAAAATCAATACAGCGCTCAAGATGGCCCAGGCTAACATTAATGAAAAACCACAGCGATAGGCATTGAAACTATAGATTTTAACCCCGTTTAAAAACTCCCCCTGCCATTTAAGATCCAGAATCCAACCGACGGCAGGCTGCATAATCATCGGTCCGGCCATAACCCCCATATTGAGAATCCCCAAAGCAGTACCCCCAAGATCAGGGGAAACTGATTCTTTAATATATGCAAAGCCAATAATCATACCCCCAGAGGCTAGACCGGCAAACAACAAAAGTCCGGTCAATAAGGACAATGGTAAGGCCGGGATAAATATGATCGCTGCCCAGCAGACGACCAGAGCAATATTACAGACCACATACAAAGGTTTGCGTAGTCCTATACGATCCGAAAGTCCGCCACAAAGCGGGCCTCCTACTGCCCAGGCCACCAGCATTGCAGAGTTGAGGGCAGCAGCATGAGCAGGCGTAAGGCCGTAATTGGTTGTCAGGAACGGTACTCCCCACAGGCCGGAAAAAGTCAATACACACCCCACGACGCCACCTGGAATCAGGCATAAAAGCCAGGTGTTGCGATAGCGAAAAATCTCCCGGATCCCGGCAACAATGGTGTATTTACTGGAGCCTCCAGGGACTGCAGAATTATGGCTAGTGTAACCTTTTTCACTTGGGTCATCTCGCACAAAAAACCAGATGGCAACCGCTACCATGAAAGTGATTAGAGCAGAGGCTGTCATCACTGGCCGCCAGCCTACCGCATCTATCATTATGCGCAAAGGGACACCTGCAAATACTGCCCCGATAATGCCACAGAAAAGAGCCATTCCGGAAGCCAGGGCAAACTGCCGCGGAGCAAACCAGTGGCTGGCCAATTTCAGCATACCGACAAAAGCCACGGCTACAGAGCCACCGATTAATAGACGGCCCAGGCCTGCCCATATCATGGTCGGCGAAAGACTGAAAATCAATCCACCGATGGCGGCAACCAGTGCGCCTGCACAGAGTAATTTGCGCGGTCCCAGGCGGTCGGCAAGAATTCCGGTTGGGGTCTGCATTGCGACATAACTATAGAAGTAGAAAGCCGAAAGATTCCCAAGCCCGGCAGCATCGATGGAAAAATCTTTCATCAGTTCGCTGGTCATCACTGCGGGAGCAACCCTTTGGTAGAATCCAATCAGATACAATGCTGCACCGAGGCCCCACATGGTCCAGGCAAGTCTGGCAGGTGGATAATTTTTTAATATGGAAGTTGGCATTATAGTTCCTTACGGGGCAAGATAGATCTGCACTTTTTCTTTAAAAGCTGTCGGAATTTCGATGGTCTTGTTGCTGTGGTAATCGTAAAAAACCTGGACAGATTCCGCGGTCGCAAAGGCTAAGGAAGGTTCCGTTTGACTGTAAATATTATATTTGAAAGTGAAACTTTTCCGGCCGAGTTTGGATACCCAGATATCTACTGACACAGATTTATCTTCAAAACGAACAGGCCTGTTGAAATTACATGAGATATTTGCGAGAATGAAAGGAAAACCTTCAGCTGAAGAAAGGTTGAAGATTTGCATGAAAAATTCCTTTCTGGCCTCTTCCATATAGGTAAAATAGATTGCGTTATTGACATGTCCCAAAGCATCAATGTCACGAAACCGTACCGACTGGTTGATTGTGAATCGTTTTTTATTCATCAATAGTTACCTCCAGTTTCTTCATTACAACATCAAAGACATCACGTTCCTGCTCGCTAAGCCGGGAGAAAAAGAGCTGATTTATTTCATCGTAAATTCGTGTCAAATCATTTTGCAAGGCATGTGCTTTAGTGGTTAAACATATATACAAGGATCGACGATTTTCCTTTCTTGATACACGTTTTACAAGCCCGTCGCGTTCCAGACGATCCAGAATTCCGGTCAGGGTGGATTTATCAAGTGCGACTTTTTCCGCCAATCGAATAATCAGAATATTATCTTCCTCATAGAGCGCGATTAATAAAAAAAACTGGGGTTGAGAAATGCCATATTGAGTTAGGCGGTCGCGGTATACTTTTGCCATTTGCCGAGAGATTTTGCCTAAGGAAAAGCAGATGCATTCCTGGAAAAGCATAATTAGTCCTCTGTATTTTAATGAGAATGTGAACTTCCGGTTTCTGCGATACCCACAGTAATTATAAAGCTTGAAAGGAGGAAAACCGGAGGTGTTTCAATCCCACAATTTTTTGTTTTTGGGGCATCAGGATAATTTGTACTCATTCAAAACGAACCTACACAAATAGTCTGTTCACCAATTGTATTGATACTTGTTAATGCAGATTTGTTCATCTTGTCAAGATGAACTTCATTTCTCAGATGAGTGGGCTACCTTACTGGAGATTGTAAAATCAAGGGAGAGAGAAAAATAAAGAGTGCCAGGCCGACAACATGATACTTCAAAAAAATATCCCCAAAAGCCAATGCAGTATCATGCCCACAAATACGGTTCCACCAAGACTTTTAGTTTTCAAAGCAAAAAGTAGCGTTGACAGAGCAATCAGTAATTCAGGTTTGGTAATATTCAAACTACGGGTTGTTGTATCAGCCAGTAAAATCGGGGCCAGTAAAGAGCTCAAAATTGCCACCGGAATAAAACTCAGCCAGTCAGTCAACCATTGGGGTAGATGTTTGTGCGACAGGTAGAGAAGAGGCAGCCAGCGCGGCACAAAGGTAACCAGTCCCATGAGGAGAAAAAGTAGCAGATAACCTGAAAAATTCATTGCTTTCTCCTTACGTACCGCTTTATGAGAAAACTAAGAGTCGCTGCACTTATCGAAGCGCCGATAATATAGGAATCACCAGGAATAAGCAGATACCAGAGAATAGATATAAAAGCAGCCAATATCCCGGTCAGGATAAAAAATCTGCTCTGTAATTGAAATACCAGGAGGCAAATAAACATGCCGGGCAGGGCATAATCGATGCCAAAGGCTCCCTTTGGTATAAACTGCCCTACCAGGGTCCCCAGAACCGTGGAAAAAATCCAGACGGCATTGGCCAATTGGTTGACCACAAGAGCACGCCACCGATCCCAGTCACCACTGCAAAATCGAGCCATGTTGAGGGCAAAACTTTCATCAGTAATACCATAGGCAAAAAAAGTAAGAAACCAGCGGTTAGTTTTCTGTAAATATATGGCAAGCGCGGAACTCATCAGCGCATGCCGTAAGTTGACGACCAGAGTGGTTGTAACTATTGACCAGATAGTTGCCCCGGAAGCCAGCAAGACCACACAAATAAACTGAGCACTGCCTGCAAAAACCAGAATGGACATCAAGGCGACGGCCCACCAGGGTAACCCCGCTTGGTTCGCCAAAACGCCAAGGGCAAGACCTACCGGGAAATATCCAAGACAAATCGGCCAAGCTGCTGCCATTCCCTGTCGAAGTTTTTTCCTGGATACTGAGCTCGACAAGGTATTATATTTTTTTAGTTTGTGATCCTGTATTTTTCTACTGAATATGAATTGTCCGCCATAATTATGGGAACTATCGTTTACTTCTATCCGTGTCGATTGTCCTTCCTACTACTTTCACAGCCCCTTGTCATCAATAGTTTTTAAACTGTGCAACCATGATGGCGTCGTAAAAAGTCCCATCCCTCCTGTAAACACAAGTGTTTACAAATTTTACTTGACAAAGTGTCGGAATATTCTATTTTCAGAACCGATCGTCACTTATTGTAAAATGACAGGTGTAACATGTAATTTACAGGGAGGTCTGGTAATGGGGGGGGGAAAGTTATCACGTCGTGAAAGAGAAAAACTCAGGCAGCGTCAGGATATGCTTGCAGTCGCCATTGAGCTTTTTTCGAATAATGGATACCACAACGTCTCTATGCACAAGATTGCCCAGGAGGCAGAGTTTGCCATAGGTACCCTTTACAAGTTTTTTAAAAATAAAGAAGATCTCTACAGATCGATCATCACGGAGCAGGCCGACATCTTCCATGAGACTCTGACTAGAGCCCTGGAAGAGGGAAATGAAGAAATTGATAAGCTTCGGAATTACGTCCAGGTCAAAGGAGCTGTTTTTATGGATAACGTTTCTGTTATTCGTCTCTATTTTGCTGAAACCAGAGGGGCAAGTTTCAATATCAAGGCAGGTCTGACTAAAGAAATTCGGGAAGATTATGAAGGGATTATTCAACAACTTGCCCAAATTTTTGAAGCAGGGATACAGAAGAAACGATTTCAACACATCGCAGATCCGTATCACCTTGCTCTTTCCCTGGACAGTCTGAGCAATACCTTTCTTTATCTCTGGCTGGAAGCGCCCAAGCAACACCCCTATCCGGATGATCCCGATACGATACTAAATATTCTTTGTAAAGGTTTGGTCGTTGAGCCGTAAATATAATTTCAACTTTAAAAAATTTAAAGTTCACTTTTTCCGTCTATTGGGGGGCTATTTGATGCAACACGATAACATTATGAAAAAATTTATAAAATCAAGCATGCTGCTACCTTTTTTGCTAACCGTTCTTGTACTTGGCGGTTGCGAGCAGGCACCGCAAAGCGGGCCTCCTCCACATCGTGTCCCGGCAGTAGGCTTTGTCACTATAGCCCCCACATCGATTACTTTAACTACGGAGTTGTCCGGCAGAATAACTCCCCCGATGATCGCCGAAGTAAGGCCTCAGGTTGGAGGTATTATCCAAAAGCGGTTGTTCACTGAAGGTGCCGATGTAAAGGTGGGACAGGTGCTGTATCAAATCGACCCCGCCATATACCAGGCTGCTCACGCCAGTGCCAAAGCTAATCTATCAAGTGCCAAGGCTGCCCTTGCCAGCGCTAAAGCCACAATTTATCAGCTTGAAGCTAATGCTGTTCCACTTCGCTTGCGGGAAAAAAGATTCAAAGAACTGTCAACTGACAGGGCAATCAGCAAGCAGGATCTCGATGATGTTTCGGCTGCCGTACTACAGATTGAGGCAACTCTTCAGGGGGGAAAGGCTGCTGTCAAAGGAGCCGAGGCAAAAATTGAGGGTGCCAGGGCAGCTCTTGTAATGGCAAAGATTAACCTTGATTACACGCAGGTGACGGCACCGATCTCCGGCCGCATCGGCAAATCAATGGTGACGACCGGTGCCCTTGTGATTGCCAGTCAGCCTGTAGCTATGGCCACAATCCAGCAACTCGACCCCATTTATGTGGATGTGCACCAGTCAAGTGCCGAGTTGTTACGACTGAAACGGGAACTAGATATGGGGCAACTCAAGAATAATGGAGAAAGTCAGAACAAAGTCAAACTCATTTTAGAAGACAGCACAGCTTATTCTGCAGAGGGAGTATTACAGTTTAGCGATGTCACAGTGGACCCCAGTACAGGATCTGTCACCTTGCGTATCTTATTTCCAAATCAAGAGGGTGTTCTTCTGCCGGGCATGTTCGTGCGTGCAGTGCTCAAAGAAGGTACTAATGAAAAAGCGATACTTGTGTCGCAACAGGGAGTGTCCCGCGATCCCAAGGGAAATCCCTATGCATTGGTAGTCAATGCTGAAAATAAAGCTGATTTCCGGCCTCTCACACTTAACCGGGCTATTGGTGATAAATGGCTTGTTTCGGCCGGTCTTGCTCCAGGCGATCGTGTAATTGTAGAAGGTCTGATGATGTTACGACCGGGTACGATTGTGAAAGCTACTCCTTTTAAGCCAGCAAAATCGGGACAAACCCCTTCAACCGGATCGAGTGTACCAGCAAAGAAGAGCAGTGAGGGAGGAGCCTGATGTTATCAAAATTCTTTTTAGATCGGCCGGTCTTTGCCTGGGTCATTGCCATCATCATGATGACGGCAGGTGGGCTTGCAATCTATAACATGCCCGTCGCACAGTATCCTCCAATTGCACCTCCCGCCATTGCCATCGATTCCTTTTTCCCCGGCGCTTCAGCCGAAACTGTTGAAAATACTGTTACTCAGATCATCGAGCAGAAGATGACCGGGCTGGATGATATGCTATACTTGGCAGGCACCAGTTCGTCGTCTGGTGCTTCTCGGGTTGAATTGACCTTTGCACCTGGAACAGACCCCGATGTGGCCTGGTCCAAAGTACAAAACAAACTCCAACTCGCAATGGCCAGCCTGCCTGATGTGGTACAACGTTCCGGGGTTAAGGTCAGCAAGTCCACCAGGAATTACCTGATTATCGTCGGCCTGATCTCCGAAGACGGCAGTATGGACGGTACCGATCTACGGGATTATGCCCAGTCCAATCTGGAAAAAATCCTCTCACGGATACCAGGTGTAGGTGAGGTAGAAAATTTCGGCTCCCAGTATGCCATGCGTGTCTGGGTCAATCCCGATAAACTGACCAGTTACAGCCTGACCATGGAAGATGTCATACTGGCGCTCAGAGCCTACAATGTTGAGGTCTCCGCAGGTCAATTAGGCGGTACACCAGCCATGGCAGGTCAGCGTCTGAATGCTGCTATTATCGTGCAACATTTACTCCAGACGCCAGAAGAATTTGCAGCCATCCCCATTCGCAGCAATCCCGACGGTTCTGTAGTTCGCATCAAAGATATAGGCCGCACGGAACTGGGAACCGAGCGCTCCGATATTCTTGCCAATTACAATGGTAAACCTGCTGCCGCCATGGCCATAAGACAGGCAGCCGGTGCCAATGCACTTGATACTGCTGACGCAGTTAAGCAGAAACTGGAGGAGATGAGTCAGTACTTTCCCCCCGGTATGAAAGTGATTTATCCCTACGACACGACACCCTTTACCAAAGTAGCCATTGAGGAGGTAGTGAAGACCTTGATTGAGGCAGTTTTGCTGGTCTTTGCGGTTATGTATCTCTTCATGGGAACATTCAGGGCTACTCTCATTCCTACAATTGCAGTGCCTGTGGTACTGCTGGGTACCTTTGGCATCCTGGGTTTTTTTGGTTTTTCCGTCAATATGCTGACCATGTTCGCCATGGTGCTTGCCATTGGACTCCTGGTGGATGATGCCATTGTTGTGGTGGAAAATGTTGAACGAATTATGGCTGAAGAGGGGCTATCCCCCCGGGAGGCCACAGCTAAATCCATGGAAGAAATTACCAGCGCCCTGATTGGTATCGGCCTGGTACTCTCAGCAGTCTTTGGCCCCATGGCCTTTTTTCCCGGTTCCACCGGGGTTATTTACCGGCAGTTTTCCGTGACCGTCATCTCGTCCATGCTTCTCTCAGTGGTTGTTGCTCTGGTTCTGACCCCGGTTCTCTGTGCTACGATGCTCAAACCAGTACCCAAGGGACATAAACCCTCAGATGGTGCAATCTGGTTTTTACGTCCTTTTTTCCGTCTGTTTGACCGGTTTTTCTTTATTGCCAGGTCACTGTATGTCCGGCTGGTCGGTCAAATGCTTGCCAAAAAACTACGCTACCTGTTTTTATTTGTGCTGATTGTGGCGGCCATGGGTTACCTGTTCCAGCGCATGCCAACTTCTTATATTCCGGATGAAGATCAGGGTATCTTAATGGTTATGGGTATACTCCCTTCAGGTTCTACATTAGAGCAGAGCGCAACAGTTATGAACAAAGTGAGGGACCATTTTCTCGAAAATGAAAAAGAGTCGGTGGAGTCCTTTATGTCTGTTGCGGGAATCAGCTTCGGCGGTCAAGGGCAGAACATGGCCCTAGGATTTGTCAAACTCAAAGCCTGGGAGCTGCGTCAGCGGCCTGATCTGAAGGTTGCTGCCCTGGCTGGCCGTGCCATGGGAGTCTTTTCCCAGATAAAAGAGGCCATGATTTTTGCCTTTCCACCACCACCTGTAATCGAATTGGGGATGGGTACCGGATTTGATTTGCAATTACTGGATCGAGGTGGCCTGGGCCATCAAAAATTGATGGCGGCCCGTAATCAGCTTCTCGGCATGGCTGCTCAGGATCCTCGTCTGGTCAGGGTTCGTCCCAACGGTATGAGTGATGTGGCAGAATACCATATTGATGTGGATTGGGACAAGGCCGGCGCCCTTGGGATTCCCATTAACTCCATCCACAACACTATTGCCGCAGCTTTTGGAAGCGCTTATGTTAACGACTTTATTCAAGCTGGCCGGGTCAAGAAGGTATTTGCCCAGGTGGATGCCCCCTATCGTATGCTGCCTCAGGATCTGGAAAAGCTGTATCTGCGTAACAACGTTGGCAAGATGGTTCCCTTTTCTTCTTTTGCCTCAAGCCGCTGGGCCACAGGTTCACCAAAGCTTGAACGTTTCAATGGTTTTCCATCCATAAATATATGGGGAGAACCGGCACCAGGACACAATTCTGGTGAGGCAATGGCTGCGATGGAAGAGATTATTGGCAAACTACCGCAAGGGATTGGTCTTGACTGGACCGGGCTCTCTTATCAAGAGCGGCAGGCTGGGGCTCAGGCATCCTTGCTTTACGCCTTCTCAATTTTTGTTGTCTTTCTCTGCCTGGCCGCCCTTTATGAGAGCTGGCCTATCCCAATTGCGATTCTATTGACTCTGCCCCTTGGCGTTATCGGTGGTGTTATTGCTTCAAGTCAGCGTGGGATGCCGAATGATGTCTATTTTCAGATTGGCTTATTGATCACTCTGGGATTGACCACTAAAAATGCCATCCTCATCGTCCAGTTTGCCCGAGCCAGGGTTGATGCGGGGATCGGCTTGGTCGAGGCGACACTGGAGGCTGCAAAACTGCGTTTGAGGCCGATTATCATGACTTCGCTGGCTTTTGGCTTTGGCGTTCTACCACTCGCAATAGCTACAGGTGCTGGATCAGGGGCTCAAAGAGCCATCGGTACCGGTGTACTCGGCGGTGTGGTGACTTCAACCTTTCTGGTTACGCTGTTTGCGCCTCTTTTTTATGTGATAATTTATAAAGCCTTGGGTAAACACAGAAAAAAAGTAACAATGAAGCATGTAGAGGAAAAAACCTCTGGAGGCCAGGGTCATGAATAGACAATTATTTCTCATGTTAGTCGGATTCAGCGTCATTCTATGCAGTTGTTCCTTAGCACCAGAGTATAACCAGCCCCAGGCGCCAGTTCCCGGTGAATGGCCACAGGGTGCTGCTTATATCAGCCCCGGGACTATGTCCGATGCAGAAGAAATTACGGAACTTAATCGGGAGGAGTTTTTCCCCGATGAACAGTTGCAGGGAATTATTGCAATGGCCCTTGAAAGTAACCGTGATCTGCGGCTTGCTGCTCTTAATGTCGAACGGGCCCGTGCTTTGTATGGTGTGCAACGGGCAGAACTCCTGCCCGCGGTCAATGTGTCAGGAGGGGGAGATAAGCGGCAGTTCTCCTCAGACCTGATTGGTTCCGGTGATTCGAGAACATTGGAACAGTATCATGTCAATCTGGGAATTGCCTCATGGGAGATCGACTTTTTTGGTCGTATTCGCAGCTTGAGCCAGCGGGCACTTGATGAATATCTTGCAACAGAGCAGGCCCAACGCAGTGCTCATATAGCATTGGTAGCCGAGGTAGCCAGAGTGTTCCTGACTCTGGCCAAAGATCAGGAAGATCTTCAACTGGCCCAGTCAACACTGGAGTCTCAACAGGGTGACTATGATCTCATTCAGCATCGATATGAGGTCGGGCTTGGAACAGAACTGGATCTGCTGCGGGCACAATCCCGTTTAGATGCAGCGAGAAGAGATATTGCCGTTTCTATTCAACAGGTTGCCCAGGACCAGAATGCGCTGGATCTTCTCGCCGGTTCTCCGGTGCCGGGAGATTTTCTGCCTGCTGATTTAAGCACCATTGTTCCTCCAAAAGAAATCTCACCAGGCCTGTCCTCCGAGGTGCTGCTTAACAGGCCGGATATCATAGCAGCTGAATATCGACTCAAAGGGGCATACGCCTTGATTGGAGCAGCCAGGGCTTCATTATTTCCCCGTATCTCGCTTACCACTTCAATAGGGACGGCAAGTGGCGAACTGTCTGGTCTGTTTAATTCCGGTACCGATATATGGAATTTTGCACCACAGATTGTCATGCCTGTTTTTGATGCCCGTGTCTGGGCGGCACTCCGGGTGAGTAAAGCTGATCAAAAAATCCTTTTAACACAATATGAGAAAACTATTCAGGTAGCTTTCAGGGAAGTGGCTGATGCTCTTGCGGTACAAGGGACCATAGACCAGCAACTCGCGGCCCAACAGTCTCTGGTGAATGCTGTTGCAGAGACACATCGGCTTGCTGGCAAACGCTTCACTAAAGGAATTGACAATTATTTCAGTGTGCTTGATGCACAGCGATCTCTTTACGCGCAGCAACGAGTGCTTATCTTCTTACGGCTCGCTAAACTGGTCAATCGGGTGAATTTGTACGCAGTATTGGGTGGTGGGAGTGACTAAATCTGAACATTGGAAACAACCGAGGCTTAGCCCGGATTTCCTGTACTCCATCCAAAAAGACTAACAGATCATCACGGCCATGAAAATTGTGGGGTTGATCACATGAGATGTAATGAAGAAAAATCATTGAGTAGGATAATTTATTTTCTCGCCCGTGATATACAGAATTTAACACAAAGGATGCTCAAATCTTATGGTGTGACTTTGGAACAATTTCACCTTTTAAAGGTTTTATCTAGTAAGAATGTTAACCTGACTCAAAAGGAGATTTGTCAACAAACATCGAAATCAGCAGGTAATATAACCAGAATTATAGACCGTCTTGAAAGCAAATCCTTAGTAGTTAGGCGGCCAAGCCCAGATGATCGCCGTGCTATTTTTGTCGCGCTCACAGAGGAGGGGCAAGCCGTGCTGCAAAAGGCTGAAGCTGTTTTTATAGATTTTTCCTCCAAGCTTAGTTCAGGAATAGATACAAATACTCAGGAAACTTTGATACAAGCTGCGGATGTTATGACAGCCAATGTTGTCCAGATGGTGAAAGAAGCAAAGAAGAGAGAACAATTCCTCCATGAAGATCAAGAACCTAACAAATAAATTTTCTGCTGCTTCTCTTTGGCGTAACAATTGCTGCGATTATTCCAAAAAGGCTAAACTTCCTGGAGAATAACTTTAAGGAGGATTTATGGGAAAAAAGACAACTCTAACCGTAGATCACAATCTTTTCTCAGGAGAAACAATCAACGAAATCTGTATTCTAACATTTAAGGAAAAACCTCTCCTGCATAGCACAGATTTAGGAGCTAAAGAGAGTCTTTTTAATTACCTTGAGCATATTTCCTGTCAAGATGAAATTAAAATTTTACTGATAAAAAATGCATCAGTAAAATTGGATAGGACAGAATATATCCGTTACTACTTAAAAATGATCGGATCAGGTGGGCACCTCATTCCTCTTGAGCGGATGTACAGGGCAATCAATCAGTTTATTTTGAAATTGGTAAATCTAAACAAACTGGTCATCCATGTTGACAGTGGTAAGGTGATTTTGTTGTTTATGAATATTAGCCTGGCATGTGATTATCGGATTGCAGCCGACAACACGGTTTATCAGAACCCGAACATCGAACTTGATGTGGTGCCAAAGGGTGGAGGGGTATTTTATCTTTCCAAAATGTTGGGTACCGCCACTGCTTCCAAAGTACTCCTGTCCAGTGAAGAGATCACGGCGCCTCAAGCTTATCAGCTGGGGATTATAGATAAAGTGGTACCTTTGAAAAATCTTGACCGGGTGGCTTTGGAAACAGCCCAGAGATATGCCAAGCTGCCATCCGGCTACGCCATTGGTATCAAAAAGCTTTTGAATTTTGACTACAGAGAACTGGAGCGTTATCTGGAGTACGAGAATCGTTTGCTTCGGAAGCAGATCCACGGCAGTCACAATGTCTGGAAATAGGATGAGAATCTGTAATCCCCCGGATGACGTTGTAAGGAATTAATAAACACTTTTATTTATATGAAAGTTATGTTGCTCTCCAGACAAAGAGGGATTTGGAGGAGTGTTGACACAACAGGTAATCGAGCCTACGAGACTCCGATCCACAGCTGGCGAGGACGTTTGGCAACATCCCTCCCAACCCGACTTTCATGCTTCGTTGTGAAATTCATTTCATGGCTGTTAGATTGAAATTATACTCTTGGAAGAGGTGAGCTAATGAAAGAGAAAAGCACCTTAGGAAAGTGTCCATTCTTGCTTGACCAGGTCAAGGTTATAAGGCTCACACACTAATATGTGAATAAGTCATAATCTTCGGTCAAGAGTAATGATAAAACCGATTAAAAACAGATCCTGGTTTTTTATTTTACCTGCCCTTATCTTAGTAGGGGGTAGCACCATTATTCCATTAATAACCATCGTAAACTTTTCAGTTCATGATGTATTCTATGGTAATGATTTTATCTGGGTTGGCCCGAAGTGGTTTATTCAGGTACTTAATTCAAGAGAGTTTTACAATACCTTACTCCGCACATTCGCTTTTTCTGCAATAGTGCTGGCAATTGAAGTACCTCTAGGTATTTTAATCGCTTTATCATTACCCAGGAAAGGTCCATCCGTTCCGTTCTATATTCTCGCAATTGCTATACCACTGATGATTCCCTGGGTGGTTGTGGGGCTTATGTGGCTATTAATTATTCACCCTCAGTGGGGCTCTTTGGGGTCGTTACTTTCGTTGTTCGGTTTTCAGATTGATGTGAACAACCTGCTTACTGCCTGGTTTGTTATTGTCTTCGTTGATGTCTGGCACTGGACAAGCCTGGTGGTCTTGCTTTGCTATTCGGGATTACTGGCAATCCCCGATAGGTATTATCAGGCAGCACGAATTGATGGTGCCAACCGATGGAAAATTTTTCGCTTTGTTGAGCTACCAAAAATAAACCGTGTGTTAATGATTGCTATTTTATTACGGTTTATAGACAGTTTTATGGTTTTTGCTGAGCCTTTTATTATTACCAGGGGGGGGCCGGGAAAATCGACAGTGTTTTTATCCCAGAGTCTTATGCGAACTGCTACACAACAGTTTGATTTAGGACAATCGTCAGCAACATCGCTTATTTACTTTTCAATTATCGTTCTTTTTTCCTGGATTCTATATAAGGTGATGTAATATCAGAACTAATGAACAGTGAATACTGAAATGGCAGCAGGGTTGTAATTCCATACGGATAAAGTTAAAAATTCTTTTGACTCAAAAAAGTGTCGTGAAATTAATTCGAAATCTAAAAAAATATATCCCATGCTTATACGTTATATTTTTATTGATGCCGATATATTTCCTTGTCTGTTACAGTTTTAAAACGGAATTTGAAATCAAGAATTCCATTACACCCATACCTATGCTGGGGACGTTGTCCAATTACAAGGCTATATTCAATGATCCGCAGTCCTATATGGCCTTTGTTAATACTATATTATATGTTCTTCTGAATAATGTGATATCACTTGCTGTTGCCGTACCGGCAGCCTATGCTTTTTCACGTTATTCCTTCCTTGGCGACAAACATTTATTTTTCTGGTTTCTTGCAAGCAGATTAACACCGCCGGCTACTGTGGCCATCCCATTGTTTCAACTTTACTTAACCTTGGGTATTGTCGATACTCATATTGCTGTTGCGCTTGCTCATTGTTTATTTACTGTGCCTATTGCCGTGTGGATTCTCGAAGGATTTATATCGGCAGTGCCAAGGGAGCTTGATGAGATAGCACAGCTTGATGGCTATTCCCTTCCACAATTCTTTATTAAAATTCTTATCCCTGCTATTGCGCCGGGTATAGGTGTAACAGCATTCTTCTGTTTTATTTTTTCATGGGTTGAAATACTGCTGGCGAACTGGCTGACAACTGTCGATGCGGTGCCATTTGGATCGATTATATTAAGAGCGGGTATAGCGCTGGGGTTAAACCCACTGGGTTGGATAAGTGCAATGGCTGTTTTAGCTATTATTCCAGGAGTTTTGTTGGTTTTATTAGTACGCAAACATCTTTCTAAGGGGTTTGCACTAGGTCAGATTATATAGTGTCTGTCCATAAATTAGCACTAATGAACAGCACAGGTTAATGCTGCCTATGCTTCCAAATAGAAAAGAACATTTTATGGCGACTACGTCTCAATTACCTGTTTCCCGATTATGCTTTGTTGATATTGCCAGAATATTTGGAATTGCCTTAATGTACTATGGGCATTTTATCGAAAGTTATATGAAGGCTGGTAGCGCTGTTGCTGCAATGCACTATAAGTTTATCTACTCTTTCCACATGCCCTTGTTCTTTATCTTATCTGGTTACATTGCCAAAGAGCATGTGTTCAATACAGGGTTTGATCTATATCTAAAAAGGCACGCGGCATCGCGCCTGGTCCCTTACGTATTTCTTTCGACGATTTTGATTATCCCAACATTTTGGAATACTGGCAATACTGTAGGCCTTGAACTCCCAACAGTTGAAGGTTATGTCAAAGGTATCTCCGCCACATTTTTAGCAGGTGTTCCTTATTTTAATATTCCTACGTGGTTTCTGATTTGTTTGTTTGTGGTGGAAATGATGCACTATATAACATCAAGGTTTCTTGTGTCAAATTACAGGATTATATTGATTTCTGGTGTCTTTTATTTGACCGGATCAATATTGGCCTGGAACGCTGGTATTTTAGGGCCGATAAACATACTTTCTCAACATGGAAAGATATTTCCTTACTTTATGATTGTTGAAGCTTTTACATGTTATTCACTGTACCTGGTGGGAGTATGCTTAAGACGGAATAATATCCTGGTTGGTATAATACCAGCATATAAATGTTTCCTGGGGGCTTTGCTATGTTTGGTTTTATTATATTATACATATGATTTGAATAAGGGAATGTTTGTAATACCTTTCTACGATGCGGTGATTTTGTTTGCTTCCTCGCATGGCAATCCAATACTTTTCCCTCTTACTGCTGTAACAGGCAGCGTAATGATTATGTTGCTGGCAAAATTAACCACTGACATTAAAGTTTTAATGTTTTTAGGTCGCAATACATTGATTATTTTGGGTTTAAACGGAGTATTTTATCATTTTATTAATGATAGACTTGCAACATGGTTACTTGCGCTGCATTCTGATGATGTCATGATAATTCTCATAAGTGGTATCGTTATTGCTTTAGTAAGCATTTTATTGACGATTCCTTTTATCTTTCTGTTGCATTATTTTACTCCACAGCTGGTTGGTAAGCCGAAGCTTGATGGGCCGTTGATTCCCCGGTTGGTATCGTGAAGGTAATTTCAATTCTATTTAAAGGTGCTGCTGTTCTATTGCCGGGTATCACATTTATGATTTATTACAACCTGCGCATGGACGTGCAGCATTTTGAACCCCATATTTATACCATGATAGGAGGGAAGGTATTAGTTGCCAAAATAAAAGGCGATCCCGATATCACTATGGATACTGCCGAGGTAACACTGTATAGCGCTGGCAGAAAACTGAAGCTGTCTCCCAGCTATATGAGTGCTCGGCATCTCAAATGGAATCAGAGGGATACTACTCCAAAGCAGGATTGGGTCGTTTATTATTCGAGAATCGTTTCGGAAACAGCAATTGGCCTAGCCGATATAAAAGATACTGCCGAGGTAAGTATCTTTTATGATCGCAGAGAAAAAACGGAAATTGCCGAAATTTTACATGTTGGCCGTTACGATGAAATACCTGAATCGCTAGAAAAACTCCGGCAATTTATAGATAAAGAAGGGTACAGACTGAGCGGTTTTTACGAAGAAGTTTACCATGTGTTTGAATCTATTGAACCAAACCTAAATGAATATGAAACACTGCTTCGGTATCAAGTCGATAGGTGATAAATAATCGCTTTGTAAGCCAAAAAGGAGGGCAATCATGAAATATTCTTATTTTTTATCCCTGTCACATGGTGTTCTGTTTTCTTTAGCCATTGCTTGCCCGGGGATCGGTGAAACGCTGGAAGAGGCTTGGAAAATAGGTTTAGAGACTGATCATCTCCTCAAGGCTGCTACAGAGAATACCATCGCCAGTCAGGCAGAACTCGATGCAACCAAAGGTGGACGACTTCCCACCCTCAACATTGGAGTAGGATATTCCATCCTGGATAACGAGCCGACTGCTTTAGCGGGTAATGGTCAACTTGTTACTGCAGATGATCAGGCTCTCTCGTATCAGGCCATGGTCTCTCTACCTCTGTATACCCATTTTCAACTCAGTTCATTGATCGATTCAGCAACATCAAATCTTGAAGCCAGCAAATTTGCCGAACAAACTGCCAACCAGAAGGTGAAATTGAAAATCGCTGAGGGCTACGTGGCTGTACTGCTACGTAGCCAGCAAACAGAAGTGGCAATCAGCCAGAAACAGAGTCTTGCCGCTCATGCTGCTGATGTGCAAAATCTCCATGATGAAGGCATGGTGCCGGTAAATGATCTCCTGGCCGCAAAAGTTGCACTGGCCAATGCCAGGCAGGTTCATCTGCAAGTGCAAAACCAACTGGATATTGCCAAAGCTGCATATAATCGCTTGTTAAACCGAGGTCTCGGTTATGAAGTGACTCTCCAGGCAATCCCCCCAACCTTCCCGGAAATTGATTTAGATAATTTCAGTAAGGATGCTCTCAAAAACCGTCCTGAACTTGCGGCACTCTCAGAACAGGTTGATGCCCTCCTGCTGCAGGCGGATGCAGCAAAAGCAGCAAACGGTCCCAAGGTAATGGTTACAAGCGGTTACGGCTATCGAGAAAACTCCCACCAGCTCCATGAAGGAGTATGGCAGGCAACAGTTATGGCATCATGGGATATCTTTGATGGGAATGTGTCAAAAAATAAGGGCTTAGCCCTTCAAGCCAGATCCCGGTCTGTTTCTGAACAGCGGCAGGAACTGGAAACCCTGATCCTTCTCCAAGTTCGTCAGGCATGGCTTGATATGGAGGAGAGTAGGAAGAGGATTACCGTCACCAAAGAAACACTGGACCAGGCAGAAGAAAATCTAAAAGTTACCCGTAACCGTTACAAAGAAGGCATTGGTACGAATACAGAAGTCCTTGACGCGGAATCCTTGCGAACAGTGAATTATGTGAGTTACGATAAGGCCAGTAATGATGCTGTTCTTGCTGCCATTCGACTGCGTTATGCTTCCGGGAGTTTGTAAAAATGAGTTCAGAGAAACAAAATACCAAAAAAGAAATATTGGCCATAACAATTCCACTTTTTGCAAAGAGTGGATATGCTGGGGTCAGCATGCGTCAGATAGCCAAAGCCGTTGATCTTCAAGCGGCGACTCTCTATTATCATTTCCCTGACAAGCATACCCTGTATATCGAGGCCCTCACTCAGACATTTAACAAACACGCTGACTTCATGAAAGAATCTTTTACCTTACAGGCAAGTTCTGAGCAACGCCTGCACCAAGTGATTCAGCAACTCTGCACCCTTATAAATGGAGATACGGACTTCAGTAAACTCATGCAGCGAGAAATCATGGGTGGAGATAAAAAACGACTGCAATTCCTCGCTGACCATGTTTTTGCGGGTTTCTTCCGCGACATGAATGAACTTTGTCTGTCATTTGCCCCAGATCAGGACCCTCATCTGATGACCGTATCTGTCCTGGGACTGATTGCGTATCATTTTCAAATAACCCCTATCCGTTCTTTTTTACCTGGCTTTCAAGCGTCCCATAACGATTCAGAAGTTATTGCCAATCATGTTTTCAGCTTGTTGAAAACAGTCACGAAGTAAAAAGGAATTCATGTTGAATCACCCGGGGAGCAAGCCGATATCTATCACAAGTAGACACAAAAAAATGTCATTCCAGCAAACAATAATGTCTTTTCCAACCAGCCTACAACAACCTTGGCAGACCTTCTTTGATGGAGAACTTCTTTGGCTATTTTAAATTTTCGAGAGTTGACTTTTAAAACAAATAAATATGGAAAAAAAATAAAAGAGAACACCATCTTCCGAAGTGGGAATCCCATGAGTTCTAATGAGGATGATATAAGACAATTGGTCGACCTGGAAATTAACTATGTGTATGATTTTCGCAGCCATCCTGAATTGGTCAGTGATGGTCAAAAAGATTTTCCTCATGCTCAGGTAACTCATATTGATATTTTACCCGATGCAGGGATGGATGAAAGTGCTATTAATAAATTCCTTAAAAACCCTCAAAAGGCTTTTGATTATCTTTACGGAGAAGCTTTTCCACAGTCAAGTGAGTACAGCCAATTTATTCAATCGGTAATTATTCAGGATACTCCTGGCCTACTATTTCATTGCACTGGAGGACGAGATAGAACTGGTATTGCCGGAGTAATTCTTATGTATGTCCTAAATTTCAAACTAGAAGATATCTATGAAGAGTATCTTGAGATGAATCAAGACATCATCCATGCTCTAGGAATGAAAATAGGGGGGCTATCCATAACCAGGAAAGAGTTAGAGGCGCTAATGATACCAAAGAGACGTGAACTGGAAGCATTTTTTGAAGGTGTTCGTAGAGTTCATGGTGACTTTGAAGCATATTTAACGAAGTTTCTTGGTATTAGTACCAGTGACCAAGACACATTAAAAAATACGTATTTAACGCAGTGATAAAACCTTTTTTGAGCCGGACCAATCCAGTCATGGGTGTGAGGTTTGAAGTGACAATAGTCACTGTGTAAAACAAATCACAACGTACTGTTTTCAGATGAGTACTTCTTTATCGATCTGAACAACTGCAAGGGCTAGTCAAGACATGAACAAGGGAAAACTCGTTTTATTGCTGCTCGTTGCCACCCTACTCATTGGAGCAGCTGGATTTAAGCTGTGGAAGATGACTCAGGTTCAGGATAATCCTGGTCTGCTTGTGGCCAGTGGACGAATCGAGGGGAGAGTAACCACCATTACCCCCAAGTCATCAGGCTGGCTCAGGGAGATCAAGGCCGATGAGGGGCAACAGGTTACAAAAGGATCTCTCCTTATCATACTGGAAGATGAGGCCCAGCGGCAACGCGCCCTGGCAGCCGCAGCAAATGTCAAAAACCTCACCCAGCAACTGCGCTCAGCACAGTCCCGGCTTGATTTGCTCCGTCAGTCGGTCCCCCTGCAGATCAAAGGGGCACAGATCGTCCTGCAGCAGCAGAAAGACAAGCATAAAAAATTCTCCATAATCTATGATAAGGCTCAAAAAGATGCTGGCCGTTACCAGAGACTGGCCGATCAAAAGACCACTTGCCAAGAAGTTGCAGAGCAGAAAGTATTACAGGCTTTAGTCTCGGAAAAAGAGGTAGCCGGGGCCTGTGAAGATATTTCCCGTGCGGAGAATCAACTCGCCCTGGCTCTTCTCGGTGACCAGGAAATAGAGGCGAAGCAGGCGGAATGTGATGCTTTGGCCAGCCGGATTGCTATGGCCAAAGCAGTGCTTGCAGAACAGCAGAGTTATTTGGATGATTTTGTTATTCGCAGCCCCCTTGACGGTACTGTCCTGACGCGTACTGTAGAGCTTGGTGAACGGGTCAATATCGGCACACCACTCTTAACCTTGGTTGATCTCAATCGTCTGTATCTCAAGGTCTACATCCCCGAGCCGGACATCGGCAAAGTGATTATAGGACAGGGGGCCAGGGTGTCTGTGGATGCCTATCCTAATCGGTACTTTTCTGCCCGAGTGAGCAAGCTCTCTCAACAGGCAGAATTTACACCCAAGAATGTCGAAACCAAGGAGGAACGGGTCAAACTCGTTTTTGCCGTGGAACTTGCATTGTTAAAAAATGACGAAGGAATCCTCAAACCGGGTATGCCTGCCGACGGTACTATCCGCTGGCAGAAGGATGCCAAATGGAACCAACCATAACAGGCAACATGATGACGGGATCTGAATACGAGGATAGCAAAGTTATTCAGGTCAATGGCTTGCAGAAACAATACGGCCGTATGAGAGCTGTCCAGGCTGTAAAAGGTGTCTCCTTTGCAGTTGAAAAAGGCCAGGTGTTTGGACTCATTGGTCCGGATGGAGCTGGTAAAACAAGTATCCTGCAAATCCTTGCCGGTGTGCTGCGAGCAAACGGTGGGAAAGCGACCCTTGCCGGTATTGATGTTATCGACAAACCGGAACAAGTAAAAAATATTATCGGCTATATGCCGCAGGGGTTAGGACTCAACCTCTATGACAGCCTCACCGTTGAAGAAAACATCACCTTTTTTCGGGAGCTGCGCCAATTGCCTGAATCCCGGTTCCGGAAAAATCGCGACCGCTTGCTGGCCATGACTCGCCTGGCACCTTTTCTTAAGCGTCCAGCAGGAAAACTTTCAGGTGGGATGCGACAAAAGCTGGCTCTGATCTGCACACTAATACACCTGCCCGACATCCTGCTCCTTGATGAACCGACAACAGGCGTGGATCCCATTTCCAGACGGGACTTCTGGACCATTATCCATGAACTGGTGAGCAGCCGAAATATTACTGTACTGCTGACGACAGCATACATGGATGAAGCTGAGCGCTGTTACCGGGTTGCCCTCATGCATGAAGGTAAAGTAATGGCCCATGGGACACCGAAAGAACTGACAGATGATATTGGTGGAAGAACAGTAGCACTGAGTGGTTCCTTACCAGACAACATCATGCAACTGCTCGCGTCCTGGCCCGGAGTGGAATCTACAGCCCTTTTGGGTTCGGAAATTCATATACTGCTAGCAACCTCTGGAGAGAATCTTGATGTCTTTCTCTCTGCTCATGGGGTGCAAGGGGTAAAAATCCGTTCCACTATACCGGGCCTTGATGATGTGTTTATTCACCGGGTGATGGAAAAAGGAGATACTCTCCGCGAGACAATCAGGATTGAGTCCAGTTCCATAGCAGCATCCCAAGAAACCGGTAGTCGACTGGAAATCCATAACCTGAGCTGTCGATTTGATGATTTTGTTGCTGTTAATTCGGTGAGCCTTGATATATATGCCGGGGAGATATTTGGACTCCTTGGTCCAAACGGTGCTGGCAAAACAACACTAATCAAGATGCTGTGCGGGTTGCTTCCTCCCAGTGAGGGCAAGGCAGAAGTGGCCGGTTTTGACGTTACAAAAAACACTTTGAGGCTCAGGGAACATATCGGTTATATGTCGCAAAAGTTCTCTCTCTACCGGGATCTTTCAGTAATGGCTAACCTGAATCTTTATGCCGGTCTCTATGGTCTTCCTCGTCAGCAACGGGAGACAAACAAAGCGTCCCTGTTGAACAGTCTGAACCTTGAACGATATTCCACTCGGCTCACCGGATCCCTTCCTCTTGGTATACGCCAACGCGCTGCCCTGGCATGCGCCCTTCTTCACGAACCGCCAGTACTGTTTCTTGATGAACCGACTTCGGGTGTCGACCCTATTGCCCGCCGTCAATTCTGGGAGACGGTGCACCTGTTGGCCCAGCAAAAAGGGGTGACGGTCCTGATGTCCACCCATTATATGGATGAGGCAGAACATTGCGACCGGCTGGGACTCATGCACCATGGCAGCCTGATTGCCGTGGACAGTCCGGCTAACCTCAGGAGCAGGGCTCTGCAAAAATCAGGATCCATGCTGGCAGTTGAAACGGATGATTTTTCTACTGCTTTTGCCGTGCTTCACAAGCTCTTTCCCACTGCTATGCTATACGGCACACGAATTCAGTGGCAGAGCCCCCATCCCGTACTGGATCTTGAACAAGCCCAAAAAATACTTTCTGACAAGGAGATAGAAGCAGAGGTTTCCCAACAGGATCTCACCATGGAAGAGGCTTTTGTGAGTTTTATCCAGAGCGAAGGGGAAACACTATGACAGCCCGCGTCATAGCCATTGCCCACAAGGAGGCCAGAGAGTTTCTACGGGATCCTATTTATCTCGGTCTTGCCTTTATAGCTCCCGTAGTATTGATGGTACTCTTTGGCTATGGCCTGACCATGGATGTGAAGCATTTACCCATCGTCTTTCTTGACCATGACAGGACAA
Organism: Desulfobulbaceae bacterium UBA2775; assembly: GCA_002352445.1. Classification (GTDB taxonomy): domain Bacteria; phylum Desulfobacterota; class Desulfobulbia; order Desulfobulbales; family Desulfocapsaceae; genus Desulfomarina. Next base: position 29,628 of record DEIL01000208.1, read on the forward strand.
CATATAGCCGGGACTATATGGACAGCTTCCTTCATTCGGAATATTTTTCCCCCCTTGGGATCGCCCCAGACCGCAAAGCGGCAGACAAACTCCTTCGTTCCGGTCGAGCCCGACTGGTTATCGATATTCCACC
>DEIL01000279.1 GCA_002352445.1 Desulfobulbaceae bacterium UBA2775
GTCATAAAAAACAAGAAATAAGCGTAGACTTCGATCCAGTGATCCTGCTCGTAACTGGTTCCCCGCCTACGCAGGGATGACAAACCTGCGGGATCTTATTTCTCTTTTATTATCAACGCATTAAAACTACTTCCACAAAATTGGCTGAGTTTTATACGTATCAGAATTTTTTAATTATGAGGTTGCAGATACCTCCAGATAGCGAACGCAGAGAGACCTTCGAGATACTTATCCAAGCATTTTATAAAATTCCGGAATGTTCCAGTCAGGAGGCAGCAAACCATGAAAGCGGCAATCCTCCAATGCGATAATGTGTTAAAGAAATTTCAATCCCGCTTTTGGGATTATCCCGACATGATTGAGCAGATGTTCGATGGGGTAGATCTGTCACTGTCATTTGATACTTATGATTGCCGACAGGGCCAATTCCCCGATGACATCAACAAATACGATTTTTACCTTACAACAGGCAGCAAAGCCTCGGTCTATGAAGATTTGGACTGGATTCAGCATCTGATTGAATTTGTCCGGCAGCTGGACAAACATCAAAAGAAGTTCATTGGCATCTGTTTCGGCCACCAGATCATTGCCATGGTTCGTGGAGGAAAAGTAGAGAAATCGAACAAGGGATGGGGTATCGGCATTGCCAGTAATCGGGTTATCTCACATCCAGCGTGGATGGATGATGAGGTGCCCAAACTTAATATCCTTGTCAGTCATCAGGACCAGATCACCCAACTTCCGGATGATACGCTGCTTATCGCAGAAAATGATTTCTGTCCCTTTTTTATCGTGCAGTGGGGGGATCATCTTCTCAGTATTCAGGGCCACCCGGAGTGGAGCGTTGACTTTTCCCGGACTTTAATAAATGAACGAAGAGCCATTATTCCAGCTGATCGAATCAAGGCGGGGCTGGACTCGTTAAAGGTTGAGCCGGATAACGGAATGTTTGTCAGGTGGATCATGCAGTTTGTACAGCATCAGTAGCTGATGTTGATTCTTTACTGACACCGCCATTGCTCTGATCTCTTCACCGCGTCTTTAAATTTCTGCAGATACGCCTGCCTGTCAGTTTCAGGAGAATATCGCCGACTCAAATTCTCTCCAGGGTTTTGACCGTTACCGTTGCCTGCAGCCAATTTCGCTGTCCCAAGCGCCGTGAGTTCGGCGGATGACTGAACAGTGACCTGCAGATTCAGTACGTCTGACAGAAACTGGCAAAAATAGGGGTTTGCGGACAGACCACCATCTATCGAAATCTCATCTCGAATTGACACAAATTCATTCATGGCAACTATAACTTCAGCAGCCCGAAAGACGATACCCTCCAGAATAGATTGCATTAAATCCATCTGCCGGGTATCCAGTGACAGGCCAATCCATAACCCTCCCGCTTTTCTGTCCCAATGCGGGCAACCCAGGCCGGATAACGCAGGGACAAAAGCCAGATCTCTTTCAATGGCACTTTTTTTGTTTTTTGGAAATTGCAGAATCTGGTCATAATTTGTGAACAGACCCAGAGATTGTGCCCAGTTAACTGCTGATCCGGCGGCAAAGACTCCACCATCGAGTGCATATACAGGTTTTTGACCCTCCAGCTGCCATGCCACTGTGGGTAATAACCCCTGTCTAGCTGATTGACAGGGCGAATGTCCTGTAACTACCAGGGCAAAGGCCCCGGTGCCAAAGGTGATTTTAGCATCACCGGGATTTTTACAGTTATGCCCATACAATGCAGCCTGTTGATCAACAACACTTGCTGTAACGGGTATACTGCAACCATTTGACATGATCACACCAAAGTCACCAGTGGTTGAAACAATCTCGGGTAATGCTTCCAGCGGTACAGCAAAAAGATCACATAAATCTTCATCCCACTGCCCGCTCTGCAGGTTCATCAGTGATGTTCTGGACGCTGTGCTGATATCTGTTACAAATCGACCGGTAAGGCGATCAAGGAAAAACGCGTCAGTTGTACCCAGGCCCAGCTTACCTTGTCCAAGGAGTTTTCCTGCTTCGGGAACATTTTCTATGATCCAGCCAAGCTTTGTTGCAGAAAAATAAGGGTCTAGGGGCAACCCGGCCTTTTTCAGCACCACCCCCTGGGCGTTATCAGATTTGAGCTTGTCGATAGTGAGCTGAGTTCGATTATCCTGCCAGACAATTACCGGTGTTATTGCTTGTTTAGTCTCTCTATTCCAGGCCAGACAACTCTCTCCCTGATTGTCAATACCGATAACCGACAGATCATCACAAATCTCAATACATCTCTGAATATTCTGGATCAACTCTTCCGCATCATGCTCAACCCAGCCAGGTTTTGGATAGAACTGCCGGTGCTCTATGAAATTAACTATTTTGCCTGGATCTGAACTTTTAATCAATAATCCACGTGTACTTGTAGTTCCCTGATCAATTGCAAGTATTGCCATCTTAACTTTCCATTAAGAGGATATTTCTGGAGGTACTTACGCCCCGCAATGGGTATTGTACCGAGTCCAAGCATTTTAAAAAGTTCTGATCTCTCGGGGTTATGACAAAAAGATGTCGTCGTAAAAAGCCCCTTGCTTCGTCATTCCCGCGCAGGCGGGAATCCATAACATACTGAAATAACTGAATTCCATCCTGCGCGGGAATGACGGAACGGCGAAATATTTGGGTTTTTACGAGTTTGTCACAAAAAGAGTATTTATAAAAAGATACAGGTTTTGCTGAACTGGAACAACAGGCCTATCCTCTAGTCTCAGGTAGAATAATCAACTCATCCGGATGAAAGTGGAGAAAAACCTTTCGGCCGGGAGCATATTGTTCCTCGCTGACAGGTGCAGTTGTAAACAACTCACCTACTGGTGTAGAAATAAAGTATTCAACGACCGCTCCCACATAAGCACTATGAGCAATAGTACCCATTACATGTTTTTTTTCGTCTCCAGTCTCACGAAGCTGAAACATCTCCGGTCTAAGGGACAATTTGATTTTCCCGGGTCGATTTTCAACCTTTCTCTTCTCCAGATCAATCCGTGTCTCTCCCAGCACGATAGCGGAACCCTCTTCCTCAGCCACCAGAATCGCATCTACCACATTTGAGTCACCAATAAAATTAGCAACAAAGGCGGAGTTTGGCCGCTGGTAAAGATCCCGGGGAGTTCCCTGTTGTTCAATAGCCCCGTCGTTCATCACCACAACTTCATCGGAAACTGAAAGTGCTTCAGCCTGGTCATGGGTAACATATATGGAGGTAATGCCGGTTTTCTGCTGCAACCCGCGAATATCATCCCTCATACTCCTGCGCAATTTGGAATCGATATTACTCAAAGGTTCATCAAAGAGCAGCACTTTCGGTTCAAGAACCAGGGCCCTGGCAACAGCAACCCGCTGCTGCTGTCCCCCGGACAGCTCATCCGGATATCTTTTCTGAAAACCTTCAAGATTTACGGTCTCCAGTACTCTGCTTACAGCATCACGAATCTTTTCTTTTGTTTCTTTCAGTACGGTCAAACCGTAGCCAACATTTTTCTCTACATTCATATGGGGAAAGAGAGCGTAAGACTGAAAGACCATACCGACATCACGCTGGGTTGCTGAAAATTGAGAAACATCCTGCTCCCCAAACCATATTTCACCTCCGGTAGGCGGTTCCAATCCTGATACCAGCCTCAGAAGCGTCGTTTTCCCACAACCTGAAGGTCCCAGCAGGGTTGTCAGAGTTCCCGCCTTGAATTCTATATCGAGGTTATCGATAACCCTGACACTGCCAAAATGTTTGGATATATTTTTAAGAGTTACTTGAATTGATGTATTCCGGCTCATTATTTTTTTCCTATAAAACGTTCATACTGGCTTCAAAACCTAATAACCTTCAGCCTACAGCCTAAACAACCTTGATACAACTTTACATCTGTTTTTCAATACGAGAACGACCAGTCACCGCCTGCACCAGAAGAGTAAAAGCCAACATGGTCAGAATAAGTACTGAGCCATAGGCAACAGCCACACCATTATCTCCACTCTCCACCCGGGAAAGAATATAGGTTGTAGCCACATTGGTCCCCGCTGAAGCAAGGAAAATAACAGCAGAAACTGTAGTCATTGACCGAATAAAACTATAAGCCGTTGATGAAATTATTGTCGACCGCAACAAGGGCAGTAAAACAGATCGAAGAGTTTTAAAGCTTCCTGCCCTTTGCAGTAACGAGGCCTCTTCCAGACTTGGAGAAATCTGGCTCAGGGCTGACATGCCTCCCCTGATACCAACAGGCATTGCCCGAATGATCATAGTAATAACAAGGATAATGGCAGTACCAGTCAATTCAATTGGTGCCGTATTAAAAGCCATGATATAGGCAATGCCCGTCACCGTTCCCGGAACAGCGAAAATAAGCACTGTACCGAAATCAATCACTCCATGGCCAACAAACCTCTTTCTGGTGAGGATATAGGCAATCAGGATACCAAGAATGGCAGTCAGGGGAGCAGCTATGAAAGAAAAAATCAGAGAATTCATAAATGAAGGCCAGCCACCTGATGAAAATCCGTTGGTCCACAATTCTTTGTGATGCATGAAGGTGAGTGTGTAGTCGGCTCCCCACTGCTTTACAAATCCTCCGAGAAAAATGGAAACATATAAAATACCGATCAAAAGCAGCCAGCAACATACAAATACCGAGAGATATCTCTGCAACCTTGCCGGAAGGGGTGTAACATTGCCTGCAGTCTGGACACCGGTAACAGTTACAAAAGATTTCTTGCCTAAATATTTTTTCTGGATCAGAAAGATCGTCAGTGAAAGAACAAGCAGTAAGATCCCCAGTGCAGCGGCTTTGGCAAAATCAAGTTGTGCACCGGCAATAGAAAAATATATCTCGGTGGACAGGACATCGTACTCACCTCCAAGTACCAGCGGATTGCCGAAATCTGCTGCAGAGGAGATAACACCCAGCAAGAAGGCATTGGCCAGCCCCGGGGCAAGAAGGGGCAGGGTTACTTTTTTAAGGGTGATCCAGCGAGACCCCCGCATAGTGAGCGATGCTTCCTCCATCGCTGGATTAATGGCGGTCAGCATTCCTACAATGACCATATAACTGACAGGAGTAAGAGAGAGGACCTGAGCCAGGAAAATTCCTCTAAAACCGTAGATATAGCCGGATCTCTCAAAGATACCTTCAACTCCTTCGGGTATGAAAAGACCACCTGAACCGAAGAAGTACATCAACACGTCGTTGAGGATACCAGCCCGCCCGAAAAGCAGGATAAGCGACATGCCGACAACAAAGGGGGGGGTGATGATCGGCAGGATATAAAACACACGCATCAGGTGACGCAATGGGGAAGTTGCACGGACTGAGTAAAGTGCAAAGAGCAGGCCGAGCAGAGTGGTTGCAACCCCTACTGAAATTGCCAGGAGAAGTGTGTTTAAGACGACTCTGCCTATGCCAAAGGAGGTGATGATGTTAAAAAATTGAAAAGGTGCAAAATCACCTTCTTTTGTTACAGCGACCTTATAAAAAATCTGCAGAACAGGATAAAATACAAAGACGAGGATAATAAAAATTACGACAGTAACTGCACCGGAGATAAAAATATCTCCCTGAAGAAAACCAAGGCGGGCAATACCATAAGAAAACAGTGCAGCAAGCACTATGAGTATTACCCCTGTCCCAAGTCCCATGGATCGCCCGGGAATAATGAAATCCACTGCCAGCAAAAGCGTTGCCACCAGGGCAAGGGAAACAAGAAGACGTCCCTGTATCTCCCTTGACCAGTTAGCCCAACCGATGGGAATAAAAAGCAGTAGAAAAACCGGTGTGAGCATACTGACAGGATGACTCTTCCAACCAAGAGTATCCCAGTACTCATCCATCGTTGCATCGAATAGACCGTATTCCAGGGCAAACCAGGGTAAGATCCAATAGGAAATTACCCCGATTACAGCCCAGGTAAAAATGCCGACGCGAAAACTGCGTTCCCCAAATGAAACCTGCATAGCTGATTCCCTTTACACCGGCTTACCCAGCGCAGAAAGACTATCTTTTCAACGGTTTAACCTCTTTCGCCCAGCGATCGATAAGATGGGAACGCATCTCTTCAGTACCATATTTAACAAAGTCATACTCGATCAGATTCACATCTTCCAGACGAATAGCCTCTTTAGGAACCGCGGCAGTAACATTGGTCGGGACCTGAAACATATCAATGGTGCCACCAATTTCCTGGCCTTCCTTTGAAAGCATAAAATCAACAAACTTTTTGGCATTTTCCAGATTTCTAGCTCCCTTGATGATGCTTAAACCCCCAATCTCATAGCCGGTACCTTCTGTTGGTACAACGAGCTCCAGCGGGAAACCATTCTTAATCTGCTTGGCATGGTCATGGAGAAAACCGATCCCGATAAGTGTTTCACCCCTGGCAGCAGCTTTGCCAGGCGCGGAACCGGATTTGGTATACTGGCCAACATTCATATGCAGCTTTGCCAGATATGCAAATGCATCATCTTCACCCCATATCTGTACCAGCGTGGCAAGGGCAGTATAGGCGGTACCGGAACTCTGGGGGCTGGCTACCTGAACGAGTCCTTTATATTCCGGTTTTGTAAGATCCGCCCATGATTGAGGCATAGGCAGGTTCTTCTCAGCCAGCAGTTTAGTATTCACTGAATACCCGAGTACGCCAGCATACACCCCAGTGGTCATATGTTTTTTATTGGTTGCCGGATTTTTAAATGCCTCGCCGATTTCGGGAAGTACTGGTGATTCATACGCTTCAAGCAGTCCATTCACACCTGCCTGAGAATGGGGATCAAGAGTACCGGCATACCAGACATCACCTTTGGGATTATCCTTTTCAGCCAGAATTTTGGCATAGGTGGATCCGGAACCTGAACGGGTCATCTGTACCTTGATATCATTTTTTTTACCAAACAGATCAACCGCAGTCTGGCAGGCGTTTGGTTCGTTGCTGCAATAGACAACCAGCCGCCCTTTTGCCATTGCCGAGCCTGTTGTCATAATAATTGAAAGTCCTGCTACGGTAAGTAATGTTCTTAATTTCATCCTGATCTCCTCTTTTATTTTAAGAAAACAACACATTTCTTGACCCGGATTCCCCAGGTTGTGTTCAAGTCCTTCTAAAGAACCTGTACCTTTGAGTAGTAACAAATCACTAAAAATGCAAGGTTAAGCTCAAATGCTCTTGAAAATAATTATCATTCCCTGACATCTTTCTGCGGCAACTTCAAAACAAGTGGAATACCCATAAACCCTATCAGAGCACAGAGAATGTAGGTTTTCTCAAGTCCAATCTGGTCGGCAACAAAGCCGATCAAAACCACGACCGCAGAACGGGCCAGAAAGCTGATCATCATAAACACGCCGTTGGCCGATGAAGATCCATCTTCGGAATGTTCCTGGATCATGGCCAGCATTACCGGGGTAGTAGACAGGAGGGAAAATCCGGTGAGCATAAGAACCGGAAACCGCAGCCAGCCCGAACTGAAAACAAAGAGCAGTAGAGAAATCGGAGCAAGAACCAGGGAAAAGAGGAGCATCCTTTTCCTGCCAAAACGATCGCTGAGTGTCCCTATTGTCAGTATCCCAACTACTCCGGCGGCCTCCATCACTGATAATGAAATACCTGCTAGCCATACGTCATTCGTCCTCCCTATAATATAGAGGGGCAGGAACGTTGAAAGAGCGCCATGCATGAAGCCGCGGACAACGACAATACCCGAGAGCGGCAGCAACAACGCTTTCATCTCCAGGATGGTTGCGCGAATTGACGGTGTATCATGCCGTTTTGGTGTGACAGGAATATCCTTCAGCTTTACATACATTACTGCTGAAGCAAGCATTCCCACAATCATTACAGGATAATAGCCGTCAAACCCCAGAGTCGATACGGCCGCGGTTATAGCTATAGGGCCAACAGTTCTGGCAAGTTCGCCTCCGGTCATATAAAAACTCATCCCTCTGCCTGTCTTCAACCCGGAAACCCGGTAAACCATCACCGGTGCAGGGACATGGAACAGAGATACACTGACTCCAGTAACAAAGAGCAGAATCATAAGTACAGCATAGTTTGGCGCAAGTCCGAGAAGAGACATTGGAACTGCTGTGAACACCGGTGCCAGAATAATAAAATACCTGAAGCTGGTACGGTCAGCGAGTTTACCAATATATGGATTCATCAATGCAGGTATCTGCATGACAGTGCTCAGCAGACCTGCCTGGGTCAGAGAAAGAGCGAATTTTTCGATGATAAAAGGGAGGAGAGGAGCAAGAAAGCTTGAATAGATGTCGTGGATGAAATGGCATATCGAAACCAGAACTACCTTTCCTGTCTGGAATTTCTCGTCCCTGCTGTTTGATCTGCTGTCTTGCATTGCTCCCCTCGGAATGTGTTATACATCCAGTAACTTGTTTTTTTAAAACCGATTGATGTATAGTATAGTTTATTGTTGAATAGCAACTCTGATCTTCCAATCATCCTTCGATGAACTTAAAACACCTCCCAAAATTCGGTCCCACCACTCTCCAGCAAAGGGCCACGCTCTTTATCCTGCTGCCCACATTGCTCATTCTTATGGTCATGGGTTTTATAAGTCTGGTACTCATCCGCGAGACTCTTCTGGATCAGTGGGAACAGACTGCGATCGCGAAACTGCAGCGCGCTGCCCATCATATTGATATGCGATTACTCTCCCCTAAAAAATTACTGACGCTCTTCCGAGAGGAAAAGGGTATTGAAATTAATTACACCATCGCCAGATTTATCATTGACCAGCTGCGTGAAATGGAGGGAGTCGTTCAGGTGAATCTGGAATGGGAAGGCAAAAGAATGGGAGGTATGTCTTCAAATAGATCCAGAGCAATGCCCCATATGAACTACTCCCGCATGGAACATCTGGACGTAACTCCTCCAATTTACAATACAGAACTCGAAAATGAAACGATCTCACTGGTAACTCAATTCTGGAATGAGAATGACGAAAAGCTCGGCCAAATTGAGGTAATCATCTCATTTTACGATCTCATTGATCAGATAGTGAAAGCTCCCTGGTGGAAAAGCAACAAGGCTTTTCTTGTTGACCTGCAGGGGAACGTCCTCACCCGGACTGAACTGTTCAGGGATCCGGGGGAGATCCCGGAAGAAGGGAAGTTTGGAGAAAATAGTCTTCTAGAAAAGGAAACACTGGCAGCTTTACGTGAAAATAATTCAGGAACAGTTTTTGGCCAGGGAATGCCTCCAGATGAGATAAGTGGCTACTATCATCTCAAAGAGGCTCCCTGGACCATGGTCATTATCGCGCCGGGTGAGCAAGCCCTGCAACCGATCATGAAATTCAGAAATTATTATTTTCTTATAAGCGCGGCCGGAATTCTCCTGGCTCTTCTTCTCATTCGTATAATAACCAGTAAGACAACCAGAGCGATAGGAAGGCTCTCCAATGCTGCAAATGAGCTTGCTCTTGGCAATTTCAACACAGAGCTCAGGATTACAAGCCGGGATGAGGTCGGGGATCTGACGCGTAATTTTAACACCATGAGCAAACAGTTGCAGGAAAGATTGCGGCTGCAGCAGGCGATCGACATCGCCAGAGAAGTGCAACAGAACCTCCTGCCCCAGGCCAGCTATAGAGCTGAAGGAATTGATACCTGCGGCGTTACCATCTATTGTGATGAAACCGGTGGTGATTATTTTGATATTCTCCCCCACCCTCTCCAACCAGATAAGGTGAATATCATTGCGGGTGACGTAGTTGGTCACGGTCTCGGTGCAGCTTTACTGATGGCTACCATCCGTGCTCTGATTCGATGCCGGATTTCCCAATCAGGGTCTCCTGTTTCAATAATAGAGGATGTGAACAGGCTCCTCTGCGAAGATACAAGCAGATCGGGAAATTTCATTACTCTCTTCTACCTGATTGTTGATATAGAGAGGAACTGTCTGAAATGGGTTCGGTGCGGCCATGAACAGGCCATTGTCTACGCCCCGGGCAACCGCTCTTTTTCTGAACTGAAAGGAAAAGGACTAGCGCTTGGTGTTGACCCTTCCTGGAAATACCAGGAAAACAGCATCAACTTTCACCATGAACCTCAAATAGTATTGATCGGCAGTGATGGTGTATGGGATACGGAGAATGAAAACGGTGAGATGTTTGGCAGAGAAAGAGTGAAAAGAGTACTGGCCAAAAACAGCCACCTCCGCTCAGAAGAGATTATTAAAGCGATTACAGATGAGATTAACAGCTTCCGGAAGACAAAACCACTGACGGATGATATTACCCTGGTGATTACCAAAATCAGTTAGTTACCACACTATCATTTTTTATATGGATCGAAGAGATACTCCAGACCGTTAACCTTTATCTCATATACACTGCTCAGCATCTCTCCAAGCTTCCCCTCCGGGAATCCTTTGCCGGCAAACCAGACGACATACGGCTCCGGCAGATCTATCAGCAGCCTCCCCGCATATTTACCAAACGGCATTCGCATTGAAGCGAGTTCCAGGAATTTTTCATGGTCAGGAGTGATCATGCCAGAACCAATGGAAGAGATGACTATTGCTTATTGTAAAACTTTTCCAGAAGACGTGGAGAAGAGACAATACAGTGGATGGAATTCTCCGGGGCATCCTCTCCAGTTGATTCGGTAAGTGTCAATTTTGATTTAAACTTCACCGTCGCGATTATCTGCACCTCACCTTCTTTTTTTGAATCTGTATACTCATCTTCAGAAATCTTACCTTTTTCGTTATAGGCCCAGTAAATGATCTGGTCATGGGCTTCACTCGTGGGATTGCCAAACTGCATCATAAGATCAGCAATCATCTGCTTTAGCTCTATTTTGTCAGCCTCCTCATTTTTCAGATAAACGGCAATGATTGTATCACTTTCCTGTGCTACCAACACATGAATTTCACCATCGGTAAAGGTGTAGGTTCCAGGATATGATTTTTCAAGAAGATGTTTCTGTGCTCTCTCTTGCTGCTCACCATCCAGTTTATGAGCTATATAATATTCATCAAAACCGAGTTGCAATGAGGCAACTTTTTTCTCCAGGGCAGCAAAATCCTTACTCCCCGGCATTGCCTGAAGTGTGCTGATTGAAAAAAACAAGAAAACAGATAAAATTGATAACAGTGTGACATACCTTCCCATGGGATCCCCTTAAAAAAGAACCGCCCCGACATAACAATCGGGGCGGTCTCTGGTAATGAACCTATAAAAGAACCTATAGATTACTGCTTATAACGCTCTTTCTGCTCAGACTCGATAGCCTTCATAAGGCCCGCATCAAAACCCTCTTTATACCACTTATGTTCGGGTCTTGCCAGAATCGCATTGATTTCCTTCTGATATTTGTCGGTCATACCATGCTCAGCGGCAAGATGAATGAGTTCCGGAATAAACTGAAAGTAAAAATTCTCGGCAACATCATACATTCCATGCCAATGAGTATAGTCCGGCCCCATCATAGCTGCTCCATGACGGGCTCGGCGACCTTCATGATGCCAGAGTTCCCACCACATCCAGCCAAGATCGGTATGAAAAGTGGAACCCTCAATCAAACCATCTTTTTTGGCCATACCGAACAGCATTTTGGCAGGCTTGGCAAACTTTTCATTATAGGTCACAACCAGTGCATCAAACTGCTTATAGAAATTATCAATCTGCTGCATACCATGACAATTTTTACAGACACCTTTCATATTGCCACGACGTTCTTCCCAGGAAACAACCTCTGCAATCTCTTTGGTGGCAGTGATCTTTTTCCAGGCGCCATCTTTAATAACAAAAGTCTTATACTCTTTTTCACTACCCGCCTGTGGAGGTATTTCCCCAGGAATATCAGCTACTGTGCCATCATCAAAGATAACTCTGTTGAGTTTAACTGAAACTTTCGGACGAAGAGTCCATGAAATACGATCACCAACGTTATGGGTGTTCAGTGCCACTGCACCGTTTGATTTCTCATAGGCACCCATATGGCAGGTAGAACAGGTTGGAGCAGTATAGTAATCTTTTCCAAGTACCCATGTCCCGGCCTTCTGGATGTTCATACCATTCATACCTCTACCACGATCTGCAGCGTAGTAGGCAATACCATGTTTGGATTCCTCATAGATCTCCTTTTGAGGATGATCCGGTCCAAGGTGACATTTACCACAGTTCTCAGGTTGACGGGCAACAGCAGAACGGAAGGAATGCTTGGAGTGACATGCCATACAGGAACCTTTAGAACCGTCCGGATGAATCCGGCCGATACCTGTATTCGGATATGTCATAGGATCAAGCATAACTGCCTGAAACTCATTTTTCAGAGCTTTGCCATCACTGTCTGTCATCACCTTAAGAACAGAGCCATGACACTGCCAGCAACCATTTGCTGCATCAGCCTTATCCTCAAGAGAACAGATAACTTCACCGAGTACGTTATCAAGAGATGCCATGATCTGTCCCGCAGAGGCATGATGGGAATTTTCCATCTCCACTGCTTCACGCTCATGACAGAGCCCACAATCTCTTGGGGTTTGGATTGTTTTGATAAGTGCACCTTCATGCTCATAGGCCAGAATATCATCCTTTTGAGCAGCATGACAGTTGTAACAAGCAACATTTGCAGCAGCATGTGGAGAGTTCTGCCACTGCCTAACCATAGATTTATTCTCTTTCAGATGACAGTTAACACATTTTACATTTGCAGCTTTGTTCTTTTCATTGTTCGCATCCATTGATGCTTTTGTCGTGGCAAAAGCGGGGACTGAAACAAACATCCCGACAATTACCAGCAAAAACATTTTCTTCCAATGTTGCATATTTCTTCCCTCCGACATAGAATTTTTCAGATTCCTTAAACAGCGGTTAAACCAACCCGCCACCCGTTACCGTACCGCCTTACTCTCCACCTCCTCTGGTTAATTGTTTTTCGGAATATGCTTTTTTGCAGGCATATATAAAATAAGATGATCTTACAATAGCTCTCCTGCCGCATAATTCACAAGTGTGACATTTGAGATTTACACGACGCTAAGTGATTGGCTGTTCATTTGCAGCTTCCTTATTCACCCAAAGTGGAAATATTTTACTTAAAATGAACAGAATAACAACAGGCGCTATCATTATGAATATTGCAACCAGAATACCCTCTCTGCCAAGCCATTCGGGAACAAATGTCACCTGACCACGAGTACTGTGGGACATGAGTTGACCACCAACAACTACATTCCAGCGCATTAGAAGAACCTGGATAAGGATCATAAACGAGACGATAGGTGCGAAAAAAAGAATGACCCTGTCCTTAAACTTGAAGAGACTCAAAACCCCGAGAACGATAAAAGGAATTACGGAAAAAATCTTTACCTGATACAGCCAGTAGGTGTTATAGAGCGGCCCCCAGAGCAGATTCTCAAGAACATGCCAGTGGTGGGTATTCATATAGAAATGAGTAAAAACTTCCAGCATTTCAAAAACAAAATCGAGAATAAAAAAGCCCCAGAGAAATTTGATTGAGGTGCGAACACAATCGACGTCGATCTCCTGCCCGGTGAACTTCTTAATCAAAATATAAGAAAAAATGATCCCGGCAATCCCTGAGACACAGGCGGAAAGCAGAAAGATAAGAGGCATCAGCGGTGTTGCCCAGAGAGGGTTCGCTTTAATACCACCAAAAATAAAGCCGACATAGCCGTGCAGGATACAGGCCATGGGGATACCTATACCGGCCAGAAAAGAAATAATCCTATGATCAAGCCGGATTGCTTCCGGTGAGAGATTATCGTTATTGAAGGCAAGAAAACCATATAGCCACCTCTTAAAACCGGTAGACTGTTTCCAGAGAGTGACCATGGTTGGTCGATAGATAAAAAGGATTTCATGAACCAGCAGGATGAAATAGGCCGAGTAAATAAAACCAAACCCCGCCATTGCTGATGTTGGGTTTGGCGTAATCAACATACTGTAACTCCTTTCCGGATGTCCCAGGTGAAGGAGCAGAGGCCAGGTGGCACAGGCCAGGAAGGCTAGGGCAAAAATAAGTGAATATCTGGAAATAGGTTCCAACTGTTTTATGCCGAACACATGATAGAGAGATGAGACGATAAAGGCCCCGGCCACAATACCCGTAATATACGGATAGAGAACAATCATCAGACTCCAGTGAACATGCCAGTCATTGGGAAACACATAATTCGATAAAGCGGCGACCGTACCGCCATGGGCTGCTAATGCGCTCATTAGACCACCTCCCTTCTTAACCCAAGATAATGAAGGGCCGGCTTATTCCCCATGTCCGGTTTCAGTACTGAGATTACATGAGGTTCATGAAGAATCTTCCAGACTTCGGAAGTTTTGTCAGAAAGATCACCAAACTTTCTTGCATGCACAGGACAGACACTGACACAGGCAGGCAACAACCCCTTTCTCACACGGTGATAACACCAGGTACATTTTTCCGCAGTCCTGGTAACAGGATTAATAAAGCGTACGGAATATGGACAGGCCTGAATACAGTAGGAACATCCAACACACCTGGTTTTGTCAACCAGGACAAAACCGTCATTGGTTTTATATGTGGCACCAACAGGACAGACCTGCACACAAGACGGGTCTTCACACATATTACAGAGTTTGGGAACAAAGAATGTGTCTCTTGTAGGGTATGGCAAACCCTCTCTTGGCTTAGTATAACCGTCCAGACCACCATTGGGGGAATCAACATAAACACCGTCATGATCATCAATAATATATCGCTCGACCCAGGTTCGATAATTATGATCCGGGACATTATACTCAGCCTTATCAGCGACGCAGCAGGATCCACAACCTATACAGGCAGTAATATCAACAATAAAGACAAATTTTTTCTTTGTAAAAACAGAGTCTTCTGCTCTCATACCAGGGATTTCTTCGGCTACCTCCTGTGCGGTAGCAGGGATCACCAGAAGCAAGGATCCGGCGATAGTCCCTCCCAGAACCTTTTTAATAAATGCACGGCGATCTTGCTGAATCTCTTTTTTAATATCAATCATCGTTACATTTCCTCCTTTATACCAATCATTTCCTTGGCCTGATTGATCCAAAGAAGAGGGTCGTGTACCATATGGCACTGATCACATGTATTTTCAATCCGTACCTTTTTCTCCTGAAGATGCTCAGGCATACCCACCATCTTTATGGAAGTCCTTGGACGTGCCTGAATAACTTTATTATGGCAGCGCAGACAGAGATGAGTAATTTCTTTTCCCTTTTTTACCGGGAGCATACCAATTTTCTTACCATCCTTTACATGATCCGCATACGGACCATGGCAGACCTCGCAGGATACTGATTTATGCACACCCTTTTTATGAATCCTTCGCACCGGCTTATGACATTGAAAGCATGACTCATTAGTCTGGAGCCGTACAGGTACATTCTTCTGATCCTCAATGTCAGCACCGCGATAATGCCCGTATTCCCCCATACTTTCAGGTGAAAAAAGCTGTCGGGCAAAGAATCCGGCAACTCCCAAAACGATCATGGCAATTATCAGCTTGACCAGATGGGAGTAATATTTCGTTTTTGACTCCGAGTGCACTTAAGACCTCCTTTTATTGATAAGAAAAGAACGGCTCAACATCCCACATCCGATCATTTCCCGGTAAAGGCAATAATCGCCAAACTGAAAACAGAGAGATACCTGATGTTTGCAATTTTGATTCCAATTTCTCATGCCTTGTTTCTAGTGTGATTACAAAAATTAACAACCCGGACAGCTACCAGGAGGTAACGGAAAGAAAATTCGGCGCTACCAATTGGTAACACTGCTGGTTGTTTGTGATAATTTCAGCAGACCAAATCTGTGTTTTTGTCATTTCCGTGCAGGCGGGACAGAAGCGCAAACTCTGATCCAGTGTTATAAACTATTAAAACCAGGCATCTTCATAAACTCTTTCTGAATTATCTATAAACCCACTCGTCTGAAAAGTAGCAGTCTCTTCCCTTCCATCCTGGTAGAGAATTGTCATCTCTGAACGAACAGCTGTTGATCCGTCCCACTGTTTGGGAAGCAGGATCGGTGGGTTATTTGTCCACCTCCTGCCGTTGGTAACCATAACTTCAGTTGTTATAGT
>DEIL01000238.1:0-4602 GCA_002352445.1 Desulfobulbaceae bacterium UBA2775
AGATGGTGAAAGAAAATATATTGAGTACCACAATGTAAAACAGGGCACAATCATACTTTTGATGCCCAATTTTGTAAATACCACAATGTGGCTATTTTCGAATCCCTATTATTTTATGAATCGATGCAAATTTATCATAAAAGCCAGGACGCAAACTATGCTACGATATCATTTTGAGAAATCTTTGTAAATAATAAATTAACAACTTAAATAGATTCATCAATCTCAATCAAAACAAGCTGCAAAGCGGAAATTAAGGGAAGAGGGGAAAGCCTAAGGGAAGATTTTGTTCGTCAGAAGGTAAATATAATATGCATTGATCTTGCCAATCAGATTTTCAGTTTCTCTGTAAGGAGCATGCTTCCCCTGGGAAAGTGATTTTGTATATTCACCAGCATTCCAGGCGGACACGACAAGGTCTAGCCTGCCTTCAAATTTATAGTTATACTTAGCAATCAGGTAGCATGTTATAAGAATATTTACAGCAGGATCCAAAAGGTCTCTTCGTCTCAAATTGCTAAGTTGTGATTTTGATACATATCTAAAGTGTGTATTTGATCTGGACAATTCTTTACCGGCTTGTTGGCCAGTGGTGAGGATAATCTGGCCTAAACCAAATGCCTTCATATTGGAAATGGCATCCGGATTGGCTCCTGATTCAGCCAGAATAAGGGCACGTATAAAATCCGGGCTGACTTTATGTTTAGGGACAAAATAGGAAAAACTTGAGAAGTAACGGATCAGGTGATCAAAACGGGCCAGTTGCTGGATTTGGTCCTGACTTACTGTCTTGTCTTTAAACTTATGAACGGAACTGTTTAAACTGCACCAGCCGGCAGAAGTGCACGAGAGGAAAAAAAGAACAGAAAAAACAAGTATATGGAAGAAAGATTGGCAAGTTAACATTGAAGGAATTTTCAACTTAAAGAATCAGTGTTAAAGAATTGAACTATTGTTTTATAGAGCAGTAGAGGATCCTCCGCACCTGTGTGTTCACGGATGGAATGCATTGCCAGACTGGGAGCTCCTACGTCCACTGTTTTTATTCCTAAACGGGCCGCTGTGACCGGACCGACAGTGCTGCCGCATGGCATGTCACTTCGCATTACAAATTCCTGAGGTATTACTTCCGCCTGTTTGCAAATATTTTTGTAGATGGCAGAGCTGAAGCTGTTTGTGGCGTAACGCTGGTTAGCATTGATTTTTATGACAGGACCTTTGTTGAGGAGAATCTTATGGCCTGAATCTGATTTTTCTTTGAAGTTAGGATGGGTGGCATGACTGTTATCCATTGATATGAGAAATGAATTATGCAGTGCGATTCTTCTTGCAACCGGATCAGGAACGATGCGCTCCAGTACCGAATCGATAAATGCTCCTGAGGCTCCAGTTGTGGAGACAGACCCATTTTCCTCATGATTTGTACAGATCAATAAATTGGTACTGCTGTTTCCGGCAGCAGTTAGAGCAGACATGCCAACAAAACAACTTAGCAGATTATCAAGTCTGCCCCCACTAATTATTTCTTTTTTCAAACCAACATAGGCGGGCCTCTGAATATCATAGCAGAAAATATCAAATGAGAGGATTTTTCTGATTTTGCTGTCAGGATATTGCATCTGCAACTGCTCTAAGAGAATAGTGCCAAAATCCGAAATCTGTTCATCAATATCCTGGGCGATGATGGGGGGTAAATGTTCCTGGGAGTTTATAGTTTTATTTTTATTTGCTTCCCTGTCGAGATGAATAGCCACACTGGGAATGGTGAGAATCGATCGTTTAAAATCAATGAGAAAAATATCAAGACTTGAATCACCCATTTCACAACATACCCTGCCGGCCAGACAGAGATCCCGATCAAACCATGGGTTAAGCAGGCACCCGCCATACACTTCAACCCCAAGTTTTAAAAACGACCCTTCATTAATGTCAGGCACAGGTTTCACCTGCAGACAGGGGCTGTCGGTATGAGCTGCGATCATCCTGAATCCACTGTCTAAAGATCCTTGTAAATCAAGGGAAAATGCAATGATGCCACCATTGTCTCTTGAAACAAAATAGGATTGCCCCTGTTTAAGATGCCATTTGTCAGACTCATGCAGTCTGGAAAAATTATATGAGAGGAGATAGTCCTCAATATTCGCTACAGCATGAAATGGAGTTGGAGAGGATTGAAGAAAGGAGAAAAGCTGTTGATTAAAATGGACACTTTTCATTATTGAACATCTCCATACAATGGATTGTCGGGGAGTGAAATAGTCGGCAAATCGTGATGGGTCCCCGGGTGGTAAAGAAGATTTTTTACGGCGCCATCAGTTATATTTCTCTTTAAGATCATATAATGTATCGAGATATTCTTCTCTTAGCAAGAGGCGGTTTCCTGTACCTTCTATTTCGTCAATGAGAGAATCAATCGTAGGACGTATATCAACACCGTGCCTGTTGTAGCCTTCATCGTTCGCGTTATCAATTAACAGGATCGAGTAATAACTTACAGTCATTCTTGAAATGGAGTCACGTCTGAAGAGATAGAGACGTCCTCCCATGGTATTTAGAAAAAAACCGGCATAGTCATAAAGGGCATTTTGGGGGAGAATAAGCGAATACTCCTGCGCAGTAACTTCGGGATAAGCAGTCAAACTGTAGAATGTTTTAAGGGTATTTTCAAAAGATGATTTTTCACGATCCAGAATACCTTTGAGAATGAGTATATTCTCTTTTCCAATAATTCGAAAAAAATGGGCGGTATTCTTAAGGAGGGTGTATAGATCGTCGGTTTCATTTGTTACGACAGGCGGGTTATTGATCAGTTTTTGCAGAAGATTGGAAAAATGAATCCTGCTTGGTTCTTTCAGGTTAAAGTCCTTCATATAGGACTGCTGATCAAGGTGGTCATAGAAATCGTTTAATGTGTGAATTAGATTACCTGAGTCTGTTTTCGAAAAAGGAGGATTTCCCTCAGGGTCAGTAAAGAGATGCCCGTCTACAGACTTATCAACACCAGACCCTGTGGATACTATGTCCCCTGATGAAGAAGATATTGATGCTGATGGATCGTTGACTTTTTCTCCAATTTTTTCTGACTGGGACGGCACTACCCTCAAATCATCTGATGGAGCAATATGTTCAACAGAATCAACCTTCTTAGAACCGGTAAGAGAGTCTTGATTATTTGAATCCGAATGATTGTTTTTCTGCTGGGTATATATATATAAGAAAATTACAAAGAAGGTAACTAACCCACAACCAATATAGAGAAACGTATTTGACCTTTGCTTAACACGGGATCGCGGCCTTGAATCTAATTTATGATATTTTATCGTCATGTTGCACTTAAGATCCGATATATGAAATTGATGAGGTTTATAAAAACTCTTCACCTGCATCATTGCTGTATTCGCAGGAAGGATATGGGGTGTAAATATTCAATCTTACGACATATATATGTCCCTGGAAACTATCAAAAACAAAATAAAAGATACTCTATGGTAAGTGTAAAGTCACGGGAGAAGAGAAAGGGCGGCACCATTTGGGAATTAATAGCTGGAATCCCTTTAGAATCAAAATTCCGGGAATGGCAGTCTTTGATAAACTATTTTAATGCTTGACTCAGATGCAGGAAGGAACTATTTTAGTGTGTCCAAAAAAATACAGCTGAAATTAAGTAAAATATTAACAGTTTACACTTTTTGTTCAATAATAAAATTTTGGAGGAACACAAATGGCTATTTCTGTAGTAGGACATTCAAACCCTGACACTGATTCTGTTACTTCTGCAATTGCACTTGCAACTTTACTGACGGCCCAGGGTCAGGACGCACAGGCTTGTATGCAGTCTACTCTCGCGGATCTTAATCCGGAATCCAAGGTTGTTCTGGAAAAATTTGGCCTCGAAGCTCCTGTAGAGATAAGTGATGCTGATGGAAAAGATATTGCACTGGTTGATTTCAGCGATCTCGCTCAAGGTCCGGCAAATCTAGCTGATGCCAATGTTGTTGCAGTTGTTGATCATCACAAAGTTGGAGATCTTACGACCAATAGTCCAATCCTCTTTCGGGCAGAGCCTGTTGGCTGCACCGGCACCGTTTTGAATAAAATGTTCAAAGAGGCCGGTGTTGCTATTCCTAAAAACGTTGCAGGGGGTATGTTGGCAGCAATTCTGAGTGATACCGTTAATTTTAAGTCACCCACCTGCACTGATGCGGATAAAGTTGCTGTTGCCGATCTTAAAACTGTTGCAGGTGTAGATGATACCGATGCTCTGTTTATGGATATGCTTAAAGCTAAATCCTCAGTGGCTGGTGTCCCTGCAAAAGATCTCCTTTTCCGGGATTATAAAGATTTTGATATGAATGGAAATAAGGTGGGGGTTGGCCAGCTTGAGCTTGCCACTTTGGATCAGGTTGCAGATATTCGCGCTGACCTGATGAAGGCGATGGAAGAAGCAAAGGCTGAAGGGCGCCATTCTGTACTTCTTATGCTTACGGATGTTGTAAAAGAAGGTACTGATCTGGTCGTTCTTTCTGATGATCCCGCCCTGGTTGAAAAGGCATTCGATGGAAAACTCGAAAGCAACGTAATGTGGGTTGATGGTATGATGAG
>DEIL01000238.1:4652-8788 GCA_002352445.1 Desulfobulbaceae bacterium UBA2775
GTGACACTGCGCACTGTTTCACTGTTATGAAAGTAATGTATCCAGGAATTTCATAAAGTTCCGATTTGTTCGACCTAGTTTTTTGGACAGGAAATAATTGCAATTTCTCCCTGTAACTAAAGGTGGCGTCCCTTTCCTTTGTATGACAGCGTAGGCAGAGAGCAGGTGGTGGACGTTTTATCAGGTTGCTTTTTTGAGGAGAAGCAACGTGTTTTCCCCCCTGTCCATGGTAGACTTCACAACCTACTGTTTTCATTTCATCGGAAAAATTCAAAAGTGCAATTATCTCAGTTTCCGGATAATTTTATATGAAAGTCCTGTGCAATTTGGAAGGAAAGGGATTCGGAGGGGTGTTGACACAACAGGTAAGCGAGTATGCGAGACTCCGATCCACAGCCTGCGAGGACGTTTGGCAACACTCCTTTGAATCCCAGTTACATTACTTTCATGGGTGTTAGATCAGTATTTGAAGCCGACTTATTTTTCTTTTGTGCTCCCACCTCCGGAAGGCTGTTTCTTCTGTTCTAAGCTTCTCTTGTTATATTTATTTATTCTGTTTTTCAGCTCAGCTATCATCAGCTTTATCTCTTGTGATTCTTGAGATCTCGGCTTTATGGGGATAAAATCCGCTTTAAAAGTGTTCATTCTCTCATTGGTTGATTCGCGCTGTTTGAGATTTGCCGTTTCTACTTCCCGCTTGTTCTCAAGATCTTTTTTAATAGATGTGAGCTTGTCGAGTCTTGCTGTGAAATTAGTCTGAGTGGAATGTGACTTTCTTTTCTCAAGCTGGGTTATCTGCCGTTCAACTGATTTGATCCTGTTAGCAAGTATTTTCAGGGTGTTCGAGCTATCGTAAGACCATTTCTCTGACTGCTGATACTTGATAAAAAGCCGGCCAAGATATTTTCCTCTGGACTGACTCTGGGTAATCAAAGCGTTGTGGGAAAGCTGAGGAGCAAGGTTGCCACGTTTTTTTTCAGCGGTGATGATCAGGTCTACTTCAGGGAACGATTGCGTGATTATGACATTCTCTGGGAAAGGAAGATTTGAAAGAAGGATCACCATATCTGATTTTGGGGCAAGGTATTGAAGTTCCACTGCCAATGGTTTTTCCCAGTCACCGATTACAGCTTGCTCATTGCTGTAGTTACCTCTCCCTGTCAGGCCGATGATGCCAATAGTTATCCCACCAACCTCTTTTAAAATAGAAGGCTTGAAAAGCAAATTTCCCGAAGTATCAAAAATATTGGCTGAGATCCATGGAAAATTAAATTCTGCAGACTTTTCAAAAAATTGTTTTCCAGCAGTTAAATCATTGCTGCTGACTGCAACAGCATCATAGCCTATTGTCAAATATGACTTCATGATTGTCTCAGCAGTATACATCTCTGGAACATTCCGTACTCTGCCGCCATCTTTTTTGAAAAGGAGATTGCCGGAGTCGACTGTGACTTGGGGAAATAACGATGTATCGGTAGATTTTTTTATCTGGAATGCTTTACCGGACAGTCCGCCCAGTTGTTTCGATTTTCAGCCGCATGGTTCAATCTCTCCAGAAACATTGTTGGAAAATAGAACAATAAGTGATGAATATTCTTCAGTCCCGGCAGCAAAGATAGTGCAACTTATTAGTAGTAGGAGGGAAGAGAGTATGATTGATTTCATGGGAATTGCTCTGTCTGTTAAAAGTTTATGAAATTTATTTCATAGGTGTTTATATGAAAGTCATGTGCTGTCTGGAAGAAAAAGGGGTTCAGAGGAGTGTTGACACAACAGGTAANNGAATCCCGGGTACATTACTTTCATAACAGCGAAGCGGTGTCATCGTTGTGAAATTCATTTCATGGATGTTAGAAAAGAAGCAGAACAAATTACACTACTGGTTAGTCAGTAACATCAAAAATTCTTTATTGCCCTTAGGCCCCAGGATAGGTGATTCAATAGAACCTCTACTTTTCAGACCAACTTGCTCTGCAAATAGCGTAATTTTTTTTCTTGCCTCAAGGTGTAGATCTGAATCTCTAACCACCCCTCCGGATGTAATTTTATCGCGTGGCAGTTCAAACTGAGGTTTTATGAGTGTGAGTATTGTGACAGCATCAGAAAATAATGGGAGGAGAGGGGGAATGAGTTTGGTAATTGAGATAAAAGAGGCATCAATAACGGCAAGGTCAACAGTCTCATTAAGATCAGCAGGTTTTATCTTCCTGGCATTGAATCTCTCTAAGACGACGACTTTCTCATCCTGTCGAATCTTCCATGCGAGTTGCCCATAGGCAACATCAACAGCATAAACCTTTGTGGCATTATGTTGAAGAAGACAATCAGTAAAGCCGCCTGTTGAAGCCCCGATGTCTATGCAAATTTTCTTCGCAGGGGAAATTTCAAAAAAGGATAGACCTTTTTTGAGTTTCAACCCACCCCTTGAGACGTAGGGGCATCTGTCCTTAACTCTGATATTGGAGTCGGGTTGGATCAACTGTCCTGGTTTGTCGGATACAACTTCGTCGATAAACACTTCTCCTGCCCTTATAATAGCGCGGGACTTTTCCAGGCTCGGGGCTAGGCACTCTTTTAAGAGAAAATGATCCAGGCGGATTTTCACAGTTTGTTGAGTTTTTCCTGAGCAGTTGCAGCTTCTGGAGATGATCCATGTCTTTTGAGGATTTTTTTGTAAATAACCTTAGCAGTTTCCTTGTCTGATAATTTTTCAAATGCAATTCCCTGACGAAGCATAGCCGCCGGTGCCATTTTGTCTCCGGAATGCTGAGAAATAATCTTTTGATACTGCATGATGGCTTTGTCATACTCTTTTTGATTAAAAAGACATTCGCCCATCATATAACGAGCGTATACTGCATCTTTCGATGTGGAACTGGATGCAATCTCCTCGAATGCCTGGTATGCATCATTCAGTTTGTTTTTGTCAAATAATTTTTGAGCTTTAGCAAGCCCGTTTTCTGAACTAGTACTTTTTCCAGGCGCTGTTGTTTCTTCAGGTTTCGGGGTTCCAGCAGATATCTGTTTTTCCTGTTTTGGTATTGCATTTGTTGTCTTCACAGGAACTTGAGACACCTTGAAGGTAACTTTTTTCTTGTCGGCGAGAATATGCTTCATTCCGGATGAAGAGAGTGCTGCGGCACTTCCCGCCTTTGCTGCTCTAGCATTTGCTTCCTCAGCAGCACGTGCCGTCGCCTGAGCACGGAGTTCGGCATCTTTTATCCGGGCATCCTGGATAGCCTTGAGATTTTCATTTTGAAGGCGGAGTTTTTCATCAAGTTCTTTGAGTTCTTCTTCCTTCGTTTTCTGTCCTGCTTCGAACCGCTGGATGAGTTCGTTTCTTTTCTCTGCTTCCGTCTGGGCGATTGCTGTCATCGACTGTTCGAGTTCTTTATTTTGTTCTCTCAGTCGACGATTCAGATGACTTGTTTCTTCAAGCAGGCTTTTAAGTTCGAGCACTTCCGTGCCGAGTTGATCAACCTGTCCTGAAGATGCTGCCTGTCGCTTTTGCAGTTGCCCAACTGTTGTCGACTTCAGATCTTCAATCTTTTTATTAACAATGCGCAATTGATAGCGAAGGTCATCAACGTCAGTTTGAGCCGCACATTGAATTAGAAAGGGAGCGATTGCACTGACCAGCAAGAAATTGAGAGTAATTTTTTTCATGATATGAGTAGTAGGTAAAAGAAGGTTTGGATTATCTCGACCATTGTGGGTATGTCTGGCTTCCGGGTAAATTTAAAATGCGTCGTTGATAAGAACCGTTTTTCAGTATAGCGTATATATGGTGGTTTTTGCCATCCCGTTTTGCAAAAATGATCTGGTTGCCATCCGGTGACCAGTTTGGAGCTTCATGGTGACTGAGATCAGAAGTCAATTGAGTTGGCTCACCGTCTTCGAAGGGATTGAGTAAAAATAGTTGATAAACACCATCTTTTAAACTTGAGTATACAATGGAGTTATCGGTCGGAGACCAGTGAGGTTCAGCATTCTCAATCCCTTCAAAAGTGAGTCTTTTGACTTTTCTGGTTCTCATATCCATGTGATACAGCTGCGGTTTCCCGCTTCTATCTGAAACAAAAACGATATGATTACTATCCGGCGACCAGGTAGGTGATACATTGATACCAGTTTTA
>DEIL01000090.1 GCA_002352445.1 Desulfobulbaceae bacterium UBA2775
GATAAGGTTGTCCAGCATAAAGAATTGCAGGGAATTGTGCCGTTTATTGAAGGCAGAGTGTGCAGGGGTGTTGCCAGCCTGATGGAGGCTACAGCAGCATATAGAAATGAATGGGAGGAAGGAATATTTGTAAGTGCAGCATTTTCTGCAGCCGGTGCGAATTCAGCAGTGACACAATCACAGGATGATGTGGCTGCAAAGTTCACCGATGATGATTGCGAGTATCTGGTGACAAAATTTATTCCCCATGATCTCGATCCGACGGTGCTGGCTGTTGTGGCAAATGAGGAAGATGTCTATATAGCCGGGATCGCTGATCAGACGATTGAAGACGGGAACAAGTTTGTTGGTTCTCATTTTCCATCCGCGGCCTCCAAAGAGCATCAGCAACAGCTTAGAGAATATACCATTGCCGTCGGTAAAGTTATGGGAAGAGCTGGATATAGAGGGATTTTTGGCTGCGATTTTCTGATCGACAGGGAGGAAAATATCTTTTTCCTGGAAATCAATGCACGTAAACAGGGAACCACCCTGGAGTTCTGCTTCACTATGGAACAAAATCTGCCGGAAGGCTCACCAATGTTACCTGAGCTTGAGTATTACGCAGTTACAGAGAATCGTTTGCCCCCTCAAACTGTCGAAATGGAAGAGAATATCAGGAAAATTCACTGGGGGACCTACAATTATAAAGTTGCGGAAGAGCAGATAACCAACGGATATATTCCGCAAAATCCATATGAACGTGAAACCTTCAAAAAGGTGGCTCGTAAAGAACTGGTGAAAGATTTTGTTATTCTTGAGCATCTGGGCACTAACCTGAAAGTGATGCCCGGAACCTTTCTGGCTCGTGTAGTGTCGGTGGCGCGAACAAGGGAAGATGTTAATGAAGGGTTGTGTCAGGGTGTTGGCTTTATAAAACAAACCATTGCAGAGGCGTAGAGAATCATGACATCAATAGAAACAGTAAGCAGCGAAGATATACCATCTATAGACAATTATACCGAAGAGCTCATTGCAGAACTGCAGCTACCGGTAGCAAAAGTTTCAGGCGCGGTAAATGATGAGAAGGGTGAAGTCAGAGCACTGTACGAGAGGGCAAATAATCAAAACCTGACAAGTCCCATTATAGATCTGTTTGCCCGACTGCTTGATTTGCGGCGGCAGGATAAGGGGTGTTCAGATGATTTTGATATTTCAGGGGATGAACTGCATCGATTGGCCATCAAGCATCAGCAGATTGATGAACATATGGTCTCGGTGGGCGGTCGCCTGGCCCGGGCATTGCCGATTGCAGGGGAGGCCAACAGCCGGGTGGAGGAGTATCTGGCACAAAAAGATCAGGTGGCGCCCAGCGGTATAGAAAAATGGGAACAGATCCAGGAAAATATTGGCCGTATAAAAGCAGAATTGAAAATGAGTGATGAAGACTGGAACTCATTTCAGGGACAGATCCGTAATGCAATCGACTCCGTGGCAACTTTATCCAAACTGATAGATTTACCCGAAGATGTGCTGGAATCCATAGCACGGGTGACTAAATCATACAGGATGCGCCTTACTCCCTATTACACAAGCCTTATCATGCCCGGTGTAATAAATGATCCGATAATGCTGCAGTCGGTTCCAACAGGGGAGATGATCGAGAATGCAGGGATTGAAATTCCACCAGTGGCGGCAGACCATTCCCCCGCCCGCCTTATTGATCAGTTCTATCCGCGGGTGCTTACTATCAAGGCCACCAATATGTGTGCGATGTACTGTACCCATTGTTTGCGTCTTGCTCATATCGGCAGAAGAGATCATATGTATTCTAAGGAGGCCTATAATGAGGCTCTTGACTATATCCGCAAGAATGAGCAGGTTCGTGATGTACTGGTAACAGGTGGTGATGCCTTCGTCCTGCCAAACTCTATCCTGCGCTGGCTGCTTGAAGAACTTGATGCGATAGAACATATAAAAGTAAAGCGGCTTGGCACACGCATTCCGGTGACAGCTCCAATGCGGGTAGATGCTGAGCTTCTCGATATCCTGGAAGAGAGCAGCGATAAAAAACCTATCCGGGTCGTGACGCAGATCAATACTGCCCAGGAGGTGACACCGGTTTCCAGGGATGCTTTCAGAGAGATATCCAAACGCACCTTCACTGTTCTTAACCAGGCGGTACTGCTAAAGGGTATCAACGACAGCAGGGTGAAGATGTGGAAACTATGTGAAACCATACAGGAGGCCTATGTCAGACCATACTATATTTTTAATTGCAGTTATCGTAACCCGCAATTCTCCCATTTCAGGGTGCCGCTTGCAGTAGGGCGTGATATTGTGGAGTCCATGTATGGCAATATTTCCGGTGATGCGATTCCCAGGTATATAGCCACCGCTGGAGGGAAAATCCCACTGCACCGGTCAAATGTTGTTCGCCGTGAAGGTGACGACTACGTTCTGAGAAAGCCGTGGAATGACGAGGAAGCGGAATATCCTGATGCCGACCCCGAAGTTTATGCTGAAGATCTTTTTGCATTTAACAAATGATGGCGTCGTAAAAAGTCCGATCTACGGTGTTGCAG
>DEIL01000038.1 GCA_002352445.1 Desulfobulbaceae bacterium UBA2775
GTCAAATCCAGTGTTGCTCTAGGGTTACTCCTCAGCCAGGGGATTGGTGATACCTTCAGGATTTCTCTTACCCGGGATCCGGTGGAAGAGATTCGGGTCGGGTTTGAGCTTTTGCGCTCACTGAAGATTCGAGAACGGGGGCCGGAGCTCATCTCCTGTCCGACCTGCGGGCGTACCCAGATTGATCTCTTCAGCCTTGCGGAAAAGGTCGAGAACTATGTTCAGACTATGGAAACGCCCTTGAAAATTGCTGTTATGGGTTGTGTTGTAAATGGTCCGGGGGAGGCTCGAGAGGCGGATATTGGTGTTGCCGGCGGTAACGGGGTTGGCATTATCTTCAAGAAGGGGGAAGTTTGGAAGAAGGTGAGTGAAAACGAACTGATGGATGTTTTTATGGCGGAGCTAAAAAAAATGGAAACCAGGGATGTCAAAACCCTGAAAACGGGAAAATAATATAACGATATGCGCTATTCTGAGACACTGTTGCCGACTCTGAAGGAAACTCCTGCTGAAGCTGAAATTGTGAGTCACAGATTGATGCTGCGGGCTGGATTTATGCATAAGCTCACCTCCGGGATATATTCATATCTTCCCTATGGTCTTGCTGCTATACGTAAAGTTGAGAATATCGTCCGGGAAGAGATGAATCGAGCAGGGGCTCACGAACTGCTGATGCCTTCGGTTCAGCCTGCTGATTTATGGAAGGAATCCGGCCGCTATGAAAAATATGGTCCGGAACTTCTACGGTTTCGAGACAGGCATGACAGGGAATCCTGCCTCGGTCCAACCCATGAAGAGGTGATCACCGATATCATCCGTAAAATGTTACATTCCTACAGGGATTTGCCAATTAATCTCTACCAGATCCAGACAAAATTTCGTGATGAAATCAGACCACGGTTCGGGCTGATGCGGGGCCGTGAATTTATCATGAAAGATGCCTACTCTTTTGATGTCAGTGATAGTGCTGCGGAGATCAGCTACCGGAGAATGTATGAGGCGTATCGACGCATTTTTACCCGTTGCGGCCTTGAATTCAGGGCAGTACAAGCCGATTCCGGGGCTATAGGCGGCAGTTTTTCTCATGAGTTTATGGTGCTGGCTGAGACCGGGGAGGATACTGTCGTTTTCTGCAGGGAGTGTGAATATGCTGCGAATATTGAAAAGGCGGTTATCAGGTTAAAAGAGAATAATCAGGTCGAACCCCTTGCCGAACTTGAGAAGGTAGAGACTCCGGGGAAACGAAAAGTCGATGCGGTCTGTGAATTCCTGCAGATATCACCGGATCAGCTTGTCAAGACGCTGGTCTTTATAGCCGACAGTGTTCCTGTTGGCGTGCTGGTCAGGGGAGACAGAGAGGTGGAGGAGGTTAAGCTGAAAAATCTCCTTGGTGCAGCCGATGTCGAAATGATTGATGATAAACAGGTGTACGATATTACCGGCGTACCTACCGGGTATCTCGGGCCTGTCGGTCTCACCATAAAGATTGTTGTTGACCAGGAAGTAGAATCGATGGTGAATTTTTATGTTGGTGGTAATGAAAAGAACTACCATATGAAAAATGTCAATGCTATTCGCGATTTTGAGGTAAGTGCGGTTGCTGATTTACGACAGATTACAACCACTGACCCCTGTCCCGAGTGTGGTGGAAAACTGGAACTGACCGAAGGAATTGAGGTGGGACATGTTTTTAAACTCGGTACCGGCTATTCAGAGTCAATGCAGGCAACTTTCCAGGATGAAAACGGTCAGGAAAAACCTTTTGTCATGGGGTGTTACGGTATCGGAGTCAGTCGGGTTGTAGCGGCTGCGATTGAACAGAACCACGATGATAACGGTATAATTTTCCCTGTCCCTCTGGCACCATATACGGTTATCGTTCTCAACCTTGGCTTAAAAGATAAAAAAATCACTGAAGCGGCAGAGCGGTTGTACAGTGAGCTTCAATCTCAAGGTGTTGATGTTCTGCTTGATGATCGGGATGAGCGTCCAGGATCCAAGTTCAAAGATGCAGATCTCCTGGGAGTACCGTTCAGGGTCACCGTTGGCAAAAGTTTGACCAACTCTGGGCTTGTTGAAGTGAGAGATCGTAAGAGCGGCGCGACAGAAGAGGTGACTCCTGACCAGGTGGTTGCGGTTCTGCTGTCAAAAATTGCTGTAGAGCAAATATAGAATAAACGTACGGTTTATAATAATGTCACAACCACTGATTACAAACCCTAACGGATTAAAAGGGTTAAAAGTCCTTACCTCAAATTATCTGCACCGTGTAGATCTGGCTCCTATTGATGATGCATGGGAAATTGTCAGTCAGGTACATAAAGGAAAGCAGCATTTCTCAGGTGAATCGTATGTTAACCACGTCCTTGAGGTTGCCTCTACCCTTGCCTCTATGCACCTTGATCTGGATACGATTCTGGCCGGTATGCTTCATGGTGTGCTCAAGGAAAATATTACTGTTGAGGAATTAGGAGAGAAATTTGGTAAAGATGTTGCCTCAATAGTCGCAGGATCAACCCGGATAACCAATGTTCGTTATAACAGCAAGATAGCGAACCAGGCGGAAAATGTCCGGAAAATGCTGCTGGCCATCGCGGAAGATGTCCGGGTTCTGCTGGTCAAGCTTGTTGATCGACTGACTGATATGTTCCTGCTTGATAAGGTTGACAGGGAACTCCAGGTGGAGATCGCCAGAGAAACTATGGATCTGTACGCCCCACTTGCCAGCAGGCTGGGGATTGATTGGCTGAAACGGGAACTTGAGGATTACTCTTTTAGATTCCTCTACCCGCAGGAGTATGCTGAGCTTTCAAGTAAACTGGAAAGTTCATTTGAAGAGCGACAGAAGTATGTTGAAGAGGTTATTGCAATTCTCAGTGAAAAACTGACAGAAAATAATATCAGACCCCTTCGTATTTTTGGTCGCCCCAAGCACCTCTATTCAATCTACAAAAAACTGGTAGTTCAGAATATTCCCCTTGAACGGGTTTATGATAAAGTGGCTTTCAGAATAATTACCACTTCTGTAAATGAGTGCTATGAGGCTTTGGGAACTGTCCACGCAAACTGGGCTCCGGTACCGGGAAGGATAAAGGATTTTATTTCAGTACCGAAAGCCAATAACTATCAATCAATGCACACCACTGTTCTAGGTCCCCGCGATCATTTTATTGAGATTCAGATACGAACTGAAAAGATGGATAGGGTGGCACAGGAAGGAGTTGCAGCACACTGGGCCTATAAAGAAGGCCAGAACGCTTCTTCAAGGGATGCAAAACTTTGCCGCGAGTTGAAAAAACTCGTTTCTTCTCTTAACGATGTTGAGGATCCAAGGGAATTCCTTGACAGTGTAAAAGGGGAGTTGTTTGATCCTGATGTTTATGCGCTGAGTCCAACAGGTGAGGTAAAGGAATTTCCATTGGGCAGTTGCCCCATCGATTTTGCATATTCTATACACACAGAGGTTGGAGACCGTTGTGTTGGAGCCAAGGTAAACAGTCGTCAAGTTCCATTGAAGTATAAGCTGCAGAGCGGTGATATTGTAGAAATTATCACTTCGCCGACCCAGGTTCCCAGGCGGGGCTGGCTGGATCTGGTGAAGACCAGCAGGGCCCGTGCCAGGATACGATCATGGCTCAGGCGGGAAGATAAAGAAAAGGCACTTACACTTGGCAGGGAAATCTGTGAGAGGGAGGTTCGGAAACACGACACAACCCTTAAAAAGATGATTAAGAGCGGACATATCAAGATGCTTCTCAAGGAACTGAAGTGCAACTCTCTTGATGATATGCTGGTCAAAGTCGGTGGTGGTACGATCACTGTCCAGAACCTTGTAAAGGCACTATTACCTCCTGAACTGCGGCGTGAAGATGAGCCCACTGCGACAGATCTGGCACCGGAGGAACTGGCAACTCTGCTGGGCAGCCAGCATGGCAAATCGGACAAACATGAAAAATCCGGAATCAAGATAGATGGCGTTGATGGTATGCTGGTGAAGGTAAGTCAATGCTGTCAACCGGTACCGGGTGATCCTATAGTCGGTTTTATTACAATGGGCCGCGGTGTCTCCGTACACAGAGCGGATTGTGTCAATTTGCTCAGGTCAGATCCCAAGCGGTGGCTTGATGTTGCCTGGTCCGGCCTCGCTGATAAGCAGTTTAAGGTTGCTATTTATATAACTGCGGAAAATAAACGAGGGATATTTACGGACATAAGTGCGGTGATCAGCCATGACAACGCAAATATTGTTGAAATGTCCGGTCATACAACAGCAACGGATTTAGCCGAACTGAAAATCTCTTTAGAGGTTGAGAATCTGGAAAACCTTACTGTTCTTCTACAGCACCTTAGGCAGTTGCCGGAAGTAATAACTGTTCGTCGACTTTAGTGGTAACCCCCATGGCTGTCTGTCAGGTTTGTGGTAATGAAATTTCTGGAAGCAGTTTGAGCTGCAGGTTTTGTGGTAGTAAACAGGGCGGAGTTCATCTGTCAAAGAGTCAGAGGTTTGTCCACAAAACGGTCAATCTCGAACAGGGACGTCCTGTAGTCGAGGCTGCGTTACAAAAGCTCGATGAAGCACTTGAAGACGCTGTAAAAAATGGTGTTCGTGTGATGACCCTGATTCATGGCTATGGGTCCAGCGGCAAAGGTGGACTTATCCGTTTGGAATGCAGAAAAAACCTGGATTTTTTGAAAAGCAGGGGACGGATTCATGATTATATTGCCGGAGAGGAGTTTTCCAGAAGATTTGGGCCGACTAAATTTCTTCTTCAACGATATCCTCAACTGGTAGAAGATAAAAATATTAACAAGGGAAATCGAGGGATTACACTTGTAGTGTTGTAATTATCCCATTAGTTATGGGTCGATTAAATTAAATTTTATTAAAGGGAATTATTTTATGAAAAAGAAAATTGTATCAGCGATATTTGCTCTCTGTCTAGTCGTTCCGGCAGTGTCTTTTGCTGCCGAAGATAAAAAACCGGCAGTTCCCGAGAGTTTTAAAGAAAAATTGAGCTATAGCATGGGATTTGAAGTAGGCCATTACTTCAAAGGAGCGGGAGAAGAAATTCAGAAAGAACTCTTACTTCAGGGGATAACAGATGCCTATGATGGGGTAAAACCAGCTATTGCTCCAGAGGAAATGGCTGCGGTGCAAAAGCAATATGCTGTGAAAATGCAGGAAAAACAAAAAGTGGAAATGGCGGCAATGCTCGCTAAAAATAAAGAAACAGGTGACGCCTATCTGGAAAAAAATAAGAAAAAAGATGGTGTAAAGGTAACTGAGAGCGGCCTTCAATATGAAGTGATCACTCCCGCTGAAGGGGCAAAACCAACGTCTGCTGACAAGGTAAAAGTTCACTATGTCGGCACCCTGATTGACGGCACAGAGTTTGATAATTCAATAAAGCGTGGTGAACCTGCTGTTTTTGGTGTCGGACAGGTAATCAAGGGGTGGAGTGAGGCTATGCAACTCATGAATGTCGGCTCCAAGGTGAGACTGGTTATTCCTTCAGACCTGGCCTATGGAGAGCAGGGAGTTGCTCCCTCAATTCAACCAAATTCGGTTCTGATCTTTGAAGTTGAGCTGATATCAATTGAGAAAGAATAGCGTAATTTTGCTCAAATTGCTGTCTTTAACATGGGTCGATCCAGTCGCCGGGTCGACCCATTTTAATTTGCTGAAGAGTTTTTACAACGCCAGCATTTCTTAGCGGTCATTTTTTATCAGTAAAATAAAACCGGCAAAGGAAAAAATGGTGTGAACAGTGACGGCCGCCACCATCGGGGATAAATAACCGGCAATGGCAAGTGATTGAAGCGCCCCCCAGAACCCCCAGGCAAGGAACGCAAGCCCGCAGCTTGCTGGAATTGCAACTGATAGATCTCTACCCCATTTTCGATAAGAAAAAAGAAGAATAGGCATTCCAAGCAGGAGCAACGGCGTGCCAAGCAGTATATAAGAGATTCGGCCTAGAAAGTTCGTTCGGGCAGTTCTTTTTTCATGTTCTACTCTAGTACGGGATATTTCGCCGTAAAGATCGGTTAAAGACAGTTCTGCTGTTTTATTCAAGGGTATCAGGAAGTCTTCCGGTCTCTCAGGCAGTTCAAGTTGCCTGGATTTGAAATTACTGATTTTGTAGTCTTCTCTCCCCCCCTGCTCCTGGATCTGTCCATGGGTAAGTACCCAGAGCTCTTTTTTATTATCCCAGTCGGCAAATTCTGCAGTAACCAGGGTCTGTATGTTGTATTGACTATCCCACCGAGAATACGAAATATCTTTAAAAATAAAACGGGAAGTGTCAGGCCATCCGAAGGAGTAGAATCCATCATGACCTTTGTAGTAATAACGATTGTTACGAAGAATCCCCAGGAGCACTTTTCCCTTGAGTTGTTCGAACCAGATATTGTTTGTGGTTGCAATGGTGACCGGCAGCAGGAATTCTGCTGCTGCAATAAAGAGCATTGTAAAAACAACAGAACCGATCAAAAAAGGGCGTACAATTGCCCTGAGTGGAATTCCGGCAGCTTTTAGTGCTGTCAGTTCGTTTGTGTGGTTCAGAATCCCAAGACTGATTACCCCTGAGAGAAGGATAAGTACAGGACCCAGCTGATCCACAATATAAGGGATGGTCATGATGAAATATTTGAGAGACAGGCTCAGTGGTTTGCCTGCGTTGCTGAAGTCATCAAATTTCTCAAAAAAGTCGACAAGCAGATATATGGAAGCAAAAGCTGCGTTGACGGTAAAAAAATATTTTACAAATTGACCTAGTAAGTATCGGTTGAGCAGATTCAAAAGAACCTCAAAATAACTATTTAATGCCTTACTCCAGAACTTCTGTAAAAAAAAACAAGAAATCGAGGAAGGTTGTTTAAAATTATATCGTTGAATATACTTTCATAGCATTTATCCAAAGGGCTTGTTTTTATAGCATCTTTTTATGAGTATGGTACTAAAAGCGAAAAACACGGTGACAGAGGTAGAAGCCCAGAATGACCATACCGAGCCCCAGAATGTTACTCATAAAAAGATAACTCAAAGCCTGTATAGGTTCACCCACTTTAAACAATTGAACACTCTCCCTGGCAAAGGTGGAAAATGTGGTAAATCCTCCTAGAAAACCGGTGAAAAGAAACAGCCTGAACTCATGACTGATATGGACTTTGTCAAAATAACACCAGAAGATACCGATAAGCAATGAGCCCAGTAGATTCGCAATAAGTGTTCCCAGCGGAAAATTTTTATGCACCAGTTTTTCAGCGCCAAAGGCTATAGCGTATCGGCTGATAGAGCCCAGTCCCCCTCCAATGGCAATGGCAATGAGTGTTTTCATAATAATGTACCGTCTTCAAGGCGGTGGTTCTTTGTTTGGTGAGATGTTCTGGTGTAGGTACCATTAACATTCACTTGCGTCAAGTTCAGCATAGTCCACATATTTACTGAGAATAAAAAAAATCTGTGAATTGTAATGTATCACATCACCCTCCATTTTATCAAAGCCTTGCATTTAAAATAACCAGTATGGTATAGTTGAGGCTTGTCGCAGTGTTACTGTCCTTGGTAACCATCTGTTATGATTGTTTTTTTTGTGAAGACATATGGTTGCTGATGGATCGATTTTCCAGTAATACTGAACTGTCCTGTTTGTTTGGTTTTCAGAAACCGTGCGGGACTGAATTCTATAGGAGGTGGCTGACATTTTGACGCAATTGACGCCCGACGTTAGTCGTACAGACTAAAGGAGGGATGGAGTCAATAGCAACTGAAATAGATAGCTTAGGCTGCATATTTATTTCCACGAAATGGCACTGTTACCATTTATGGCTCAGAAACGAAAACGATCAAACTGTTTCCAGGAAAGGCAAAATTATAAAAATACAGCCAGGGATCGACTGCATGCCTTCTGGGATGTATTCGAGAAAGAAGATGAAGTTCTGGTTGTAATTAACGCAGACCCCGACGCCCTGGCTTTTGCTTTGGCTGTCAAAAGGCTTCTTCGTTACAAGGTGACAAGTGTTACAATTACACATCCAAATGAAATCAGGCGCCTTAATAATGTTGCAATGGTTGAGCGGCTGAAGATTCCTCTGGTGCGTTTAAAAGAAATAAAAACTGCTGATTACAGTAGGATTGTGATGGTTGATTCTCAGCCGGATCACCTGCCTTGTTTTGAGAAAATCAAGGTGGATGTTATTATTGATCATCATCCAGTGAGTGGTGACTGGGATGCGGAATTCATCGATATTCGTCCCGAATATGGTGCAACTTCTACCATGGCTGTTGAATATCTGCGTGCAGCAGGGATGAAACCATCGGTTGCCCTGGCGACGGCGCTTTTTTACGGAATTAAGGTTGATACGCAGGACTTTGAGCAGAAATCGGTGCTTGCCGATGGTATTGCTTTTCGATATCTCTTTAATATAGCCAATAGAGATCTGGTCAGGAAGTTCGAACTCACTGATCTCAGGCGTTCAGAGCTAAAGTATTTCAATATTGCCCTGTCCGAGCTGAAATATTCAAAAAGAAGATATTACAGCCATATAGGAAGAGTCAGGAGTCCTGACGTTCTTGTTATTGTAGCCGATTTTCTCAACCACGTGGGTGAGATTGACTGGGTGTTTGTGTCTGGCATACATGGAGAAAAACTGGTAGTTATTTTTCGATGTGACGGGTATAGGAAAAGCGCCGGGAAACTTGCCAATCGAATTTTCGGCTCTTTGGGATCAGCCGGCGGACATAAAGGATCTGCCAGGGCCGAGGTACCTCTGAAAAACCTTGGTCTGGGAGATAAGCAATTTTCTTCCGAAGTCTTGAAAGGTCTAATTATGCGCCATATATAGCCCATATTTCGAGGTATTGGTTTTGTTTCGGTAGAGAAAAACACTACGCCCCGGAATCTACGCTTATCGGACCTGGCCATCTGGAGCTTCGAATGACCTTTTTACAACGCCATCACCAATACGATGGACAAAAAATCAGTTTATTTCCTGTAGCATAATCAAATGGAGTTGGCTATATAATAGAAAGAGTTATTAATATTAGTGTTTTTCCCTCTCCTGTCGATTCATTCTCAAAAGGTGACTACATGCTGAAACCTACTACACTGGCAATTGTTTTGGCGGGTGGCCGGGTTGATGAGCTCAATGTCCTGACATACTTTCGGCCTAAATCGGCGGTTCCTTTTGGGGGATTTGGTCGGGTAATTGATTTTTCACTGAGCAACCTGATGAATTCGGGGATAGAGCAGGTGGCTCTCCTCAGTCAATATCGCAGTTTCTCGCTGATAAATCATATCGGTACCGGGGCTGCCTGGGATATGGTCGGTCGTTACCGTCATGTATCCATACTGCCGCCTTTTATCGGCAATGATGCAGCGGACTGGTACAGGGGATCTGCTGATGCCGTCTATAAAAACCTTGATTTTGTTAAATATCATAAGCCTGAAGAAATACTTATCATCTCCGGGGATCATATTTATAAGATGGATTACCTGGATCTGATTGAATACCACTATGAGAAGGGGGCGGACTTGACGATAGCCTTCACCAAAGTCCCGCAGGATGAGGCGCACAGGTTTGGGCTTGCTTCCCTTGATGATGAGGATGGAATCAGGGGAGGGCGGGTCACAGACTATCAGGAGAAACCTCAAAATCCTCAGTCCAACTGGGCCTCAATGACGGTAATGTGTTTTAAGCCCGAGGTTCTTTATCGGGCTCTTGAGGAAAATCAGGCGGGCGAGTCATTTCATTTCGGCCAGGATATTATCCCCATGCTGCTTCAGGGGCAATATAAAGTGTATGGCTATAAGTTTGATGGATACTGGGGGTACACAAGGACTATAAACGAATATTGGCAGTCCAGTATGGATTTGCTTGGTTCAGAGCCTCTTATTGATCTGGACAAATGGGTATTCAGAACCAATCTGGATCATCGACAGATTCGTGACAATGAGCCTTTGCTTCTGGGAGATAGTGCTGTTGTAACAAACAGTCTCATCTATAACGGGTGTAAGGTTGGTGGGACTGTGAAAAATTCGATCCTTTTTCCCGGTGTCCATGTAAAAAGTGGTGCAACCGTCGAAAATTCAGTGCTTTTTTTTAATAACATTGTTGGGGAAGGCAGCCATCTGAACAAGGTCGTCAGCGATGTTAATAACAGCTTCGGTCCTGGATCGGTTGTTGGGACTGAGGTATCTGATGAAGGAGCAGATGTTACGGTACTGGGTGGAAATAACCAGATACCTGAGAAAACACATATTGGCGTTGGGGCTACAGTATATCCGGAAATAGCAGATAAGAGATGGCCTGAACATGTTGACTCCGGGGAGGTCTTGAGATGAGAAAGGCAAAGGAATCCCTGGTTCTTCTTCTGGCAGGCGGGGCAGGAAGCCGATTAAATATTCTTGTGCAGAAAAGAGCAAAACCGGCAGTACCTTTTGGAGGAATTTACAGGATTATTGATTTCAGTCTCAGTAATGTGATGAACTCCGGATTACAAAAAGTAGGGGTTCTTACTCAGTATAAACCTCTTTCACTGATGGATCATTTAAGTACCGGAGAGGCCTGGGATTTTACCGGGAGGAATAGGGGAATACAGATCTTGCCGCCTCGAACCGGTGAACTTGATTCAGACTGGTACAAAGGGACTGCGGATGCCGTACGTAGAAATTTAGACTATATCAAATCCAACCCTGCCGACGAAGTGGTGATTCTTTCCGGGGATCATATCTATCATATGGACTTGGATGCCATGATTGAGTTTCACAGATCGAAAAGGGCTGATGTTACCATTGCAATGATGGTGGTGCCCAAAAGTGAAATTCATCAATTTGGTGCTGGGATTACTGATAAATTTGACAGAATTGTAGACTGGGAGGAAAAACCAAAAGAACCGAAGACAAACTTGGCCTCCATGGGGATCTATGTCTTCGATTACAACTACCTAATTGATACTTTGTCAAAGGATAAGGAGGAAGTTGATTTCGGTATGCATATATTACAGCGGGCAATCAGGAATGACAATGTGTTTGCCTATCCTTTCTACGGTTATTGGCGTGATGTGGGTACCATTCAGTCCTACTGGGAGGCCAATATGGATGTGATTAGAAAAGACAGTGGAATTTCGCCCCAGAAATGGAATATTCGTACAAATATTGAAACCATGGGCAGGTTTGCTGACAGACCTCCTGCCCGCTTTGGTTTCAATGCCCGGGTAAAATCGTCTCTAATTTCGGCGGGAAGTAATATTCAGGGCGAGGTGATTAACTCAGTTCTGGCCCCTGGAGTAACAGTTGAAGAAGGTGCCATTGTCAAGGACTCTGTTCTTTTTGCCGACTGTATGGTGAAAAAAGGTGCAGTTGTCGACTATTCAATTCTGGATAAAGGCGGACATATCGGAGCGGGTGCCGTGGTTGGTACAGGTGATAATCACTCTACAGTTAATAAACTCAATCCCAGCCATCTTTACACCGGGATTACATTGATAGGTAAAGGGAGCCAGGTGCCGGCCGAGCAGAAGATCGGCAGAAACTGTGTAATTAATTCAAGTGTAAAAGAACAAGATTACCCCGGAAAGAGCATTGAAGATGGAGAATCCTTATTCTCCCGTAGCTAGTTTAACTGGTGATCCCGGCGTGATTCGAACACGCGACACCCAGATTAGGAATCTGGTGCTCTATCCTGCTGAGCTACGGGACCACGCAAAATTATTAACCCTTATATCAATTTAATAGTGGAAAAGCTACCTGATTTTTGGGTTGCCCGGACATGGAAATATCACAGTAAGCTCAGCCTTTTCCAGGCTATTAAATAAGCTGGCCATTATTTTCTCTGGCCTAGTTTTTTGTCGCAGCATTTTTTGCCGCAGTTTGCGAGGACGTTTGGCAATACCCTTCCAAATCACTCCCTGTCAGGGAAGTAAACATGACTTTCATATACATGAATTAAGGATATCCTTAAAGACTGTTTATTCATTTTATAGTGAACAGGGGGGGGGCATTTTGACTCAGCAAGGTAAATCAGGCATAGATTGAATGGGGAAAAAATTGTATTGTACTCTGACATAAATGATACTTCCTGCTGTTGGGCAGGAGGGCAGGTAAGTACTGCATTCGGATTTCAAAATAAATTTTAAAATTGTTAATGGATTTTTTATACATTAATTTCCCTGTCTCGGGTGTAAATACTTGGGTTTTTATACCGCCCCTGACAGCATTTATTGTGTCATTTTTTACATCAATGGGCGGAGTCTCTGGTGCATTTATCCTGCTGCCATTTCAAATGAGTGTATTAAACTATACTGCACCATCTGTAAGTGGAACAAACCAGTTATTCAATATTATTGCCATTCCAAGCGGCGTATGGCGATATATTAAAGAAAGACGCATGGTCTGGCCCCTGACATGGACTGTGATAATTGGTACTTTACCGGGGGTGTTGATCGGTGCCTGGGTTCGCCTGGAATACCTTCCTGAGCCAGGGAACTTTAAATTTTTTGTGGGGCTCGTTCTGCTCTATATAGGTATCAAGCTTATCTGGGATATTGTCAAAACCACAAAACAGAACGCTGTCTTAGTCAAAAGTGAAGCACCTGAGCAGAATATTGAATTTGTAATCAGCCATACCAGCTTTTCTTTCAAGCAGGTTACATTTAAATTTAGTGGTCAAACGTTTTCTTTTTCGGTTCCAGCTGCCTGTTCTCTCTGTTTCGTTGTCGGTATTATAGGTGGCATATACGGAATCGGTGGCGGGGCGATTATTGCGCCCTTTTTTGTTACATTTTTTCATCTTCCCATCCATGCGGTCGCCGGTGCTGCATTGATGGGGACGTTTGTAACATCTATCGCCGGCGTTATTGTATATCAGCTTCTGGCTCCTGCTTATTCCGGCATATCGGTAGCTCCCGACTGGTTTCTTGGAATTCTTTTCGGGATCGGTGGCTTTTGTGGTATGTATCTTGGCGCACGATGCCAGAAATATGTTCCGGTACATATTATCAAATTGATATTGTGTTTCTGCATCCTGTTTGTTGCTTGTAAGTATATATATGATTTTTTCGTATAAAATTATGATAAAAAAGAATCTGACTCACCGCTGTACCGGGACGCAAAAGGGTTCCGGCCATAGGTTTGTTGGTGTGGGAGGGTAAACCATGCTTTTGCAACTACGACGACTACTTTTGCCTGCACTCTTTTTTCTTATTCTTTCATCATGTTCGAATTCCGAAGAGCAGAAAGAACCGACTATTATTGAGCAATCCACAGAAAAAATAGCTCAGGAGGCTATTGACTATATCAAGACCCCGATCGACCAGGCAAAATTGGCAAAGGAGATCTCCGAAAGCCACAACCGTATGGTTGAAGAAGCTGCTAACCAGCAGTAAGAACAAGTGTTAAGGGAAGAATAATGAAAGGTATCGTATTTGTAAACAATGAATGTATTGCTGCTGAAAAAGCCAGGGTTTCAATCTTTGACCGTGGTTATCTGTTTGGAGACGGCGTGTATGAAGTTGTACCCGTCATTAATTCTACATTGATCGATAAAGAGAATTTTCTTCAGCGGCTTGATCATAGTCTTCAGGTGACCGGGATAGCCTGGCCCTATACAAAGGACAAATATGTTGCAGTTCTGGAAGATCTTATTGAACGCAATAACCTTAGAGAAGGTGGTGTCTATACCCAGGTTACCAGGGGAGTTGCACCACGGGATTTTGCATTCCCGAAAGACTGCCCTCCTGCATGTATGGCATTTACTCTCGAGAAAGAACTTATTAACAACCCTCTGGCCCAAAATGGTGTCTCGGTGATGACTGTACAGGATATCCGCTGGAAGCGCAGAGATGTCAAATCCATTGCCTTGCTTGGTCAGTGTATGGCTAAACAGGAAGCTGCGGAAAAGGGTGGCTTTGAGGGATGGATGGTTGAGGATGGCTATGTAACTGAAGGTACTTCTTCAACAGCATATATAGTCAAAAACGATACAATCATTACGCGACCTCTTTCACACTCCATACTGCCTGGAATCAGGCGTAAAAGTTTACTGAAACTTGCCCGGGAAGAAAAAATTGGCATTGAAGAAAGACTGTTTACTGTAGCAGAGGCACTTGAGGCGGACGAAGCGTTTTTGAGCAGTGCCACCACTCTGGTACTGCCTGTTATAAAAATTGACGGACAGGATATTGGTGGCGGTAGACCCGGCAAGATTGCGCAGTTGATGAGAGAGATGTATATACAGATGGCTTTGGAAGAGTCGGAGGAAAAGTAAACCAGTCTTGAGATCCTGAATACTCGTCGTACAGGCACTGCATTTGCTGAAGAATCTGTATGCCACCAGGTGGAGGTGAAGGAGGAGAGTCAATTACTCTTCATCCTTAAGGGCTACCAGGGAGTCATCGAGTGTTCTGCAAATGGTGATAAAGGTATCCAGTCCCGAAATTTCAAAAACTTCAAGTACATGGTCCTGCATACTGCAGGTGATAAATTGATATTCAGTAGGTTTGTAAGCTTTGGCGGTATTTAGAATAATTCTGAGTCCGGCGCTTGATATGTATTCGAGGTTATTAAAGTTCAGCACCAGATGATTTTCAGGGGAGGTAAGATAATCCTGCACCTGCTTTTCAAATTGTGGTGCAGTGTGGGAGTCAAGTCGACCACTCAGGGTAAAGATAGTCGCATCATTTTCCTGGCTGATTTCGGTTTTCATATTGTTTTATTACAGGCAACTTCGGTTTACCTGTGCT
This sequence comes from Desulfobulbaceae bacterium UBA2775, assembly GCA_002352445.1. Lineage (GTDB taxonomy): Bacteria > Desulfobacterota > Desulfobulbia > Desulfobulbales > Desulfocapsaceae > Desulfomarina. The sequence goes on from DEIL01000038.1 coordinate 14,741, forward strand.
CCTTGGGTATTTTTTTTATCAGGGTGAGTACGTTTCTATTTTTTGTTCTTTTATACATGCAACCGTCGCTGAATTTTCGCACGAGGTGAATTCCCAGTCCTCCACATCCCCTTTCCTCTAAAGGCAGCGAAATGTCTGGTGCAGGTGTGATAGTGGGGTCGAATGGGGGGCCGTCATCTGTTACAACCAATGTTATTTCAGAGTTTCCCTTTATCAGTTTGATATCAATGACACATTCGTTGTCGCACCCCCCATGCTCAATGATGTTTGTGACGAGTTCATCCAATATGAGGTTCAGTTCCATGGTTGTTTTGCTGGAGAGGCACCATCGCTTCTCAAGTTTGCCAAGAATAGCGTGGAGAGTTGTGAGCTCTGAACCGTTATTTTTTAATTGAAAGGATAATTCCATATTCTATAGAGCTGTTATGCCTAACCTTGAAAAGCAGCATGGTCCTGCTTCAGAAATATTTTTTCTCTCCCAATGATTTATTTCTTTCAGGGAAGCCGCCAGGGCGATAGATAGGACTTCAGGGAATTGTTTAAGGATTTTTGAGAACTGTCTCCTGCTAAGTGTCAGTACAGACGTTTCTGTTTCACTCGTCAGGTTAAAAAGTGCAGGCATACTACCGAGGAGAGACAGTGATCCAAGGAAATCTCCATCCCTGAACTGTTGAATTGTTACGGGATCGTTGTCTTCTCCCTTTGCGGTAAGTGCCAGTCTGCCATAGAGAATCAGGTAGGCCCTGTGAGGGTCATCACCTTCTTCATAGAGAAGATCTCCCGGCAGAAAATCTCCCCTGGTAGTGAGAAGAGCAAGAATTTTAAGTGCCTGAACCGGAAAAGGAGAAAAAAAAGGCAACCCCTTTAGTAATTTCAGGTTCTTCTGCATCTGAGGAACCTGGTCATTTTCTTCCGTAAATGAGCTCATAGAGTATCCCTTTCTTGTCAATAAGATCAGAGTAAGTGCCCCATTCTACTATTTTTCCCGCCTTCATTACAGCAATTTTATCGAAAGTACTAATAGTATCAAGCCGGTGGATAACAGCAATGACTGTCCGCTTCTTTTTCCATCTCGTTTCTATGAGCCGTTGAATCCTGGTCTGTGACTTGTTATCAAGGGCTGATGTGGCTTCATCCATTATGATAACGCCAGGTTGTTTTATCAGTACTCTGGCAATGGCCAGTTTCTGTCGCTGTCCCCCTGATAATCTGTCTCCGGTGCTGCCAACTTGAAAATGCATACCAATTGAGGCAATCTGTTCCATACAGTCTTCTTCAATAAGGAGATGAATGATTGCCTGGTTTATCTTCTCCTGGGCATGGGCCAGGTCAGATTTAATTTTGCCGAAGAAGATATTGTTGAGGATGGATTGGCTATGGGTGTAATTTTTTTCATCATAAAAAAGGAACAGGCCTGGAGCCACCTTGTCACACCACTGTGGGAATTTGTCCCGGGCAGAGAGAATGATCCCTTTGAAGTCCTCTCTTAATGGTGTCATGGTATGGATAGCAGGTGTGAAATTAAGGGCCAGACTGAGGAGAAAGACCTGTTCTTTTGGGGGGAGTGAGGATGGTGGCTTCTTTTTTAGATGGTTCAGGATACGCTGACACTCCTCCAGCTTATCTGCCGGTACAGGACTGTTTTCAAAAAAGATATCTAATGTATCAACACCGCCAAGAATGTCGACAGCTTGTTCGGCGAGTTCTACCCCCAGGTTAAAGAGCGGTTGGAGGAGATCTGCCATCTGCAGGAAGTTTTTGAATTGAACGTTTTCAGGCAGGAGATGATGACCAAAATTTTTATTCGTTGCCGTTCCAAAAACTATATTTCCTGAAACGCTTGAGTTTAAATGGTAGGAATGCTGGTCAAAGAATTCGACATAGTTGCGCATCCTGTCACCAAAATTTTCTCTGAATGACATTCGTATACGGATAATTGTATCGATCATTTTCTGGTCATCAGGATTCACAAAACTGTCGAGACCAAAGCGCAGGACATCGACAAAGAGACCCGCCTGCTGGAGAACCAGGATCATTCTGTCAAGATCAGGCTTCTCTTTGTTTTCAGTACTCTGCTGGTTGTCGGAGGATGCCGGCAGCATTGCATGATGGGCATAAAGGAGATTCTCTTCTATTGAACCGGTAAAAATGAACGGGTTTTGAGAAATGTAGCCGACGTTCTCGATAACTTCCGCCTTGCTGAGAGAGGAGACTTCACGGCCGCCAATGGTGATGGATCCCCCTGTATACTGATACATTTTTCCGATACACTGGATAAGGGTGCTTTTGCCGCTGCCGGAAAATCCAACTATAGCAAGATGTTCACCCCCGGAGAGAGAGAGACTGACCCCTTTCAGCAACGAATGACCATCCGATGTTTGAAAAACAAGGTCATTGACCTCAATCTCATTACTTAATTTTTGGGGAGTAGTCAGTGGAATTTCGAACGGGAACTCGGGCGGTGTATCGAAATACTCCATGGTGCGAGTGTAGCGGACCGAGGCATCCTGATATGTTTGATAAAATGTAATTAATTCTTTCCAGGGGTCATAGAGTTTTTCCTGGGCTGAAAGGAACGCCACCATGGAGCCCAGTGCGAGTTCTCCATGCATTACCAGGTATCCGCCATAAATGAAGACAATAAAAGGGCCAAGGCTGACAAAATAATTATTGGTAGTTTTTATACCGAAACGGAAAAGGGACCAGCGTATGCGCGTTTCTTTCAGCTTCTCCACAAGGGTATCGAATTTGCTATCCTCCTGTTGATATGCCCCGTGTACCTGTACCTCCTGGATGCCGGAGATCGATTCGGCTATCTGGCTTGAGGTTTCCCTCGAGAGATCTACACGTCTTTTATTTGCTGTGTTTGCCCCTTTTTGCAATAGCGGGACAACAAAGATTGCAATGGGGTAGATAAGCAGGGTCGTCATTGCGAGTCTGGGGTGAAGTGTAATCAGGTATCCTGCAAAGGCGATAAGGGTGAGAACATTGGTCACAGGTACTGCGAATGCCTGACCTGCAAATGTTCCCGCCGCACTCAATTCCGTCATAAGAGAGGAGACAACCATACCGGGTTGTGTGTTGCGAAAAAATCCCAGCGGCATGTTGAGGATGTGATGATAGAGACCCTTACGCATGGCCAGCATTGAACGCTCACCGATGAGTGCCTGGAGGTAGTTGATTATCAGTTTAAGCAAGCTGGTAGTGGTAACCGCAAGAAGGTAAATTCCACAATAGAGGATCAGGCTATGCACATCACGAAGTGCAATGGCCTCGTTGACTATTCTCTTCTGCATTTCCAGAGGGAGAACACGGCTGAAGACAATAAAGATTATGACAAACAGGAGAATAATCTGTAACTTTAGGTTACCGTGGAATGCCCAGTAGAAAAGTGATCTTTTGGTAACCAGGGGAGTTGTTTTGTCCTCCTCTATTTCCCCTTTCCGGTTGTGTCTAGGTGCCAAAGTAGTTACCTCATTTTCACAACAGCGATGCGGTGCTATCGTTGGGCAGGAAATTTTATTTTAAGACAGTTCGGTAGATATCACATATTCTCAACCTTAAACAATTATGAGGGAATGTCTATAAATTCTCTTTCCTGACTGACACCCATGAAATGTCTTTGCAACGATGGCATCGCATTTCTGGTACACATGCCTTTAATAAAACTGTCACGATTTTATATTGGGATCGAAATATTTGAATTTCTGCTCATTAAGAATATTCTCAACAGAACGCATATTGCCTTTCATATAGAAAACGTTTGGTTTTGTATCATCAGCAGGGCGTATTACCCAAACCTGCTCTTCAAGCTGGTGTATCAGTTTATAAACAATATTCTCAGGGTCTGTGAGGTTGCCAAAGGTTCTTGATCCAGTGGGGCAGGCTGCAGAACAACCAGTCTGTTTTTCTCCTTTAGATAATCTCTTTTCCCAGCAGAAGTCACATTTATCAACGGCACGTCTCTCAACGCTGAAGTATCTTGCGTCATACGGGCAGGCAAGCATGCAGGTTTTACAGCCAATGCATTTTTTGCTTTCCATGCGGACAATACCTGTAACAGGATCTTTGTAGGTTGCTCTGGTTGGACATGCTCTTACACAGGGCGCGTTATTGCACTGGTTGCAGAGTACCGGAATAAATTCCACCTGTTTATCCAGTTTACCTGTGTATTTCTTGGTCAGGATACGGGTTCTGTAGCTATCTTCCGGGACATGATTGGTACTGTTACAGGCATCGACACATTTTTCACAGTCGATGCAGAGAGACTGGCGAATAACCATACTATAATGTGGATTGTATGGATATTTTTTAACAAATCCTACTCCACTTCCCGAGGCGTGCGCTGTGCCGATTGCCGAGGTTAACGAGAGTATTTTACCTCCGGCGTATACACCAGCAACAGTAAGACCAAGTTTCAGGAATTTTCTTCTTTCCCGGGTGGTAACTGATCCAGTACCCTCATTTTTTAGTTTATCTAAGTTTATTTTAGGAAATTTCATAATATAATAACCTTTTGATGGTTTCGTAAAAACCTGAGTTACCAGATCCTGTGATGACGTTTCATGGCGTCTTCTTCTGTTTCACCTTCTTCCATAAAGTGGATAGCACCACAACCAGGGCAAATATAGCCACCTACCGGAACAATCTCGTGCTCCTCAAGCTGATGACCATTGAGCATTTTTTCGCCGGCAAAGTAGGCTAAACCAATAAAGCCGATACCGAAGAGCGAAGCCATGATTTCGTGAAAGGTTGGGGTGTAGGTGAGCAGGTTTGCTTCTTCAACAACACCGAGTGAGTGGTAGACTGATTCCATCTGGCCGGGGATAACAATATCGTAACGCATAAAGAAGATACCGATCATCATGAGACCTGATGCCCACAGGATTAAATTGAAGTTATTTCCTCTTGAACGGATCAGAAGATACAGGGGCAGGAACATGCCGAGGAAAACTTCAAACACCCAGAAATTTATGGCATAACTACCGGTTAAAAGGGACATGAGAACCAACTGTTTGCCTTCTGATACCATCCCTGTGAGAATTTTCCAGATAGTGAAGAAGATTATGACGGAAATGAGGAAAATTGTAATCTGAGTTACAGCTTTGACAGCTCGCTCCATGCGCTGATTCATGATCTCAGGGTTAATTTTCCAACCGAGGGTAGTAAACAACAGAATGGCACAACCACCCGACATTGCAGCAGAGAAAATAAAGTAAATCGGCAGGTAGGGACCATACCAGAAAGGGCGACCGTGAAGCATTCCAAATACTGCTCCCAGATTACTATGAGCGGCTATACCAACGACTAATCCAAAGAATCCCATCAACCTTGACAGGGTGTGATTTTGGTCGAGCAGAAAATAATACTCGATGACCATGAAGACCAGATACGCACCATAGAGAGTCCCCATCCACCACATATTTGATGCAAAGTTCGGCGAGAAGACATTCCAGATTGCCATCCTGAAGGGGTTTTCAATGTCAAAGAAGATGATGCAGAACCCGCCAAACATAAAAATGATCGACATGAAGACGGCACGTTTGGCAATGGGCATAAATGCTTCCCCGCCAAAAACATGGCCGATGGAAGATACAATACAGAGGCCTGTTGAGGTCACGACACAGAAAATGTATGCAGATATGAGTAATCCCCAGGAAATTTGTCTGGTCACTCCATAGACGTGATGATATCCCACGAATAATGCATGGAGACCGACCGCCGCCCCTGCAAGAGTAAGGAGGACAAAAAATCCCATTATCATTTTGTATCCGGGGCTTGCATCTTTCAAGGCTTCCACGCCGTGAAAACCCCACTTCTTTGAAATATTAACCATTCTGCCTGTCATCTTTTCCTCTCTTGAATTTATATGTCACAATACAGCAGCAATATAACAGATACAGCTGTTTAATAATCTATAGACTACTAACCCGACTAGTCGGAAAACTT
>DEIL01000166.1 GCA_002352445.1 Desulfobulbaceae bacterium UBA2775
TGAAAGGTTGTGGTTCATGTGTCCTGTTTGAGGTTGTTTGTTGGTAGCCTTTTTTGGCTGTTGATGATGATTGTACAAGTTTATTTGTAATTGTCAACAAGTTTATTTGTATTTTTTTTCAAAAAAATCCCCTTCCCCGATGCCTGGCTGGGTCAGGTAGCATCGCGCGATTTCTTGCTTATGCTATTTAATGTTTGACAGTGGTACTATAATGCAGTACTATTGCCACATGAAGCGCAAACACCAAAGAACACTCGTGGCAATTTTCGCGCATCCCGTAAGCGGAAATATTCAATGGGCCGACATCGAGTCACTGTTGGTTGCATTGGGCGCTGAGGTTACGGATCGCGAGGGCTCGCGTATTGGTGTCAGGCTGTTTGGTGAGCGTAGAGTTTTTCACCGGCCACATCCGTCACCAAATACCGATAAGGGCGCCGTGGCATCCGTGCGCGAATGGTTGAAACGAAATGAGGTGGTTCCAAAATGATGAATCTAATGACAATCGACGGTTACAAGGCCGTCATCCAGTATGATCCGGACATCGAGATGTTTCGCGGCGAGTTTATTGGCTTGAACGGCGGGGCCGACTTTTACGCGGCTGACATCAAGTCATTGCGGCGTGAAGGTGAAATTTCTTTGAAGGTGTTTGTTGACATGTGTAAGGAAGACGGCGTTGAACCCAGGAAAAGTTTTTCTGGAAAATTCAATGTTCGCATCTCACCCGAGTTGCACGAGCGGCTTATTTTGGCAGCCGCCGGATCTGACAAGAGTTTGAATCAATGGATTATTGAAGCGCTTGAGCATGAGGCTGAGTAGCTTGGTCCAAGAAGTAGCCAGGCAATAAAAAACCCGCTGGGTGGCGGGTTTGGTGAGATGTTGTCGTATGTGCTAGGTCTTCTTTACTGTGATTTTTGGTCTTGACGACGGATCATACGTAAAAAGAAACCAATGTCCGAGTGTACCATTAGACAAACACTCTCGCCTAAAAACCGGCAAGCATGTCCCATTTTTTCTTCTTGCGGATGGCGTTAGCAACCCATCTAATTTACATGAAACAGCTTCTTTCCCGATCGCATTGCAGGCGTCATATCCGTCATCAGCGACGAGGTGAGGCATCGATGCCTCATAAGGTCGAAGGTTCTTTACACTACCAGCAAAACTACAGGTAAGTGTTCGATAGAACACCTTTCTTGGAATGGACCCGCTAAATAAAGACTTCGCGTACCAATAAGCGATCTCGTCTTGTGCCGTTTCCGGTTCGATTGCACTATAAAAAACACGAATCGTACCGTCTGAAAACCGGGTCTTCCCAATCTTAAGATATGGTTTTGTTTTGAACGGATCATCTAGGAATGCATCAGGACTCCTGGCGGGGTGTAAGCCGGGGATCAACGCCGATACATCGGAAATCTCTTCTTCCGATAACCCCAACTTTTCAAGGGCATCGGTTCGTGAAACATCAGCGACAAGTCTATTGATAGCGCACTCGAATTCCCCAGAAGGAATCGATCCAATCATTTATCGTCCGCAAAGATATTCTATAAGCTGCCGGACTATCATCAGATTTTCCATTGACCCTTCGGCGAGTCTCTGTCCGGCAGAATCACCATCTAATATCTCTTGAGATTCCTGGAGCCACGCCTTTTCTGCTTTGGGATCTTTGAATAACGCAAACAAGCCGACATAAATTTCCGTAAGATTGGAAATCCGATCCTTTAGGTCTCTGGATCGTGCACTGAGGAGATTTACTAAAGAGCCGTTTTCTATACGTGTCTTTTTAGTTTTTTCGAACCCAAGGGCTGCGCAAATTGTTTCTGAATCTAAATCCCACCTCTCCATAAGTTTGTAAATAAGCTTCGCAGTACTGGTAAGCTCTGGAGACGGTTCGGGACACTCTCGGAAGACGCTCGGCACAATCGGATCATCTGTTTTCCATGAAAGAGGCGGATCAACTTCCCAGAGTTCAATCCGGACATGTCTAAGATCAAATGCACGCCAGTCAGAATTATGCCTTTCCAGGTTCATCGGAATACGTCCTACCAGAAAAAAAATCAGAAGGGCTCACAAGTCGTCCTCATCAAAAGGGGCGCTATCTAGAACGGGTAATCCACTCTTCTTGGCGATAGATTCAAGTTGTTCCTCTTTATTCAAAGCTCTTTCTAAGGTATTCTTTAGCTTGCTGATGTCAGTGCTATTCATCGCCACATAAAATGCTTGCTTTTTACGATCCTTATAAAACTCAATCTTTAACGTGTGTGTTATTACGGCTGCTAATGGCTGAGGATCCGTTGGTTCAGTGGTAAATAGAGTTCGCAGATCAGACACAACTCGAGTAGAGTCGAAAACATGGTCAAATGTTGTCATTACGTCAGAAGCTCTCGCAGTAACTCCGACGGAGCGATCCAGCTGCAACAGGACGGATAAATTTTGGTTCAGCGATTCCAACCCCGCGCTTTCAATTTTCATATCATCTCGCGCGGCATTGACGACTGTCTGAATAAACTCGTCTAATGAAAGATTTATTTCTGACCACGCTAAATACAGTGAGACCAATACAAAGATGACATCCCGTGTTACTTCCCTATTTAGCCCGCTTTTGACAGCAACTGCCGACGTAAGGGCGTGTGGCGAAAAACAAGGCTCGATGAGGGAAAGGGCATCGCATATCACGGATGTATCGTCCTCAGATAGGGCGCTTAAAGCCTTAATACCGGAAAGGTACCCTTCAGGAATTTTTAGTCTCATGATCAAAACCGGAAAGTACTGAGATGCGGCCAAATTGATAAATTGCTCCTGCCACCAACGCCTTGAAACAATGTGCGCTCAGGAATAAAAATTACTTTATAATCAATAGCATGAATCTCTGTCGAGATATGGCAACGCCGAGAATCTATACACCGACACCGGGCTATTATGGCCAGCTCATGCTAGCATTTAAGTTCTCGATGTCAAGTGATAGTTCTGCATGCGCCAGATTTGACAATGACTCGACGCTTTTAAATTAGCACTAGGAAGCGTCCCCACAAACCTCCAACCCAAAAGCATGAGGCAGAGATGCCCCGCTTCCCTCACACATCAATCACAACCTGCCGTACAACCCCACAGATCGTGCAGCGCGTAGGGTGGCTACGGCTTCGGGCGTGTGAACATCAGCGAAGATTTGCTTTAGGGCGGCAAGCTATCACCCGGCCTTATGATACAGGAGCCAGATTGTGATGCATGATCGAACGTCCGCTTACGACCCATAGCGGACCTTCAGATACTGCGGGCCGTGCCGGAGTTTGAGTTTGATCAGACCGTGAACTGGTAGCATCACAGTGCCGAAGCCAGTTGGCCATTCTGACGGGCAGAGGTTCTCTTGTGCGCTCCTTTCAGATAACGGGCTCAAAAGGCATCGTTTATGCCCAAAAATTCCACAATGGTTGAGTCTACGTCCTCAGATAACGAGGGCACAATTAAAAAAGTCTTGCAAAAAAACCCAGCAGCGGGTAGGGTTTACCAGAAGATAGGTTGGAAAGTGGCGTTGAAATTCCTATCCATTTATAGACGTCCCCTCTGTCCATGTGTTGCGTCTCGAAAAGAACCGAGAATTGACTTGGGGCGGAGGTTTCAAAGGCATATTCTATTCCAGACGCTAAATTCAACATGAAGATCTATGGCGCTATGTCATTGCCTCAATTCAATGGGCAATCGAATTTCATCGATGGCAAAACTATTCTCGACTTTTACAATTGAAGATGTGGATCCAGTTCTGGTGCTCTGAGAACAACTACTGTGGGATCGAACTGAGAGGCCGCTAGATGTAGAAGGTCAGAATTTTCTTATCCATAACTGCGGGCAAACGATGAGCATTGCTTAATATAGTTTCTCAGTCTTTAGTTCAGCAATCTTCTTCTCCAACCCTGTGGTCAATTGTCTTGTGATCCCACGACCGAACTTAGAATCACCCATTAAACGTGGTTCAAAGGATTTCAGGTATGCTTCTTCAAGAAGGAGGTCGAACCATGCCATTTGAACTTTTTCATATTGAACTGCCCACTCCTCGAATAGTTTTACTTGGCGGTTTCTCCAATACGCATCCATCTTTTTGTCTTGACGTGTGTTCTGCAATGTCTCCCTCAAGCTTTGTACTTTCTTTCGAACGGTCTCTTTGAAGTCCATGAAAGCATCCTGCATTTTTTCTTCTTGCGCGGTGTCCATAGCGGCCTCCGAGAGATCATAATATGCATCTGACCCAATAGTTACATTCTTGTATTTTCGTACGCCCTGTAGGCGTTTCTCTGTAAATAAGGGTCGTATACCGTCGTCAAGATAAGTGGTCTCTGCTTTAATGGCGTTAGCAAATGCAAGAGTTGCGGAAAGGAATATTCCCGTGACAACAAATTTTACTTTCAAGACAAGCTCCCAGTTTTAATGCAGTCTAACTGCGTAACACGATTAGTCCTGATCCTTTATATAGCCAGGTCTCACACTTTATACGAACAGATTCCAGTTAGAAGCTGATCTATGGCACGGGATCAAGATCACTCCGGACAATATTAGCACGTTAAATGACTTCTTTCAATAATGAGTCTCTTCCAATATGAAATGAGCCCTGCTCGATGGGGTTGTTTCTAACGTGAAATGAGCCTGACATAGCGTGTGATTCTGTTCATGATGGGGGGTAAAGACTCACATGAACGACGCACTCCTCGAAATACTTTTACCAGATAAACAAATTTCTGGAAGGTATCGAAGTGATTAGCCTCCAACCTGAAAGCAAAGACGCGCACTTTCGCTGGACGCAGCACACCTTGGTGACGTTTCGCTACCTGAAATTCAGCAACACAGACAAACGCTGATCACCTGTTATATCTGTGAATAATTGCGGTCGGAGTAAAATGATTTTTACCTTTTTCAAGAATACCGCACACTCCACTTGAAGGTCCGCTTCTGGCCGAAAGCGGACGTTCGCATCAGCCGGAATACCATTTTTCACACATCAAACTCAACCTTCCTAACCACGCCACAGATCGTGCAACTCGAATCAATCTCAATGACTGGATACGCAGGATTAAGCGGCTTCAGATAGCGTTTCGGCCCATCGATTACGAGTTTTTTTATCGTTGCTTCGTTGCTGCCCTTCGGGTCATTGTCCTTGCTCCATGATTTCAACGACATTACCATCCAAATCGGTCTTCGCCTTCACCCAATTCTTCACAATGCCGCCGAAGGCGTTTTTACCGCGAAATGTGGTCCGAACTACTAGATGATCACCCATATCCCAATAAGCTGTCTTCACATGTTCATAGCTCCCGGGGTCGTTCATTGAATTCTTGATAAGTTTCGTCAGCTCCCAATTGCTCCCATCCCAAGCGCTGAACCCGCCTTCGAGGCGTTTCTTTCGTGCTGCATCTTTGTTTGCTAGGTAATCTGGAGCGCTCCTCTTCCCATATCCCGCAAATATCACTTTGTGGGATGCCTTCTCGGAGACGAATGAAACATCGATGTCAGGGAGATACGCCACCCAATACTTGTTGTTCGTGCTGTCCAAGGTTTCAGGCGATCCAACTATGCTCCACTTCTCATATGGAACTTTCTTACCAACGCCGTTCGATACAAAATTCTCGGCTTCAGCTTTGAGCTTCTGCGGCCGCTCACGAATCTCTAAAATTTCTTCAGGGAATTCCTTAGTATCCGGATCGAGTGAAATCAGTTGTTTTAGCTTAGCTTCGCGCTCTGAACCCTTGGTGCTCTTGATTTCGGCAACAAGTTCAGATATCTGCGTCTGTCGTGCACGTTCTTCTGTCTCTTGTTTTAGGGATTCGGCTCTGGAGACCAGTTGCTTGAGTTCGGCGTCGTTTCTCGATTTGTGAGGGTCCGCCAGAGAAAAAGCTCTCTCGTAATCTCCTCTGTCTACAGCCTGTTCAATGGATGCGAGTACGTCGACGCGTTTCTTCTTCCATTCGTTTGCGGAATTGAAGTCTTCAATGATCCCGAAGACCATCAAAATAGCGATACCGATTATGCTCGTGACGAGACATCCTTTTGCACATCCGCCTTTCGGTGGATTGGTCATATTTCTCATCCCCTTTTAGCAAAAAATAAGACAACTGTGTCATCAAGCTTTGACCCCAAGGCATGAGGTCAAAGCGTCTCACTTCAGCTTCCTCCTATGCTCAACAACTGGGCCTATCAAATGCCCAGGGTTCGATCGGTTGACGACAAGCGTCGGGTAATCATCGTTTAACGGGACAAGTTCAAACACTTCGTTCCCTTCGCTATCATTGCCACGCGAACGGTATTTTTTTAATGTCGCTGATTCTTCTCGTTCCAGCTTTGCCACAACAATGTCACCTGGGTGCACTGGCGCATCGAGCGTGGCGCGAGTCAATGTTTTGACTTGTATGCCTATTTGCTAGTGTTAATCTTCTGGCGCGCTCTCTGTATGGGAAGTTGCAACTTTACTCTTTGTCTTTTCTCTTTGTTGTTTTTTTATAAATTTCTTTACCTGCTTGTTTGCTTCAGCACCCGCTTCACTTTCGAGTATTTCCCGCTTAATCACTTCGCTTTTCATTAGATGTTTAGACCCGTGTGATCA
>DEIL01000031.1 GCA_002352445.1 Desulfobulbaceae bacterium UBA2775
AAACAGGCGAGGTGTTATGAATACGGCCACCATGGCTATTGAAGAAGCATATTATCATGAAATGAAAACCATTACCGCCGAGACTTTATATAACTCGGACTGGTTCAACGAATCCGAGTGAAACAGAGGCGTCTGCGAGGGGACTCCGGCGCCAAGGGATAACTCGGTGCGGTAGACTGCTGTCTACATTTTGACAACCGGAAGGAGAAATCCTTCCGGTTTCTTTTTTATGTAAATAACATGGTAGTGCTTCTTGAGATTTTTATGCGATCATTTCTTTAGAATCTACACTGGGACAAGGTGGTGATTTATGATAAGCAAAACAAAGTTGCCGAACATAAGCGAATGCTGGATAAAAAAGACAAAAGAAGGACACTGCCCGGGCACCACCCACCTCTTAACCGTAAAACATCAATTAAAGAACCATGCAAAGAAGAGGTGCTGCTCACCGGCAAAAATGAAATTCTGGATCTCTACATTATAAATTTGAAAGAAATAAGCAGAGGTCGCGGAGTATTGAACCTGCGGCGTCTCCTCAACTTACAAAGAAGCTATCCGGAAGAACCATTTATTGCGGGAATCAAAACTGCCCAGCAATATGGGCTTTACGATCTTACCAGAGTGGAAAAAATCATCCTTAAAAATGTAGCAGGAGACTTCTTTGAACTATGAAAAAGAGAATAGATGAACTTCTTGAAGAATTAAAGTTCAAAGGGATGGTTGAGGTTGTGGATCAGCAGATAAAACTTGCTGAGAATGGTACTGCAATCCAGCAGATTATTGTTAATTTACTCCAGGAAGAACTGCGCTTTCGGCAGGAGCGGAGCTTAGTTAACCGTATAAAGAATGCAAAAATGCCGTGGGACTGGTCTCTGAACTCCTTTCCCTTTGAAGCACAACCGGAAGTGAACAAAAATCAGATCATGACTCTTGCCGGTCTCGATTTTCTGCAACGTGGAGAGAACATCATATTCCATGGTAAAACCGGGGTTGGCAAGAGCGGTCTTGCTGTTGGGATCCTGCGTCAGGCATTAATATCTGGTGCCAGAGGGCGTTTCTACGACACCCAGCGACTTCTCGACGATCTTTATGCATCTCTTGCAGATCGGACAACGACAAAGCTGCTAAATGCCCTTTGTCGTTACGAAATTCTTCTTTTGGATGAACTCGGATACCTGACACTTAACAAGGAACAGATGAACGCTTTCTTTAAACTTATGAAGGAACGTTATGAGGCGGGGAAGTCCACAATTATCACTACCAATCTTGAACCCGATGAATGGTATCAGCTTCTGCAACCAAAAGATATGGTTGATGCTTTGCTTGATCGTCTATACCATAGATGCACGGTGATAAGCATTAAGGGAGACTCCCTGCGCAGTAATCTAACAGGCTAGAATAAAATAACAATTTGAAACACGTATGACAGATTCCAAACAATTTACCTGTAATCATAATATTTCTTTGAAAACTGTCATACGCTATTCTAAAGCGGGCTATCATCAAAGGTAGGATATGCGAGGCGGAAAACGTGCCGGAGCTGGCAGAAAAAAGCTACCAGATCATTTAAGGCGTGAACTTTTTACAATCCGCCTTCCACAGTGGATGATATCTCAGCTCAAAGCCAAAGGCCAAATTGGCTATTTCATCGAAGAATTATTGGCAAAACAGGACATCTTGAATCCGCCGGATGATTACGATATCAATAAGTAAGAACCGATCTCAGTAATATGCAGGGACAGTCTATTTGACTGGTGATTCTCTGTTTCACCCACCCCCCCCAAAAAATGCTCGCTCATACCGGGCACCAGGTTGGAGGCCGCGGCCTCCAACCTGGTGCCCGACCCATCTCCTGTATGCCTTTTCTCAGATCGCCAAATCACTGAAGTAGATTACTTTGTCCCCGATGGTAACAGTGTTAAAATCACTACATCATTCTGGTTCTCTTGTGCAAAAGGCGGGTTAGAATATGTTAGCATTGTTGGGTCAGTTTAGATTAGCGTTCAAGCGTTTCCTGGCTGGTGGCGCCGCGGGTCATTCTGACCATGGCCGTGACTGCATTGAGGCATTTCATGCAGTTGCACATGAACAAACCGACGATTACCATATTAAAGACGAAAAAAAGATGCTCCATATTGCTAAAGAACTCGGTATTGCAACCGAGAATCGCGAGATACTGGACGTTGCCAAAGACTTGGCCGACGAATTTTTCGAGAGCTTTGGCAGTAAACGTGATGCTGTTGGCTTTATCAACCGTGTACCTGAAAAACAGCGTGAGAACTGGAAGAAACTTGGCATAATGCCCCGTGGTGTTGATCGGGAGATCACAGAAATGATGCATCGTACCCATATGGGATGCGACAATGATGCGGCTAATACCATGTTACAAAGTGCACGTATGTGTCTTGGTGATGGCTGGGCCGGTTCGATGATTGCGACCGAAGTTTCGGACATCCTCTTTGGCACACCCTCACCCAAAAAAGCCCAGGTAAATCTTGGCGTTTTAAAGAAAGATCACGTTAATCTGCTGGTACATGGTCATAACCCAATTGTTTCTGAAAAAATACTTGAAGCTGTCCACGAGCAGGAGCTTATTGATCTGGCAAAAGAAAAAGGGGCCAAGGGAATCAATCTTGCCGGTCTCTGTTGTACCGGTAATGAACTTATGATGCGCCAGGGAATTCCCATGGCGGGTAACCATCTGATGACGGAACTGGCAATTGTTACTGGGGCAGTAGAGGCCATTGTAGTGGATTACCAATGCATCATGCCAAGCCTGGTGCCTGCGGCTGCCTGTTACCATACCAAGTTTATCACAACAGCAAACAAGGCAAAGTTTACCGGGGCCATACATTTCGATTTTAAGCCTGAAACAGCCATGCAGCAGGCCAGAGAAATTGTCGAACTGGCGATT
>DEIL01000316.1:0-4490 GCA_002352445.1 Desulfobulbaceae bacterium UBA2775
CTTGCGGCTATGGATGGCGGTGCGAAGGGAGCTGAGATTGCAGAAAATATGGAACAGGAGCTGGCAAAGATCAGGAGGCTTGCTGAGAGATATACTCAACTGAAGCTGGCCTCAAAAATCCTGCAGCAGGAAATTGAGCGCTACCGTGAAGAACACCAGGACCCGGTACTGAAAATCGGTTCCAACTATTTTGCCAAATTGACCATTAACTCTTTCACCAGTCTTAAAACCGATATAGATGATAAGGGCAACCCCATTCTTATCGGTGTGCGGCCTGACCAGACCCGGGTAACAGTTGACGGCATGAGTGACGGCACCCGTGACCAGCTCTACCTGGCTCTGCGCCTTGCCACCCTGAGATTTCGACTTGAAACCAGTGAACCAATGCCATTTATTGTCGATGACATACTGACCAACTTCGACGACCGCCGCTCAGTAGCTACCCTCAAGGCCCTTGCTGAACTGGGCACCGGGAACCAGGTTATCCTCTTTACCCATCATCGACAAATTGTAGAGGAGGCAAAAAACATAACGGATTCGGGCAGAATATATGTGCATGAACTGTAATGGGAATTTAATTCCGGCGATTCTCTGAGTGTTGACGTAGTGTTAAACCAGATGAAAGGGGCTGCAAGTCGTCAGTAGATCCTTATAACAAGAACCTTAAGTAAAAAACCGATCCTCAGTGATCTATCATTGGGGATCGGTTTTTTATTATCCCTCCTTCCCACTTTGATCGAAGGAGATGTTATTTGTCCTTATCCATTTTATCATTTTTACACTGTGCTCCAAATAGTCTAAATATTCTGCGGGGTCTAAGCTTTTTGTATAAAAATCTATAATTCCCCAGTAAAGCAAGAACAAGTTCGCGCCCCGGATCATCAATTGTAACGTATTGAGTTCAATTTCATTTAATGGTCCTACTACATTCTCGGAATATTTTAACTGCGTCTCCTGGTAACTTTTTACAAAAATATCTATTTTATCTTGGTGGATGGCACCATTTTCATTCTTTTCCCATTCAGAACAGAAATACATGAGAGCCATCCCTACATCAAAAGCTCTGATATCAGGTGATGCCCAATCAAAATCAAACATTCCGGTTACAGCACCATTTTTGTAGAGCAGATTACCCGGATGAAAATCCCTATGGATAACAACCTCTGGGAAATGACTCAGGTTAAGGATATTAAATGCTCTGGAAACATCGCTGATTTCTGCTGCTAGCAGGCTAAAATTCTCCTTCAGGTAAAAAGCAATTTCAGTTTGTTCAGCTGTATTTGTGTAATGCTCAATTTTTTCAACTAGCGTTGGTAACAATAAATTAATTCTCAATTCATTTATTGTTTTCTTGTCGTAATTAAAATCAGAAATATTTATATGATACTCTGCAAGTGCTCTTGCAGAACTGGCTAATTCATCAAGTGAACATCCAGGATTACACCATGAATAAAGGTCCTCTCCATCAAGAAAAGTAAACATAGAATTGAAGACTTCATGTGTCTTATTCTCAACCGCTTCATTATATGTCACAAAATATGTCTGCCCTGATACTGTTCTTTTAATAGGGCCAATGACTGAAAACTTTTTTTTCACTAAGTGATCAATAATTGCATGTTCGAACTCAATATCATTTAGATTTTTTTTTGGTTGATACTGTCGTAGAACATATTTTCCCACCTTTGAATTCATGCTTGTCCGCACACAATAACTGGCATTTACCGTCCCCTTGGTAATTAAATCAATTTCAGTAATTTTGCCGATATTGTATTGCTCTTCTACTTTCGTTTTAAGGTGATACGTAATTGTTTTGTAAGGCCAGCAAAATATTTCCAAAATATCCTCTCCTCTCTCTGCAGTTCCCTGCAACCTATCTTCATTTTTTCCAGTTCTTCCAGAGAATTTTTCATACCACAAGCTGCCCCAACAGATCAGGGGGTAATCATCCCAGCGCTATTTCAACTTAATGTAAACAGGCCTCTCCCTCCAGGAGGTTGTCCGAGAATAAGCACTTTGTTCAAAATCGAAATTAGGGCTTGTTCCTGATTATATTGATGGTCTGGGAGCATATGGGACTTCCAAATGCTCTATTTGCTGCGCTTGATAGATGGTAATAATATTTCTGTTTTTAAAGAACCAGAATGCTCCATTTCTGGTGTTTTTTTGGGTGTGAGTAATTTTGAACATATCAGGCTATATACGTAATGGATCCTATTTTTTCTTTTAAATTAGTGTGTTACCTACTCGTAGGTTGAGCCACTTAATGGCCTGATGTCAAGGTTTTTCTTCAGAAACACCGAAATTCTTTATCGCGTTTGTGACAATTATCAATCCATAAAATTTCTTCTTCTAGTGGAGACCCTCTTGGAAAAGATGCTTGTTCTCGATACCATATGCCTGTCTTCCGGCATACTTCACCAACTTTGGTCCCTGTCTCAGTTTGTTTGAGAGCAAAGGTGATCTGCTTATCTGGTAAAGTCTGATTTCTTCGTGGCAAAATTTCTCCTCCTATATGGGATGATTTTGCCCGGATTCTCTAATTTTTGCTTGCCTGAATTTGTGGGAGGAGGTCATCAGATAGTGGCAAGACAACAGAAAGCAAAGAACCAGATGAGTTATTTCCGGTTGCTTAAAAACAGCATAGTTGAGTATCTTAAAGATATCAATGAAGGTTCTATTAACGTAGGCCGGAAGGTATATGACAATCTGGAGAATACACTGGAGTGTGCCCTGGCGGTGGTATCTTTTTGGCATACCGATTACTCAAAAGGGTTTCATAATCCCGATTTGTATGAATCTTCTGTCCTGACCTCAATGGAAGAGATGAAAAGAGCTTTATTTGAAACTAAGAAGACTGAAAAACAATTTTAAGTTCATTACAGGAATCATTTAACGATACAAGGAGACTCCATGTCATATTCACCACCCTTGAGTTCCGGATTTACCTTTGCAGAAAACCGTAGTGCATTTATTTCCCCGCAATCAGGTATGTGCTCTTTCTGTACCGAAAAATGTGGAGGTACCTGTGAACTGGCACAGGCAGCGGTGCTGGGATCGCAGACGGTTTATCCAATGACAACCGGAACCAACCAAATTGCCTCCGAAAAGGATTATCCCATAGATTTTTCCCACTTCAATATCAACGGCCGGGTATTTGGGGCTGCGGGGGCAGAGGCAACTTCTGAAGACGCAACTATTTTCAATGTGAAGCTCGAGCGAACTTACGGAACTATAAATCCGGTAGAGCTGGCTCTGCCCGTTATACTACCGGCTTTAATCAAGCTCAACTGGCGGGATTATTTCTCAGGTGCGGCGATGGCCGGGGTAACCTGTGTGATTGGTGAAGATGCAAGGAATAACGATCTAAATCTGCAAATAAAAAACGACAAGGTTACAGAATTCCCGCTGTTGGAAGAGGCTCTCGATTGCTTTCGTAGATACGACCGGGGATTCGGCCAGATCGTGTTGCAGTGCAACGTGGATGACGACCTGAAAGGTGTTCCCGAGATCGCCCTGCAAAAATACGGCGCGGAAGCGATTGAGATCAAGTTTGGTCAGGCCGCAAAGGGTACACAGCCGGTCAAACGGGTCAAGGATATCGAATCTGCGCTGAAGAGGAAAGAACTCGGAGATATTGTATATCCCGATCCTGTAGATCCGGCTGTGCGAAAAGCGTATGAGGAAGGTATCTGCCCAAATTTCAACACCTACGCCAGGCTACCGCTTTGGACTGAAGAGTCGTTGCTTGCCCATATCAAGAAATTGAGAGAATGGGGTGCGAAAAATATCTACTTCAAGATGGCCGGGTATGACAGGAACAACATAGAGCAGGTACTTCGTATAGCCTGTAAGGGGCAAGTGGACATGATAACCTTTGATGGAGCCGGAGGTGGTTCCGGATACAGCCCTTCCAAGATGATGAATGAATGGTCCCTGCCAACCGTGTGTCTCGAGGATGCGGTGGTTCGTCTCTGTGCGCAACTAAAAGACGAAGGCGAAACTTTGCCGGCTATCGTCATGACGGGTGGTTTTGCATCCGAAGACCAGGTATTCAAGGGATTAGCGTATGGCGATGGACATGTGCTCGGTATCGGCTTATGCCGAGCCACCATGGCTGCAGCCATGACTGGCAAAACAATAGGGGAACAGGTAAAAAAAGGAAAAGTACCTCCGACTTTCCAGCCCTACGGCTCAACTGTTAAAGAGCTCTTCTGCGACTTGCCGGATCTCCGGGCACTCTATGGGACAAAGGCAAATGATTTTCCCACGGGAGCTATCGGCGTTTTTTCCTATCTCAATAAAATTGGATTTGGATTGAAACACTTTGCGGCCCTGAACCGGAAGTTTGACATGAAGCTTGTCAATAAGAACGATCTTATTCCCTTAACAGCAGAAGCAAGGACGCTCATGCGAAATGAGTGGTTTTTATGAATATTAAAAGCAGAGCCACAGGTTATTGACATCAACAAATAAATCTGACCCCTTTTCCC
>DEIL01000316.1:4511-7460 GCA_002352445.1 Desulfobulbaceae bacterium UBA2775
CGACCATTACGTATACTCCTCCCGAATACACCGCATCATGTTGTTCAACGTGGCCATAACCGGCAGAGTGTTTTTGCTTCAGGCGACGATTACAACTATTACCGGGAAAATCTAATCCATTTTAAAAAAGAATTTGACTGCAGGATTTACGCTTATTGCCTGATGACCAATCATGCTCATATTGTTATAGATCCAGGTGAGATTCCCGAGTCGCTTTCCCTGTTGATGAAACGTGTTGCCGGTCGGCAGACACGATATGTGAATAAACTCGAAGGCCGATCCGGTAGCTTATGGGAGGGCCGCTTTAAATCCAGTATCATCTCTACAACTGAATACCTGCCAGCTTGTTGCCGATATATTGATTTAAATCCTGTTCGCGCCGGTATGGTCGCATCTCCCGGCGAGTATAAATGGTCAAGCTATGCTTGCAAAGCTGAAGGGAAGAAAGATCCGGTTGTTGATTTTGATGAATCGTACCTGTCTTTGGGAACGAATAAGAGTGGGCGTCAAGAAGCATATCGACAATATGTACGTGACACAATACCAGAAGATGAAATCAAACAGATCAGAGAGGCGTTGCAGCGTGGTCAATTGACCGGCAGTGAACGATTTCGTCAGGAACTCTACCAAAAAATGGGTATTCGCGTTTCAAATAAAAGGCCGGGCCGTCCCAGGAAAAACAAAAAGTAAATCTGACCCCTTTTTTACTTATCATTGTGTCGGCTTTGCCTGCGTGCCAAGATGTTCGAGCAGAATGCGCCGCACTTCTTCTATGGTGAACGGGTGTCCCTGGCAGGAGTGCCCGGAGCGAACGATGAATTCCGATTCCATCCCGTCTAGATGGGCGCTGGTGTAGGCAACAACGCCATCATTACCCAGTTTGGGGTCACCATCTCCCTTGACCGCGATAATCGAATGACCGACCACCCCGGGTGCCAGCGGAGTGTCTGCCAGCGTCTTCAGGACCGGATTATCCGGTGACATGCTGTCAATGCTGGTTAGGACTTTGCTGCTGCCGATCATTCTTTTCGCGTCCTCGCCGAAGTAGGTGTGGAGACTGAGGGCTGTCTCGACAATTCTTACCGGCAGGGTAACAAATTTTTTAATCAGGGTTCGCACCCACTGTTTACTGAGGATGCTCCCCCGGTGAGGGGTGGAAATAAAGACGACCCGCTTGATTTCTGGTACCGGTTCAACCACAAGGAGCCGGCGGGCCTCGGCCTTCTTCTCCTCTGGCAGTTCCAGGGAATCGAGATCTTTTCCTGTCAGTGCAAGGACCAGACTGTCGCCGGTATCAACGACAGTCAGTTTGGTCAGGAGCCCCCCCTGACTGTGACCGACAACGACCATCTCCCGGAGTACCGGGTCCTTCCCTTCTGGATCGAGCTGGGCGACTTTGTTCCGCAGGGCATCGCGTAAATCGGTGGCCGAGACCACAATGGGGGCACTGCTGTTGTAGAGGAAGGCCCAGAATTGGAACTTTTGCTGAAGAATGGGGTCACCCCGAAGGATGTTGAGCATCTCCGCCCACCAGGCCGGGTTGCTGAAGGTGCCATGGACAAAGATCACCGGAATGCGGTCCGGTCGATAGGGCTGAGTCAAGTACAGGCCATTGGGAATAGACTCGAATTCCTTGCCCCAAAACGCACCCAGGTCGAGACCCCAGATTTTCGAAGTCTCAAGCGCATAGGCCACCGGTGTGGTGGTGTCGGTCTCAAGAGGGGGGTGGCGGCCTTTGACGTCCAGAAGATTATCGTCGTAGGCCGAGTAGAATTCCAGGGACGCGGTTGCCGTCCCCACCGTCAACTCGACCAGGCTGGCGTTGGTGCGCAGAAAAATGGTCGTGGGCACGGCCTGGGGGAAAGGGACTTCCTGGCTTACCTTCTTCACGCCAATAAGGGCGCTGCCGACCCCCTTGGAGCGGTTACGAATGGAAATGCCGCGTATCACATATTTGTCCACCGGTTCGAATCGCTCAAATTCCTCCAACTTCCAGGGGTATTTAGTCAGATCAACCGTGATGGCCAGAGCGCCGACCGGCAACTTGCGCACGGCCGCAGTAAGGTTGAGGGCCCCGGCATTGCCGGTTTGCATTCCCCGCCACAGGGCGAAATTGTATAGATCGCAGGCCGTGCGGACACGAATATCGAAGGCGTTGGGCGCTGGCTCGATCCGATCATCGAGGAGAAAGAAGTAGGCATAGATTGACGCAAGAAGAAAGTAATCGGGAGCTAGCTCCTGCTCAGCCTCCACTACACTCTTCTCCAGGCGCTCACCGTAGAGATAGGAGAGTTCCGCCAGGGCGTATAGGGTATCCCGCCGATCGTCATGCAGCGCCTTGTCGTGAAGAAATGCGATAACTGCGGCCGGGTCATTCTCGTATTCCCCGAGAAGGTTGAAGCGGCGGAGCACAATCTTCGTCGCATTGCTGGCCACTCCCTCGGTCAGGGGGTTTGCCATTAACTCCCGATACGAATCGTGCGGCGAGACCTCTTTAATGCCGATCGGCGTAGCGCAACCTGCCAAAAGGATTACTGCCGACAGGAACCAGCAGAAACGGAGAATCGTCTTGGAGAAGTGCATGTTTATGGCTCCATTCCAGGCAACCCCACGCGAATCAGTCGCGAGAAGTTACTGGCTTTGTCTGCGGCTTTGGCACTTTGGTTGATGAGGCTTCTCTTTCTCATTTCGGCAAAGGGCAGAGTCTGGTCGAGATTCCCCCGCTCGTAGAGCATTTCATCGATGTAGCCATTGGCAATCAACCGCAAGTCAAAACGGGCATCGGGGTTGTAAGGGGTAGTGTGGCGCAGGATGCTGGTGGTGCAGTTGGCGAGGATGGCCCGGTACCACTGGGGATGGTCTTTCAGGCTGTTCACCTCACGCAGGTAGTCAAGCAGCACCTTGCGAGCATAGTCCATCGGCACGTTGAACCGGTAGAGGTAGACATCC
>DEIL01000100.1:0-357 GCA_002352445.1 Desulfobulbaceae bacterium UBA2775
AGAAGATGAGTTTGATTCGCCAGAAGATGAAATGGCAAATGGTGGGGCCATCTTAGATGAAAACGGTGAAGAGATTATTTTCGATCTTCCAGTCGATGTACCGAATATCATAGATGGTGGCAGTATTGTTGCCGAGGCCAGGGCAAAATATTATGTCAATGGTGTGAATGTCGCAGTTCTTAACGAGCGTATCCAATACATGGACGGTAAAGGTAAACTCATTACCGGCAGCCTCAAAGATTACACCCGGCAAAAAGTTCAGGAACAATACCAGTCGCTGGACGATTTTTTGAATAAATGGAAACAGGCTGATAAAAAACGCGCCATTATTGAAGAACTCACCGAACAAGGCATTGT
>DEIL01000100.1:412-1462 GCA_002352445.1 Desulfobulbaceae bacterium UBA2775
TTTGTCATGCTGCCTTTGATCAGCCCCCATTGACCAGGGCTGAACGGGTCAATAATGTCAAAAAACGTGACTATTTCACCCAATACGGTGATCAAGTCCGCAAGGTATTAGAGGCACTGCTTGATAAATATGCAGATGAAGGCATTGAAAACATAGAAGATATGAAAATACTCCAAGTCAATCCGTTGGATCAATTCGGCTCACCGCTTGAAATCGTCAAACTATTCGGTGGTAAAAAGCAATACCTCAAGGCGCTCGCTGAACTGGAACGCGAAATTTACGCAGCGTAGGTGAATAACATGAAGCCTTATCAACCGCCCTACAAAATAACCCCTGAGATTCTTTCACTGGTTGCAGACATCAGTGAAAAGTTGGCAGGTGTGGATATTATTGCAGTCCAAAACTCTCCACAACTGCGTAAGCAGAATCGCATAAAAACCATCACCGGAACGTTGGCAATTGAGGGTAATACGCTGGGCCTGGAGCAGGTGTCAGCTATTGTAGAGGGCAAACCTGTCAGGGGGTCACAAAAGGAAATTGCTGAGGTTCGTGGAGCAATCCGGGCGTATGAAGCGCTGGCGCAGTACCAGATTTACAGCGAGAATGACTTGCTCCATGCTCATAGAATGATGATGCAAGAAGTTTTGCCCGATGCCGGGGCGTTTCGTCATGGCAATGTTGGTGTACATAAGGGCGATAAAGTAATTCATGTTGCACCGCAAGCAGATCGGGTTCCTGCTTTGATGGACGATTTATTGCTCTGGCTTAAAGATACAAAAGATCACCCCTTGATCAGCAGTTGTGTCTTCCATTATGAATTTGAGTTCATCCATCCATTCAGTGACGGAAATGGCCGGATGGGTCGGTTGTGGCAGACTTTAATCTTGGGCAAGTGGCGTGAAGTTTTTTACTCATTGCCGATTGAGAGCGCCATTAAGAATAACCAGCAGCAGTATTATGATGCTTTGGCAATGGCAGATAACAAAGCGGACAGCACTGTGTTTATAGAGTTTATGCTTACAGTTGTTTTAGCCAGCATGAAAATGACCG
>DEIL01000100.1:1485-1656 GCA_002352445.1 Desulfobulbaceae bacterium UBA2775
AAGCGACCCAGTAAGCGACCCAGTTAAAAAGCTGGTATCGGTGATGGGTGATGGCTATTTAAGCAGTGCGCAAATAATGGCTAAAGTTGGCTTATTGCACAAACCGACTTTCAGGAAAAACTATCTTCTGCCGGCTTTAAAGCAAGGTGTTATTGCTATGAGCCATCCAGA
>DEIL01000100.1:1718-4380 GCA_002352445.1 Desulfobulbaceae bacterium UBA2775
ACCGGAACCGGTAGTGATGAGTTGCGTATCCTGCAACTAGGCTGGATGTTATTTCTAAAAATATTCAGCGATAAAGATAAAGAGTTGGAACTGATTCAAGACGGCTACACATCACCCATTCCTGAAGAATTACATTGGGGTGAATGGGCAGGTGATGATGAAGGGATGACAGGTGACGAATTACTCACCTTTGTCGATCAAAAGCTGTTTCCCACACTGGCGAACCTTGATCTCTCTACGGGTAATAAACGTGCAGTGCTGGTGCATGAAGTGTTTGCCAACAACTACAATTACATGAAATCAGGTATTCATCTGCGGCAAGTCATCAACAAGCTTAACGAGATTGATTTTAACAACAGCAAGGACAAGCATGTCTTTGGCCAGATTTACGAAACCTTTTTAAGTGAACTGCAAAGTGCCGGTACCCTGGGTGAGTTCTATACCCCCCGTGCCATTACCGAATTGTTAGCTGGTCTGACCGATCCTAAAGTGGGTGAAAAAGTGCTTGATCCCGCTTGTGGTACGGGTGGTTATCTCACGGCGGCGCTAGAACACCTCAAGGTGGTGGCCACCACCGTTGCCGAGCGTGAAGCGTTGCAACATAACGTCATGGGCTGGGAATATAAACCCCTGCCATATTTGCTGGGAAATACAAATTTAATTCTGCACGATATTAACCTGCCCAATATTCAATATGGCGATTCACTGGCGCGGCCATTAACCGAATACCGTCAAAAAGACCGGGTAGATATTATTCTCGCCAATCCCCCTTTTGGCGGTGTGGTCTCCAACAACAACGAAAATAACTTTCCACAAACTTACCGCACCAAAGAATCGGCAGACCTGTTTTTAATTCTGATGATTCATCTGCTCAAAGATGGGGGCAGGGCGGCGATTGTTTTACCCGATGGTTCACTGACTGGCGATGGCGTAAAACAACGCATTCGGCAAAAACTGCTGGAAGATTGTAACCTGCATACCATTATTCGCCTGCCTAATTCGGTGTTTCAGCCCTATGCCTCGGTCGCCACCAACTTGCTATTTTTCACTAAAGGCGAGCCAACCAAAACTGTCTGGTATTACCAGCATAAGTTGCCTGAAGGTTATAAGGCTTATTCTAAAACCAAGCCGATTCAGTTGGCAGAATTTGATGATTTGAAAGCATGGTGGAGTAAGCGAGAAGAAAACGAGCAGGCGTGGCAAGTGGATATAGAAACCATCAAAGCCAGTGGGTACAATCTCGATATTAAAAATCCGCACCAGCCTGAAGGAGAAAAACAATACAGCAGTGGTGAATTGTTGGATATGTTGCGTCAGTCATTTGGTAAGAGTGATGAACTGCTGGAGCAGCTTCGGAAGGTGTTGCCGTAGTGGTTGATGTTAAAAAGTTAACAACTTATTTAAAAAAGAAATCTATTAGGGCTGAAACGCTCCACGAATATGAAAAGATGGTTGTTGTTGGTGTCTCTAATAAATTAGGCATAACCGAAACTGATCACAAAAAATCTAAAGATTTATCCAAATATCAGCTTGTTGAGCCAGGCGATTTTGCTTATAACCCGTATCGAATTAATGTTGGTTCTATTGGTCTAGTTCCTGTCGGTGTTAGAGGATTGGTAAGTCCCGCATATGTGATTTTCTCAACTACAGACAAGCTTATTTCTGAGTTGTTATTAGATTTTTTGAAGTCTAGTGAAGGACTTTTCCAAATAGGTAAATATGCTAGAGGAACAGTTCGAAAAGCATTGCGTTTTGAGGATTTATGTAATATCGAAATGCCTATACCTACTTTGGAGAAACAGAAAAATATTCTGAAAAAGAAAACCAGTACCCAATTTGAAGTAGAAGTTTTGGAAAGAGAACTCACATACCAACAAACCCTGTTAAAAAAACTGCGCCAACAGATATTGCAGGAAGCCATCGAAGGTAAGCTCACCAAAGACTGGCGAGCTGAAAACCCGGGCATTGAACCCGCCAGTGAATTACTGAAACAGATTCAGGCAGAAAAAGAACAACTGATTAAAGACAAAAAAACCAAAAACCAAAAACCACTGCAGCCGGTTAGTGAGGAGGAAAAATCGTTTAAATTGCCGGAAGGGTGGGTTTGGTGTCGGTTGCGTGAATTTTCTACACACTATGTTGACTGTCCACATGACACACCAAAATACCAAGGCACGGGGTTTTTATGTCTTCGAGCACCAGATGTAACAGAGGATGGGCTGCTAATTAATATGGTCAGACGTGTTTCGAATGAAGAATATGAAAAAAGAGTTAGAAGGTTGAAACCAGCTAGAAATGACTTGGTTTATATACGAGAAGGGGGAAGGCTTGGTATTGCTGGTTTAATTGATACCGATGAACCTGTTTGTTTGGGTCAAAGAGTAATGATGTTGCGTTTCCTTGATGAAGTATCCGCAAAATATTCTCTTAGATTTCTCAATGCACCAAATACTTACAATGATATTGTTGGAAAAACAATCGGATCGGCAGCGCCCCATGTGAATGTTCGAGATATTATTGCCCATTTAGTTCCGGTTCCTCCTCTTCCCGAACAAAAAGCCATCGCCTCAAAAATCGAAAAACTATTCACCCTTTGCGACCAACTGGAAGCCCAAATCACCAGCAACCAAACTCACGTTGAACAACTGATGCAAGCAGTCTT
>DEIL01000052.1 GCA_002352445.1 Desulfobulbaceae bacterium UBA2775
TCAAAGAGTGTTTCCGGGGCAGTTTTGAGGACTTTAATAAAGAAAATTCCTACCGCGAAACTTAAGAGAAATGAAATGAGATACGCAAAAATCAACCTTGTCCAACCACTAAAAAACAGGGAGTTATTAGTTTTATCAAACATATATTATCAGAAACTGCAGTTTAGGGTTATTCTTGATTATTCATGACTATTCAGGTAGTGCTAGAGATTACCCCGAACTCTGAACTGTAACAGAATAGTTACTAGTCATTGTATCATAAGGAGATTATGATGAAAACACGATTGTTTGAGCCATATACGATTAAGGGAGTGACATTTAAAAACCGGGTGGCCATGGCTCCAATGTGCCAGTACTCTGCGAAGAATGATGGATTATTGCAGGACTGGCACCGGGTGCATTATGTTTCCAGGGCGGTTGGTCAGGTAGGGTTGATCATTACGGAGGCTACTGCAGTTGAGCCTCGAGGCCGGATTTCCGACAGAGACCTGGGGCTCTGGAATGATACCGCAATTAAGCCATTTTCCGAATTGATACAACAGGTCAAAGCCCATCAATGTAAAATAGGGATTCAAATCGCTCATGCCGGACGGAAAGCAACCATCCTGGATGAGGCAATAGTGGCACCAGGCGCAATTCCTTTTAATGATCAATCTCCTGTTCCCCTGGAATTATCAGAATCTGAAATCAGGGTTGTTGTCTCGGCATTTGGAAATTCGGTTCGACGGGCAGTTGAGGCAGGCGTTGATTTTATTGAAATCCATGCTGCCCATGGCTATCTGATCAATCAGTTTTTATCTCCCCTGACCAACAAGAGAACGGATGCATATGGAGAAGACCGGTCACTGTTTCTAAAGGAAGTCTTGGAAGAAGTGGTGAGGTATACTCCGGAAAAGATGCCGGTTTTTTTGCGAGTTTCTGCTGAAGATTACGTGGAAGGCGGGAACCACCCCGAAGAGATTTGCCGATTGCTTGGCCCGATCAAACATTTGATCGACCTGGTTCATGTCAGTTCCGGTGGTGTGATGGAAAACGCTGTGATCAAGATGTATCCCGGATACCAGGTTTCCTTTGCGGAAACGATCAAGGCACAATTGAAACTGCCGGTCATGGCGGTGGGGATGCTCGAATCACCCGAATTAGCGGAAGGAACTCTAAGAAACGGAAGTGCAGATCTCATTGCTTTAGGGCGTGAATTCCTTCGCAATCCATACTGGCCGCTTCATGCTGCTAAAACCCTTGGAGAAGAAATAGGGTGGCCCGAACCATATCAAAGGGCCAGGATTTAAGGTGATGGTATGAGATAACAAGGAGGATTCCTGCGTAATGAAAGTTTATTTTCACCCACAGTTCTATGATGAATATATTACTGATCCCGCGGCAGAGACTGGCAGGATGGAGGCAATTGTAGAGGAGGCAGATATTCTTTTGTCTCTCCAAGAGCGGAAATTTGCCGCTGTAGGTTCAATTCCGGAGAAGGAAGAGGGGCTTAAAAGTTAAATTGGAATGAGGGATTGTGTTTTGAGTTTTCAGATTCTAATTCATCACTGTAAATATTATGGAGGATTTATGAAAACCAAAAACAAACAAAGAATTCATTTCAGCCTGATTTTACTTTTGCTTTTTGCATTATCCCCGGGGGTTTATGCTGACACAATGAAAATTGCAGTACCCGCAACGGCTAAGTCAAAAGATGCGGATATCAGCAAAGAAACCGGCAGGGCGCCGATTTTTCTCTTTTTCGATGCCAACGGTCATTTTATAGAGGCTATGGAAAATCCGGCTAAGGATCAGCAAGGAGGAATTAGCCGCACTGTTATTACTTTGCTGGTTGCCAAAGGAGTAACCCTTATAATTGCTGAGGAT
This sequence comes from Desulfobulbaceae bacterium UBA2775, assembly GCA_002352445.1. GTDB lineage: Bacteria > Desulfobacterota > Desulfobulbia > Desulfobulbales > Desulfocapsaceae > Desulfomarina. The sequence continues at coordinate 1,867 of DEIL01000052.1, forward strand.
ATTGGTGATAAAATGAAACAGGCCTTAAATGACAACCATATTAGATATGTCATCGATACAGGAACTGCCGATAATGCTGTCCAGGCATTTATAGCAACCCGCTAGATGTGCCATCATTCCTGCATACAGTATAGGTGCTCCGCTGCAGGAACTCCTTGCTGCTGGATTTGACAAAGTCGGTAGCATGCTGGCCAGCCAGGCAATGATACTTTCTCTGCCTGTATGGTTGCAGTGTTTTCTTTTTGATGGCCTGGTCGGTCTCTTTCAGGTTCAAGTGGAGATTGAGAAAATGCCAATTCTAGTTTGACCTCAGTTCTCTGATCCATCAGTTCGCTAATTTATATTGACATATGCTCATTTGGAGGGTATTTTTTTCCATAATCCATCAGTATAAACTCGTAAAAAGGTCACTCGATATACAGGTAAGCGTAGACTCCGGGACGTAGTGTTTTTCTCAGGCCCTCAACAATACATATGGTATGTTGAGGTTCTGAGAAAAACCTGCAACGAAGGAGATCGGATTTTTTACGACGCCATCATCAGTATAAATATTACTTTTCCCGGGAGGTAGCTATGAAGTATCTTGGATTTGCAGTGTTTTCACTCGCAGTGCTTATGTTTGCTCTACCCGTGCAAGCTGTCACCTCAAAATGTGAGGAATGTCACCTGAAACTAACACCGGGGATTGTGAAAGACTTCAACAGAGGGGCTATGTCGGAAACCTTAACTTGTGATGTCTGCCATGGTGAAGACCATATGAGTGCAGAGGATGCGGATAAAGCCAAATTACCGACAATAGCCACCTGTAAAGAATGCCATGATGAACAGGCCGACCAGTATTTAAGTGGAAAACATGCCAAAGGCCTTCTCCCTATTACAGCATTTCCTGGATTTGCCCATAAACAACCAACGGCATTTATTGCAGGCCAGAAAGGCTGCAATGGTTGTCATAATATGGGTATTGTAGATGAAGAAACAAAGAATAAGGGACTGGCGGGTGAATTCAGAGCCCATTACAAATATGGTATGGACTGTCAGAACTGCCACACCAGACATGCCTTCTCCAAAGCTGAAGCCCTGGAGCCTGAAGCATGCATGCAGTGCCACACAGGATTTGATCATGCGCAATGGGAAATGTGGACCCGTTCAAAACATGGTTCTGCATACATGACCGACAGAGAAGCTCACAGAGGACCGACATGTCAGGACTGCCATATGGCACAGGGCAATCATAAGGTGATGACTGCATGGGGATTCCTTGCAGTCAGGCTGCCTGAAAAAGATGCCGAATGGATGGGTTACCGAGTCAGCATTCTGAAAGCATTAGGTGTTTTAGATAAAGATGGTAAACCAACCGCCAGACTGGATGTAGTCAAAGCTGCAGATATGGCAAGATTAACTGAAGAAGCGTTTAATGTTGAAAGGGAGGCAATGATTAGTACATGTAAAGAGTGCCATAGCGAAAACTATGTCATGCTGAACATGGAAAATGCTGATCAGATGATTAAAGCTGCTGACGAAATTTTTGCGGAAGCCATTGAATTGGTAGCCAAGCTTTATCAGGATGGGATTCTTGAACCTACAACAAATCAGGCCACATTTCCATATCCTGATCTCTTGACCTTCTACGAGGTGGACAGCCATTTGGAAGAGTTGTTATATGAAATGTTTATGGACTTTAGAATGAAAACATTTCAGGCATCTTTTCATTTAATGCCTGATTACACGACTTGGTATGGCCTTGCCAAGATGAAAGAAACACTCGTGAAAATGAAAGATCTGGAGAAGCATTTGAGAATGTAAAAAGAACCAAAAATTATTGACCGTAAAATAGCAAAGTGCGGTCTATTGGTTGAAAAGAGGGATTTATTTCCCTCTTTTTTTTTGCCCGGCATGGCGTGGGTCATTCATAAACTGCCACTTCCTCAACCTGCCATGATGTTGCCGGGATTTTTGTGTAGGTTTCAATGTTTTTCTTGAGAATCAAGTCTTGTCATTTCAGAATTATGCATTACATGTTTCAAACATAAGCACAAAAAGCCGCAAGTTGTGATTACTGTTAATTTAACAGAGAGGTGTAAGTATGCAGACAACACTTAATATGGCTGAAAGAAAGAGAGGATTAAAGGTTACCGGTTTTCATGAAAGTATGGGAGGGTATGGCAAAAAGTTATTGGCTGGGATGGGCATTAAAAAAGGCGTTAAAATCGAGATCGAGCCAGGCCATGTATCCCAAATCCTATTACAATCAGGGGGGAAGGAAATTCGCCTGGGTTATGAATCTCTTATGAGCATTGTTGTAGGAAACCGGAGACTGACAGAACTTGCCCCGGGGGAATTAGGCACAATTTCTGCACTGGAAGTCGGACGAGGTGCGTTGGTCAAATTTTTAGCATTAGGTCTTAAGGTGGGAACAATTATTGAAGTTAAGAAATATGTTCCTGGGCCCGGGCCACTTTTTGTTGAAGTGCAGGGAGCACATATCGCCATTGTCAATGTTGAAGGTTTTGTTATTGCCGGTGAAGAGTTGTATGAATATGATTTGCCGGGAGATGTGGTGTTTGTTGAGGTGAATGGAAAAGAGAAGCAACTTTCCAGCATGAAACCTGGCGAAAAAGGAAAAATCAGCTCCATCGCTGCCAACTCCGAACTTGCCGCTGAACTTGATCGGCACTGGATTAAGAAAGGAAATACAATTAAGGCGTTACATCGCCATGAGCCGGAATCTCATCCATTGATGGTTCTGGTCAAGGGGAAATGTCATCATATCCCCAAAGGCCTTACAAAAAAAATACATGTTAAAGTTGTATAGTGAATGACCATTTCAAAGCTACAGGGATGGTCTGACAAAACCGGCAATTGACTCGGTGGAAAAGTTACCAGTCCCGGTATGGGCTGGTAACGAGGTTGGCGTTATAATACTTCGGGTCGCCGGTCACTTCTTTACCTATCCAGTGGGGTGTTGAAAATTTCTCACCCTCGTAGTTCAGCTCGATTTCCGCAAAAATCAACCCTTCATTTTCACCTGCAAACTCATCAACTTCCCAGGTAAATCCTGCGAAGGGGATTTTATATCTGGTTTTTTCAATCAATGGTTTATGGCACAGTTCCCGGAGCAGCTCTCTGGCATCTTCCAGTGGAATTTCATATTCAAATTCGAGCCTGGTCTCTCCTTTGGCAGCACCTTTGATGGTGAGAAATCCTTTGTCATTTATGGTTCGCACCCGCACTGTCCGCCCTTTCTCTTTGTTGAGGTAACCCTGGCGGTACTGTTTTCCCCGGGCCAGTTCCCGCCAATCTTCGCTTGTAATAAGGAATTTTTTCTCGATTTCTTTGCCCATATTTGCTCCTTCTCAAGATGAAGAATAGTATCGTTTTTTGGCCAGTTCAATGGCAGAAAAGTTAAGTGTGGCGTGGATAGTCAGTATGGGGAAAAGCAGGGCCATAGCAAAAATATTCAACAGGGGAACCATACTGACCAGCGCCGGCAGAACTCCTAGCCGGAAGGCTGGACTGGAATGGTTTCGCAGCCATCCTATCTTTTTCCCCAGGGACCAGCGGCGTCGCGAAGCTGGATAATCGATAAACATCAGGGCTGAGTAGTAGGTGTAGAGTAAAAAGACAGCAGCCTGTCCTACACCGGGAATAAAGTTGATAAAAAGAGCGACGATGGTCACCACAATGCCAAAAACAGCAATCTTTATTCCTTCAAAAATATCTCGTACTACACCGAGTGGAGTGAGACTTGCGTCCGGGTCAAAATGTTCACCCGCATGCAGTTTCTCGGCCGCGGTACTGAGAAAGACATAGCCAGGGGTCGAGATGCTGTAGGCCAGAAGAAAGGCCAGGTAGAAGGAAACTATCCTGGAAACAAAGATAAATAACCAGCTGCTCACCAGCCAGCCTTTATGTTTTATCCACCCCCAGATAGTATCGGAACCAGGTGCATCAAGGAAGAAGTTTCCGGTAAGATTGTTAATGATGTCAACTGTGAACAGGTAGCCGACCCAGGTGAGGGCGAAGGTGACTGCAAAGAGAATGAGAGACCATCCCAGAAGGCGTTTTCGGCGCATCATGAACATCAGTGTGGAAGACAACGGTACCCACTGTGCGACGGGGGATGGAGCTGTTTGGTGTTGCTTTTGCATAGTATTTAGTGGCACGAATGAATCTGAACGGATATCCGATAAGAGAGGAATGCGTAGCAAAGTATAGGTCTTTTCGCCAACCTGTAAAGGGTGATGGATCCGTAAAAACTCTTCATCTACTTCGTTGCTATAAATTTTCCATCATTATGACGTACTCTAGTACGCCATAATGATGGAAAATTTATGCGCCTCGGATATGAAGTTTTTTACGAATCCATTTTGAAAAACAGGTTTTTACAACGCCAGAATAAGTGACATTTTATACTGCTTACTATACAATGAAACCCATGAGTACGATAATTAAAAAGAAAAAAAGACCACTCTATATATGCCATAAATGCGACTATCAGAGCGTGAAGTGGCTCGGTCGCTGTCCGGAGTGCGGGGAGTGGGAGAGTCTGGAGGAAGAAAAAATAACTCTTTCTTCAGGAGCTGCCCGTTCTTTTACCGAACCTGTTCCCCTGTATATGGCCCCGGATGGGGATGAGGAGAGGATCAGTACCGGTATTGAAGAGCTGAACAGAGTTCTGGGTGGCGGGATTGTTCCGGGATCGGTGGTTCTTATAGGTGGTGAACCGGGGATCGGTAAATCGACACTTATCCTCCATCTTCTTGCTTCAGTGGCGGATGAAAAGAGAAAAGTTCTCTATGTTTCCGGGGAAGAATCCGCCCGGCAGATCAAGATGAGGGCAAGGCGGCTAAACGCTATGCACCCTGAGGAATATCTGGCCACCGAAAATGGCGTGGAACAGATTATCGCTATGACCATGGCCATGCAACCGAGCCTTCTTGCAGTCGATTCGATTCAGACGCTGGTCTGTGCCGAAATTCCATCCTCCCCCGGTTCCGTGACCCAGGTGCGGGAATCTGCCTACAGGCTTTTGGAACTGGCAAAAAGAGAGGATATTCCGATCGTACTGGTAGGACATGTAACCAAGGACGGCTCCATTGCAGGCCCCAAGGTGCTTGAGCATATGGTGGACACGGTGCTCTATTTTGAAGGGGATCGCAGTCATGCTTTCCGAATTTTACGTACAGTAAAAAATCGTTTCGGCTCAACTAACGAGATCGGTGTCTTTGAGATGAAGGAAGAAGGGCTGGTGGAGGTAAAAAATCCCTCAGAAATTTTTTTGGCAGAGCGGCCTCTGGATGAACCCGGGTCTGTTGTATTGCCCAGCGTAGAGGGCACACGGCCGATCCTGGTGGAGGTGCAGGCACTTGTCAGTCCTACTAATCTCGGTACAGCAAGAAGAACGGCTATTGGTGCTGACCCGCAGCGGCTTTCACTGCTCTGTGCTGTTTTGGAAAAAAAAGCTGGCCTTGATATGTATGGTAATGATATCTTTTTAAATATAGCCGGTGGAATACGTATTGATGAACCTGCCCTTGACCTCGGCGTGATATGCGCCCTGGCATCAAGCCTGATGGAAAAGCCGATACCTTCCGCCACGGTTGTCTGTGGAGAGGTTGGGCTTGCTGGTGAAGTTCGGGCTATTGGCCATGTCGATGTTAGGGTAAAAGAGGCCGAGAGGTTGGGGTTTACACGTTTTGTGCTGCCAAGAGGTAATAAGGAAAGAATAACATGGAAGCCGCAAATTGAACTGATCGGTGTTTCGACACTGCAGGAGGTTCTGGAAGTTGTCTTCAAGTAAATTTTTTTAGAAGGGGGAATAAATTATGACTGATGCCCATCATGATCACCATGAAGATAATGATGTGAATGTAAAAGTAGCCCTGTTTTTTGTCGCTGTGATAGTAGCGATTGTGTTTTTTGGCATTATCAACTGATGATGGCGTCGTAAAAACTCGAAACTCAATAGAACGGAAGGGATTAATGGCAGGGAATAAACCGGAACGGGAAGTTGTTATCCTGATGACTGATATGGTTCGATATTCCTGGAAAACTTCAGCCATGAACCCGGAGGAAATCAGAAAATTTCTAATTGATTATCACACCGCCATACATACTCTTGTTGATCGGGAGAAAAATGGGCCTCTGGAGATAGACCCTTCCTCCGGAGATGGCTCTGTAATTATATTTGATAAGCGGTCAGGTGAGGACAGGTCCGCTATCTGCACTCGCGCACTGCAAGTTGCTGTGAGGGTGGCCCTGGCTGTAAGTGAGGGGCATCTTCAGCCAACTCGTATGGGATTACTTCTGGGTGACATAACCGAGGCCAAATTGGGGAGCAGAGTGCTCAAATTTGGTGCCAGCTTTGCAGTTGCGAATCGGCTGGAGGAGCTTTGCGGCTATTTCGGCACTGATTTGCTGATGGATCGTGAGGTAGCCAGGTATCAGAAAGGGTTCAACAAATATCTTCTCACTATTGCCAAGGTTAGCCTGACCAGTATTCTCCATCCGATGAATCTCTTTACTCTCTGCAAACCCGGTATTCAGAATTACCCGTCAGAAGTGGAAGAGGATCAGTTGCTTCGGTTTGCAGCGATGAAAAATGAAGCGATGGAATTTTTTTCCGGTAACCTGCTGCTGGGAATTAAACCAGATTTTCCCAGGGTGCGGGAGATGTTGATCGAGGCGCAGAACTTTTTTCTTAAACTTACCGGAAGGGCCGATATTGGTACCGAGCGCATTTTAGAGTATATCCGGGAGACCCCCCTGCCGGCACCTGATTTTGATCGACGGGGGATGAAGCTTATGGAAAAAAGCCGTGATTCTCTTGGAGAGCGCATATTTCATCTTTCCAAACAGCTTTTAAGAGCAATGAATCCGGATTTTTACCATGCTCTTGTTGTGGACACTGAATGGGAGAAATATTTTCGGCTGCAGTGGTGCCGGAAAGGGGAGACCATAATCGAGATCGACAGTGTTCCGGATGGTGTCTATTACTTGGACAGCGGTGTTGCCGAAACAGTCAATGGTAAGGGAGAAGTATTGTCCATGATGGAGGCGGGAACAATCTTCGGTGAGCTGGCATATTTTGGCAGGGAGCAGAAGCGTACGGCAACCGTACGTGCCAAAACCGATATGGTGGTCAGAAAAATATCTACGGAAGATTTTAAAAAGATGCCGGTAATAGTCGAAATCTTCAAGAGAATTGCCATTGCCAGAAAAGAAGAAATTAAAAAGAGAGAACTCCCCGCCTCCAAGCAAACCAACTCAGAGGAGGGGAGGAGTAAATAATCACTATTTGGCAGTGAGAACAACATATCTGCTATGATCCGCTGCCCGTACTCGAAGCAGGATCCGTTTTGATTGAGATGCCTTTTTAAGTACATCATGAAGTTCCTGCAGGTTGCCGACTCTGTTTCTGTTAACTTCTTCAATCAGATACCCCGGCTTCAACCCCCCTTCAGCTGCCGGGCTGCCGGGCTGGACATCGCTGATAACAATACCGCTGTTTTCAGCATACCCTAATCTTTCAGCCAGTTCTCGGGTCAAATCCTGAAGACTGAGACCAAAATTTTCCAGGGAATTTTTTTCCTTGCTGGAGAACCCCTTTTTGCCGAAGTCAGACGGCTGTTCACCGATGATGACCTTTATCTGCTGCTCTTTGCCATTGCGAATAATATGCAGAGTCACCCTGGTGTTGGGGATAATCAGAGCTATTTTATTACGCAGTTCCGAGACATCTTCCAGTACGGTATCATTCAGGCGGACAATCACATCACCCTGTTTAAGACCCGCCTTGCTTGCCGGAGAATCCTCCTGCACTTCATTTATCAGGATCCCTCCTGCCTGTTTTAAACCAAAGGACTCAGCCAATTCCTTGTCTACATCCTGAATTGCTACACCCAGCCAGCCGCGAGTGACTTTACCCTGTTTTTGCAACTGGTTTTCGATAGATTTGGCCATATTTACAGGAATGGCAAAACCGATTCCCATATAACCCCCGGTTTTTGAAAAGAGCGCTGTGTTGATACCGACGACTTCACCGCGGACGTTGATCAGTGGTCCGCCGCTGTTGCCGGGATTAATTGCCGCATCAGTCTGAATAAAATTTTCATACTGGTTTATACCAACGCTGGATCTTCCCTTGGCACTTACCACACCGACAGTGACGGTCTGGCTCAGGCCAAAGGGGTTGCCGATAGCAATAACCCATTCCCCCACCTCAAGTGCATCGGAATCACCGAGTACCACCACCGGCAGGTTCTTCGGAGCCTCTATTTTAAGAAGAGCCACATCGGACTGGGGATCAGCGCCGATGAGTATGGCATCAAATTCACGGTTATCCGACAGACTCACCTTTATAACATCCGCGCCTTCAATGACGTGATTGTTGGTCAGGATAAAGCCGTCTTTACTGATGATGAACCCCGAACCCTGGCCGCGCTGTTTGTGTTCGCGCTGCTGGGGCTGCTGGGGTTGCTGGTGGCGGTAGTATGGACCGAAAAACTGTTCGAAAAAGGGATGTTTAAAGATCTCCTCATATTCCTGGCCGCGGTGCTGGCCCATGGTTGTAGTTTTTTCAACCCTTATGTGAACAACTGCCGGTTTTGCTTTTTTTACCACATTGACAAATGCTTTTGAGGACTTGGCCAGGATGCTATTGTCTGTACTGGATTTTGCCTGTGCGATGTTTACCCCTCCGGCTATTGCCAGAGAGAGCAGGGCAATAGTGATAATAGTGTGAAGAGGTAGTCTTACTGCATGAACGTTCATAAAAATTCTCCTTGATCAATAGAAATAATCTGTTGAAGAGCAGGGTGGGGAGAAATTAATAATTCCTCCTCAATGGCGTTTACTTCCCTTTCTTCAGGAGAACTGTATAGCTGAAAAAAACATCGTCAAGAAAGATTACTGAAATGTAATCTTGGGAGAATCAGGCATTGTGAAAAAAAGAGCCGGAGATGGCAATAACCATCGTCGGCTCTTTTCTCATGGTGTGGTGCACGTCAACTTCTGATCATATCCGCAATCTGAAAAGCAACCTCCAGGCTCTGTTCAGCATTCAGCCGGGGGTCACAGGTGGTGAGGTAGTTACTGGCGAGTTCCTCATCGTTAATATTATGGGCGCCGCCTGTACATTCGGTGACGTTATTGCCCGTCATTTCAAAATGAACCCCGCCCGGTATGGTACCTTCCGACCAGTGGCTTTCGAAAAAACAGGTAATCTCGGAAAGTATGTCGTTAAAACTCCTGGTCTTCAGTCCCGAAGTTGCAGTATATGTATTGGCGTGCATCGGATCACAACTCCAGACAATGTTAAACCCTTCACGTTTCATTTCCCGGAGCAGCGGGGGCAGAACTTTTTCTATATTTTTCACTCCAAGTCGATTGATGATGGTAATACGTCCTGCTTCATTTTCCGGGTTCAGGGCCTCAATCAATCCTTTAACATCATCGAGTTCGTATGTGGGCCCGATTTTGATACCGATCGGATTATGAACCCCCCTGAGGAATTCAACGTGTGCTCCATCAACCTGGCGTGTTCGTTCGCCGATCCAAAGCATATGGGCGGAACAGTCGTACCAGTCACCGGTAATGGTATCTTTTCTGGTTAAAGCCTCTTCGTACTGGAGGAGGAGCGCTTCGTGGGAGGTAAAAAGTTGTGTCTGGTTTATCTGAGGTGTGTCGGCGGAGATACCGATTGTTTCCATAAAGCGGATAGCCTGACCAATCTGTTTTGCTATCCGGTCATAGGATCGTCCCATTGGAGAATGCTCGACAAATTCCTGATTCCAGGCCTGGACCCTCTGAAGAGAACCGAAGCCGCCCCTGGTGAAGGCCCGTAACAGGTTCAGGGTTGAAGCAGCCATGTTGTAACCCTTCAGCATGAATTTGGGATTAGGGATACGGCACTTTTCTGTAAATTCCGCTTCATTCACCATGTCCCCGCGGTACGACGGCAGGGTGACACCATCCTGTGTTTCCGTATCGGAGGAGCGGGGTTTGGCAAACTGGCCGGCAATCCTGCCCACCTTGACCACCGGTTTGCCGCCGGCGTAGGTAAGCACCACCGCCATCTGCAGCAGTATTTTTAAGGTTTCCCTGATGTTTGGAGCAGTGACACCGGAAAAATTCTCAGAGCAGTCACCTCCCTGAAGCACAAATGCCTCACCTTTGACTGCTTTTGCAAGCATCTCTTTGAGTGAGCGAATTTCACCGGCAAAGACAAGGGGCGGCAACAGTGAGAGGTTGGCGAGTACATTGTCAACACCTTCCTGGTCAGGCCAGGTTGGCTGTTGCAGTGCCGTGAAATTTTTCCAGCTTGATTTTGTCCAGTTGTTCTGATTGGTAGTCATACTGTTATCCTTGATGAACTCGTAAAAAGGTCGATTGCCGCTATAGATGGCTAAGCTAAAAAATCTATAAAGCACTAAAAACAGCACCGCTCTAGATCAAAAGCATTAAGAATACGTAATTCCAGTTCCCTTTGCAGCTCTTCAACAGGTGGAAGAAATTCGAGTTGATCAATCAATTCTCCAGCTCTGCTGCAGTCGGGAATGGACTCTAACCCAAATCCCAGAATCTTGCCAGTTCTTGTATCCAAAAGTTCGGCATCTTCGCCATTTGTAACAACTGCCAGAGGGATACGATAGGCCGGGTTAAGGATCCTGGCAGCTGCTATTGCAGACCGCTCACGGCTGACCAGAGATCCCGGGCCGTAGCGAATAATCATAAATTGTTTGTCCGCATGCAATACCGTCAATTCTATCGTTGAGGTGACAAAGCAACGGTTGAAAAGGCTTTCAATTTTGTTTCTGGGTTGCACATTCTCACGGCTATAGTCCTTCTCCTCCACCATCAGCCTGCTGAGGGATTGGCGTATACGTTCGTCATCGGTATCCGTCAACTCCTCCCCGGTGAGGTAGTCTTTCAGGGTGCCGTAGACAAGATGATGGGGCTTGGGTACGCGCATACTGTTTTCTGATTAAAGAGGATAAGTGGATGCGGTTTTTTTGCGCAATTCAAAGGAAATACAGTAATAAACGATAAGGTCAAAGGTGAATAATTCAAGTCACCCTCAAATGTGAAGGAAACTACACGTCATACTCTGACTAACACCCACTAAATGAATTTTACAACGAAGCTTGAAAGTGATGTAACCGGGATTTGGAGAAGTGTCGCCAAATGTCCTCGCAGGCTCGCTTACCTGTTATGTCAACACTCCTCCAAATCCCTCTCCGTTAACGGAGCAACATGTCAAAGATTATATCGATAACTAAAGATTATTAATGCAATAACTTATTGTTGACAACCTCGTAAAAAGGTCACTCGATGTCTACGCTTATCGGAAGTCCCAGATGGCTAAGTCAAAAAGTTTGATATACGAGGCGTAGTGTTTTTCTCAGGCCCTCAACAATACATATGGTATGTTGAGGTTCTGAGAAAAACCTGCAACGAAGGAGATCGGACTTTTTACGACGCCATCATTGTTATTTAGAGCTCATTTTAATAAGACAACAGTAATTACTCTCGTAATTTTAAAATAAATTGATTATTATTTTAGAGCTTGAGAATCCTAGTCATCTGGGAACAGATATTGATACACTTCGTTTCCAGGATAACCATCTGAAACAATAAATTTAACCTGATATCTATCTTATGAACCCTGAATTTATTATCCCCATACTGTTTGTAACTATAATTTTTTCTGCCTGGGCTATCGGCACGTACAATAAATTTATCAAATATAACAACAGAATCGAAGAGGCCTTGAACCGCATTGATGTAGCTCTGAAACGCCGTGCCAACCTGATCCCCAACCTTGTCAGTGTCGTCAAGGGCTACAGTGCCCATGAGAGTAAGATTTATGGGGATAAAACTAAGCAGTTAGGTATGTTGTCTCAACCTGAACGGCTGGAACAGGAACGACAGATTTCAAAAAATCTTCGCGGGCTTCTGGCTGTTGCCGAGGCCTATCCCGACCTGAAGGCCAGTACTAACTTTCTTGATCTGCAAAACAATCTTGACGAGATTGAGCAGGATGTTCAGCAGGCTAGAAACTATCATAATGACTATATTGCCAGGCTAAACACCGCTGTTGAATCCTTCCCTGCTTCTTTTATCGCCCGAAAGTTTCACTTTGAAAAGCAGGACTATCTGGCGTTGGAGCTGGCTACCGAGCGCGGCATGCCGGATATTTCATTTTCCCCGGGAGAGGAAAAAGAAGACAAATAAGTGTGATGAAGCTTTTTACGAATCCATTTGACAGTCCAGATTTTATAATGCCATCACGTGTGAGAATAAAACAGGAAGAATTATAATGACGATTAAAACGGAATATACGAATGAAGAGTGGACACAATTGCTCCAGGCCCCCGGAGCTGCAGGCATTTATATTATGATGTCCGACCCAAGTTTCGTGGTTGGCAGTATGAAGGAGGCATTTGCTGTATCCGGCAGTATTCTTGATAAAGAGAAGGGAAATAACAGTGAACTCCTGACAGCCTTACTTGCTGACTTTAGAGAAAAAGAAATGGCCAAACAGGCTCAGCTCAAGTTTGACAAAAAAGATCTTAACACGATTAAACAGACAGCATCCGATGTCTTGAAACAGGCAGCCCGGATTCTTGACAATAAGGCTACACCAGAGGAATCTGCAGAGATAAAAGGCTGGTTGTCAGATTTGAGTGTAAGGGCGGCAAATGCAGCAAAAGAAGGTGGGTTTCTCGGTTTCGGTGGAACAAAGGTCAGCGAAAATGAGAAAGTAGCTTTGCAGGAAATTTCTGATAAGTTGGGAGTTGCCGGCTGAGTATCCATGAGACCCGGTCTGTCCTCAGCTTCCGGCTGGTTTCGATGATATATTTTTAAAAAACCGCAGCAGGAGACAAACTGTACCATTTCAGAATAAAAAAGGGCCTGCTATCATCTGATAGCAAACCCTTTTTCGGAGGCTAAAAAGCCTCGAATGTAACGTGCATTACTTTATTCACTTTGAAGCAGATTGCCAGCCCAAAACCGATATAATTTCAGAGAAGCCTGTTTCTATTGAGACTGGAAGACCAGTTTGCTCGCAAGCTTTTTGCTCCAGCTATTTCTCATACCAGTATCTGGCTTTTTCGAAATCCTCTTTGACTCCCTGTAAAAATTACTTGTTCAATTTTTCCAGCTGTTCTCTCTGCTCTTCCTCCAGCAGGACGACATCAGGGCTCCAGTCGAGCCACTCTTCCTCCGGTTTATCAAAGAGGATAAAATGTTGTCCGGGCACTGCCTGGTTGCCAACCTGCTCATTATCCGGAGTTGCCAGAGCGATACCGCCTTTCATAATAGCCTCCAGAGATTCCGTGGAGACAGTGATTCCGGAAAAAATACCCCCTTCTACCTTTGCTCCGCTTACATTCCAGAATCTTGTATTCTCCCTGATTATTGCAATGTACTGGGGGGCGATCGATACAAAAACATAGACTTTCTTGAAAGAGGGAGAAAGCTGGGAGCCGGTTACCTGGCCAACTTTGACTTGCCTGTAATAGACAGGGGAGCCGACGCCGAGGGAACCGAGATGGGAGGTGTCAAGGATGATGCCCAGACCGGTTTTGTTAGCAATTTCGGTGTGCGGGGGAGCGTTGAGCGCCATAAAGGTTCGTGTCGGGTCACCTTTTCCGGGGAGGAAGGTCAGAAAGGAGCCGAAAATAATGGTGTCCAGATTTTTAACCCTGGAGAGATTCAGCTCCGCCTGTTCCACCCAGATCCTGGTTTGCGCCCTGAAAAGTGAAGCAACACTTTTTTCAACCCTGACTTTGGCCGTCACGATCTGCAAATTTTTACTGAATGATATTTTGGTAACCCTGCCGGCGACGATTCCTTTATATTTGACAGGAGCGCCTTCTTTCAGCCCATGGGTTTCCTCAAAATGGACTGTCAATTCGACCTCGTCAGCATGGAGAGCTTCATCCAGGCTGTCGTAGAGCGGGTAAGGGTTATCAGGGGAAAATGACGCGCCCTCAGCGACATTGACACAACCGATGCCACCGGAAAAAATAGACTGGAGAGAGCCGGTCTGCACATTAATGCCGGAAAGTCCTCCTGAGACCCTGATTCCACTGGTGTTATAAAAACGGGTTTGCTTGTTTATCAGTTTTTTAAAACCCTCATGGACAAAACACTCAATGAGGACCTCCCGTTGATCGTCCGTGAGTTGGAAGTCCACAATATGTCCGATTGCAATGTTTTTATGGAGGATAGGGGCGCCAATGGATAAGGACTGGGCATTTTGTGAGAGGATAAGGAACCGCTTGCCCGGTGCCTGCAACTCCGGCACAGATGCAACCGCCCTTTTATAACTGGTAAAGAGGTGATATTCTTTTTCATCCAGGGGAGCAGATGTTTTCTTTTTATTCAGTTTATCAGGAGTGGTAAAACTGACCCCGCCATACAGCATTCGGGCAAGAGGTCCTGTGGATAGTTCGATTCCTGAAAAACTGGCCTCCATCTCGATGCCGTGGTGTATCCAGAAAACGCTTTTTTGACTAACAAGGTGGAGATACTGTTGGTATATAAAAATAGTCGTTCGTATCGTTTTGCCTGACTTATCAAGCCCCACATCAATTACTTCTCCCACGTTGATATTTTTGAAATAGACAGGGGAGTTGAGTGACAGGGAAATTTCTTCATCAGAGGTCAGCGTGATAGATTTACCAGGACGAAGAGGCTTTTGTGGAGGCGGTTCAGGGAGAATCTCAAAAGAGTCCTGAAAATTGCCTGTGGTTGTTCCCAGCTGAAAGGTAATATAAGGACCAGAGATCAGCAGCCCTAAATTTTCGATGCCGGCGGGGCTTATTTCCGGCCTGACAAGCCAGAACCTGGTTTTTTCCCGCAGGATGTGGTCGGCCCTGGGATCGAGAAGAATATGGGCTGTCACACTTCGCTGCTCATCAGCATTAAATTGGATCTCTTTTACGTAGCCAGCCTCAAGTCCACGGTACATCACCCTGGTGCTTCCTTCCACAATACCCTCTCCGGAGGCAAGCTTGAGGGTCATGGGAATACCGTAGTTGGCGGATTCGTAGTCGGGGTAGAGTTTGAAGACATGCCCGTTTTGTGCCTCCGGCTTTTCTTTCACCTGTTCCGGGGTGTACAGCAGGATGCCACCCCGGATAAGTGAGGCCAGGGATTCAAGCTGGATTTTCATATTGGGAAGCTTACCGCTGATCTGTAAACCGCTCACATTGCAGAAGCGGCTCTCCGTCCGTACCAGATGGCTGTATTCGGGTTTGATGAAGAGGTCGATCAGGATATTTTTATCTTCCTCAAGTTGGTAGTTTTCAACATTTCCGATATCTATATTTCTATAATAAATGTTGGTACCGGTCTGGATGGAGCCAAGTTTTTCAGCCCTGAGTTGAATGTGCAGTCCCGGAGCATCCCTGGATATCGGCGGGCTTGATGAAAGTCCGCTGAATTCACGGCTTGGAACTGTTGAGGAGCCGACCTGGACACCTATGTAACTTCCGGAGAGAATTGTATCCAGCCCCTGGACACTGCCAGCAGACAGTTTGGGACGAACCACCCAGAAAAGTGTGTCCTTTACAAGAAATTCAACTACTGACGGTTCTATTTTGACTTTCGCTTCAACCCTCTTATTTTTGAGATCAGGTTGTAATGTTTTGACGAGCCCTACAGGGATTCCTTTGGCCATCACCCGGGTTTTTCCGGGGGCGAGACCTGTCGCGTCCTGAAAGTAGATCGTTATATCGACGCCGCGGTTCTGATAGCTTGAATAGAGAATCCAGCCGCAGATAGAGAGGGCAAGGATTGGCAGGATCCAGATTATTGAAATACCGCGTTTTTTTCGTATTACTGGTTGTTCAGTCATGGGCTGTTTTCGTGTAATGAGTGTATTTATCCCACATTATTCGAGGGTCGAAGGTAATTGCCGCGCACATGGTGGCAGCGACAACAAAGCAGAAATAGGTTGCCGCAGGTGCCGCATGGATGGAGGAGAAAAATCCGAAATCGACAAGAACGGTTAACAGGGCTATAACAAAAATATCGAGCATCGACCATCTGCCGATAAAGGAGATAAAGCGGAACATTGCTGTCTTCTGTCTCAGATACCTGGTGGATCTGGGATGTGTTGACAGGAGGAGAATGGTAAGTCCAACTATTTTAAACAGGGGAACCAGGATGCTTGCAGTGAAGATGATCAAGCCGATTGCATAGGAACCGCTATGGAAAAAATAGATTATGCCGTCGAGAATCGTTGATCGGTCCGGTACTCCAAGGAAATCTACCCGCATTATAGGCATGATGTTGGCAGGAATAAAGAAAACGACAGATGTCATCACCAGGGCCCAGGTTCGGGATACACTCTGGGGTTTGCGACTATGCAGGCTATCGCCGCACCGGGGACAGGTGGTAGAGGAGGATAAAGAGAGTTTATGGCAGGTGTGGCAAAGTTGAATCCCTCTCTCTGCCGCCGTTACAAAAGGCTCTTTGTCCGCACCGGGAAATTTCATCTGCGGCTGATGCTTCCCTTTGCCCCCTCTTTCGATGGTCTCCCAGAAGAAATCTTTGTCTATTACGGTTGTAATGGCCAGGCTGACAAGTACAAGCAGGGAGAAGCAGAGTATCCCGATATGGTAATGGATTTCAGAATGACCCATCATTTTTATTATGGTAATCATTATACCCAGAAGATAGACTTCGACCATTGCCCATTCTTCGAGTTTGAGATAGGTTCGGAAGAGTCGGGCCAGATAAAGAGGATATCGTTTGAACCGCAGATTCAGGCTGAGGGTGAAGATGAGAGAGAGAAGCACCAGGGGAAGGATAAGGGCTGAGAACAGCACCATGAAAGCGACAAAATAGTAATCATTTGTGTAAAAAATAACTATTGATTCAATTATATTGGCACTTTCCTTGAACCCGAAACTCTCAAGGGTCATCAGGGGAAGTAATACTGCGGGGAAATAGAGAAACAGCCCTGTTATGCTGAGAGCAAGGGTTTTGGCTATGGAATGGGTGGATCTTCGGCTTATGGTCGTGCCGCAGCGCGGGCAGACAGTTGAGTGACTTGGGGGGGCTTCCACTGCGGGCAGGAGCAGGTCGCACCCTTCACATGCCGTAAAGTTATCAAGACTGTTTTTCTGAGACTTCAAGAGAATACCATTGTTGTCTGAATACTGAATTTGGAGTACCTGAATGACTACAATATAGTTATCATGAGGGAGATAGTAACGTTATACTGCCCGATGGTTAAGTACAATGTTTTATTTCAACAGAGATTTCGGAAAATAACTATAGTAAAAAATTATCTGATTACCCATGAAACTCAGCTACATTTTCCGTCATTCCCGCGCAGGCGGGAATCCAGGAGCCTTGCTTGAAACTGGATCCCCGCCTGCGCGGGGTTGACAACCTTATAAGTTCTTATTTCTCTTTTGTTATCAATAAATTAAGTGTATTCCAATAGAATTGGCTGAGTTTCATACGTAATCAGGAAAAATTGTAACAACGAACAAGATGAAGACTTTTTACGACGCCATCAAATTATGACAACATACAAGAAAGAGTGGCTGAAGATACAAATCAAGGCTGAACCTGTGCTTATCGAACCGATCAGTGATTATCTCATTGGTATTATTGGGGCGGGGGTGGAGACCGGTGCAAAAGATGAAGAATCCTACGGAACAGTAAATGGCTACGTAGAGCAATCTGATCTGGATCAGGAGACAATAGGTATTCTTCTGGACAAACTGTTCTCTTACCTGCAAGAATTGGCACTACTTTTTAATGTGGCCGAACCGGTTCTCACTTCGACTATGATTTTAGACGAAGACTGGGGGAGGAGCTGGAAAGAACATTTTAAACCTTTTCCTATAGTACCGGGTCTAATAATTTCCCCTACCTGGGAAGAGTATCAGAAAGCTCCCGGGGAACTGTTGCTGGAGATGGATCCCGGCATGGCCTTTGGAACGGGTCACCATGCCACCACGAGTCTCTCCCTGGCCTTGCTGAAGGGAGTGCTGGCAACTGATACAATAAAACGAAAAATCCTTGATGTCGGCACCGGCACCGGTATCCTTGGCATGGCTGCCGTTCTATTTGGAGCGGGCGAGGTTCTAGGTATAGACAATGATCCGGATGCGGTTAAGGCTGCAGAAGAAAATGTGGTGCGCAATGGGTTGCAGAAAAGTATGCAGGTAAGCCTTGCCCCACTGTCGGCTCTGGCAGGGGAGTACCAGGTAGTGGTTGCAAATATTGTCCATGATATACTACTGGATATTTCTACAGACCTTACACGTCTTACGGCCAATAATGGAGTATTGATTCTTTCGGGTATTTTGGCTGGAGAGCAGGTTGAAAGCGTTGTCTCGCGATTTGTTGAGAGAGGGTTTGTTTTGAAAAAAGAAAAGGTGGGTGGAGAATGGGTGGCATTGATGTTTGTACGACGCCATCTTATTTGTCTTTCTTGAAGGTGTGCATGGGTGTGAGCTGGTAATCGGTGTCAAAGATTATGCCCACCCCATCATCTTCCTGTCGAACGACAACACCTGTGGTGGTGACCCATATTTTTCCACTGCTGATCCGACGGAGAGAATCCAGCGAGAGAATAAATTTCAGTTTTTTCAGATCTTCATAGTTTACATAGAAGTTAACTTGAATCTGTGAAGCCATGGGGAAGGGGTGCAGGGTTTTCAAAAAGGCACCGCTTGAACTGATGTTTGCGGCAACAGTGTTTATTGTCAGGGTATCTTTTGCTGCACGCCTGTAAACAACTTTAGCCTCCAGATTGAGGGGTAAACGTTTCCTGTCTCTTTGTTCAGTATTCATGAAACTTCCCTTTTCGTAAAAATCTCCCTGCTCCGTCACTCCCGCGGCGGGAATCCAGGGAAGGTGGTAAAACTTTCGTGAAGTATATAAGACAATAAGTACGGTAACCAGCGAGAGATGTCAATTTGAATTAAGGTAAGTACCTGGCAGCAGAGGATTTAAGATGAACCGTTTTTTATTTGATCCGTCCACAGTTGATGGTGATGTGGTACCTCTATCAGAAGAGGAATCGCGTCATATTTCAAGGGTTTTGCGAATGCGGCAGGGTACGGAGATAGAGCTGTTTGACGGAGGTGGAGCAGTTTTTCAGGCGGTCATTCTGGAGACCGGCCACAGGGTGACGGCCCGGGTAGGACGATGTATCAGTAAAAAGGAGATCCGGGTAAAACCTGTCTGGGTGGCCCAGGGGTTGCTTAAAGGGAAAAAAATGGACATGGTGGTGCAAAAGTGTACCGAACTTGGTGCTGCCCGTTTCAGCTCCTTTGTCAGCAGCCGATGTCAGGGGAAATTAGATAAAGTGCAGAATCGTAAGAGACAGGAGAGGTGGCAGCGCATAACAATTGCCGCCTGTAAGCAGTGTATGCGCAGGTCTCTGATGGATCTTGATGAAATAGTATCTTTTTCCGATCTGCTTGAGTTATGCGGGATGGATTCCAACCAATTGCGCCTGCTTTTCTGGGAGGAGGAAAAGGATACCGGGCTGGCAGACCTGCCTTCATTTGATCAATTCGATTCGGTCTGTCTCATCCTGGGGCCTGAGGGAGGGCTGACTGTCGAGGAGGTGGAGCTGGCAAGGTCAAGGGGATGGCGTACCGTGACTCTTGGTGAACGTATTTTAAGGGCGGAGACGGCGAACCTTTCAGCGGTATCTATAATTCAGTATCTCGCCGGTAATGTATGATGGCGTATTCGAGATCCTCCATTTTGCAGCAGTCATCCAGAGTAGTGACACTTGAGGGGGCCATCAAAAATTCCCACCGGATTATAGATGTGCGTTCCCGGAAGGAGTTTTCAGGGGGGTCGGTACCTGAAGCCGTCAATATCCCTCTTTTTGACGATGATGAGCGGGGAGTGATTGGCACCCTGTATCGTCATGCCGGGCATCAGGAGGCGGTGGAACAGGGCTTTGGGTTTGTTGAAAAAGACCTCTCTGCTCTGGTTGACTCTTTTCTTCCATATAAAAATACTCCCCTCACTGTTTTTTGTGCAAGGGGCGGTATGCGCTCCCGTTCCGTTGTAAATCTTCTTGAGCAGTTTGGTTATGATGCCTATCAGCTTGAAGGGGGATATAAAAAATACAGGCATGATGTCCTCCAGTGTCTGGACCGGTTCCGTCCAGGCCTTATAGTGATACATGGACTTACCGGCACCGGCAAGACACGAATTTTGCAGGAACTCGATAACACCATTGACCTGGAAGATCTCGCTCAGCACCGCAGCTCCCTTTTCGGTGCTATCGACAGGAACCCAAGAAATCAGAGAGAGTTTGAAAGCCACCTTTTTCAAACTATTCAATCTCTGGGGGAGGAGCCTTATTTTATTGAAGGAGAAAGCCGGAAGATCGGCAGGGTTTTTATACCCAAACCATTGGCTTTAGCGATGAAAGAGGGCATCTTTGTCAGGGTGGACTGTTCCATGGAATCTAGGATTAAAAGGATAATTGAGGATTATCCCGTTGCAGATGAGAGCACCCTTATAGAGCTTGAACGGATATTGAATTCGCTGCGCCGGAAGATGGGGCACCGGGAGATTGACAGACTTTGCGGTTTACTCAAAGAGAAAAATCTTCAAGAGCTTGTGCGGACTCTGCTTCTTGATTATTACGATAAAAGGTATAGTAACTGTATGAGCGGTTATAGTTACGCCCTTGAACTCTCCTCCGAGGATATTGTTGCGGTGGCGGCTGAGCTGACTGCTTTTCGGGCCTCTTCTGTCAACTTATTGCAGAGATAATTTTCACCCCCATGGCAAAACAATCTCAAGCAAATCCTCTTAAAAAAATATGGATTCTCGGAGCCGGGAAATTCGGTCAGCTGGCCCTGGAGCGTATAAGCCGTCATCTTCCTGAAGTTGAAATAACTCTGGTGGATAACAGAGTGCAGGTTGTGGCTGTTGAAAGGGTTAGCGTCGTCTGTGAGGAAGGGATAAGCTGGCTTGCAGACAATATGCTAAGGGAAGAGACAGCAGATATGATCATTCCGGCTCTTCCGGTTCATATGGTGGCGGAATGGTTGAAACTAAGGAGTGGTGCACATTATGAAGTCTCTACTGTCCCATTGCCCGAACAGCTTGTTGCAAGACTCCCTCATCCGATTACAAATGGTGACAGTCAACTCTATCTCAGCCATGCGGATTTTTTCTGTCCTGATAACTGCGGGGAGCCGGAATTGTTCTGCACCTATACCGGCGAAGAGAGAGCAGAAAATATGTTTCACCTTCTTGAAAATATAGATGAGTTGCCCTATGTTCCCTTTGTCGTCCGCAGCTACCAGCTTTTTCCCGGGGTCGGGGGAATATATCCGGGAGATATGTGGAATCTTCTGGACCGTCTACACAACTTCCTGAATAAACCGCTTCTCATAGCGACCGCATGTCGCTGTCATGGGGTGGTGGATGGGCTGAAGTTTAAGCCGAAACATTTATAAGGATTGCCATGAGTGATCGTTTAACCGCGCGAACGATTTTATTCCGTCTTTTTCTCCCTTTTGCCCTGGGATACTTTGTCTCTTACCTGTTCAGAACGGTTAACGCCATCATTGCCCCCGATCTGGTAGCAGAGCTTAACCTGACTGCTGCCGATCTCGGCTTGCTGACATCCGCATACTTTTTTACTTTTGCGGCCTTTCAACTGCCCCTCGGAGTTCTGCTCGATCGTTTCGGGTCACGAAAAGTTGAGGGAATCCTGCTGCTGTTTGCTGCAGTGGGGGCACTTCTTTTCTCTATGGCGGAATCCCTTACCGGTTTGATTGTCGGCCGGGCATTGATCGGTCTCGGTGTTTCCGCCTGCCTGATGGCTGCTTTTAAGGCCTTCTCCACCTGGTTGCCGAGTGAGCGGCTTCCCCTGGCCAATGGTGTACAGATGGTTTCAGGTGGGTTGGGAGCCTTGACGGCGACAACCCCGGTGCAGGCTGCCCTGCAGATAACCGACTGGCGCGGAGTCTTTATGGGGCTCGCAGGAATAGCACTGCTGGCCGCAGTTGTGGTCTTTTTTGTTGTGCCGGAGCAGAAACAAAACCAGCAGAATGAGTCGATCAGGGAACAGCTGCAGGGACTGCGCAGTGTCTTGACCAGCCGCATATTCTGGCAGATTGCTCCCTGGGCTTTTATATCACAGGCCACTTACCTGTCGATTCACGGACTCTGGTCGGGGCCCTGGCTTCGCGATGTTGCGGGAATGGGTCGGACTGATATTGCCCAGATGCTCCTGTGGGTGGCGGTAGCAATGATGGCAGGCTATTTTACCTTCGGCAGTTTGGCAGGACGGCTGGCAACCCAGGGCGTTCGGCCTTCAATGGTTGCCTCGGTTGGCATGAGTTCATTTCTTGTTGTTCAACTGCTGCTGGTCTTTCTTCCAGATTATGCCACGTTTCTCTGGCTCGGCTTCGGTTTTTTCGGGACCGCCGGTATTCTCCCCTATGCGATTCTCTCACAATCATTTCCCAAACACTTGACCGGGCGCTGTAATACGGCCTTGAACCTCATGGTTTTTGTTGTGGCGTTTTCCGCTCAATGGCTGATCGGAGCAATCATCGGCCTCTGGCCGACAACTGCTGCCGGTACTTATTCCCCAACCGGATATCGGGCAGCATTTCTCATATTAATCGTATGTCAGCTTCTGGCGGCGGGCTGGTATTTTATCACCTCTCCTTCGTCTTTGGATGGGTGTCCGGGAGAGACGCAATCACCCTCCAGATAAAATTTATTCCACAGTGGCTGATAATATTGTAAAAATATCTTTATGACTCTCTTTTCTTTTGCATTTATATTCGTTGGCAGTATCTGTTTTTCCCTCGGCTTATTCCACCTGCTTATTTTTTTTCGCAGGAGAGACCTGAAGGTTGATCTTCTTTTTTCCTGTATGGCTTTTGCCATTGCTTTCTCTTCGTATCTTGAAATTTATGGTTTCAAAACCGGTTCGTTGCCGGAGTATGTTCTCCTGCTCAAAGGAACACTTGCTGTTCAGTGCTTTTTATGGGTCTGTTTTGCCTGGTTTGTACATTTCTATATCGAGTCTGAAAGGCTCTGGCCCCCTATCTTCATAACAATTCTTTATAGCCTGGCTCAGGTAATCAATATTTTTTCACCCGGGAGTATCCTCTTTCGTAAAATCAATGGAATTGAAATCCTTCTCAATGCAGTCGGGAGAGATTTTGTATTTTGCCCATGGCCCGGCCAATTCATTCAGAATTATCGGAGATGCTGCCTGGGTCATTCTTCTCATATATACAGCCATGGCCTGTATACGTTTTGGTAAAAAAGGAAATCCCAGAAAAGCCGTTATCTTCGGCGTAACAATTTTTCTCTGTCTCGGCCTTGGATACCTGCACGGAACTTTGATTGATCTCGGTATTGTTGATCCCCCTTACCTTGGCAGTTTTCTTTTTCTGCCACTTTCTCTGGTCATGAGTTATTCACTTGCCGGGGATGTTGTAAAAGCTTCCCTGCTGGCCGAGGAAGTCAAAGCAGCAGAGTCACGCTGGCGAAATCTGCTTGAAAATGTTCAGCTCATGGTTATCGGCATTGGCCTGGATAAAAATATTTTTTATGTGAACCCGTTTTTCCTGAGTACCACAGGCTATAAAAAGAGTGCGATCTTGAACAATCCTTTCAATAATTTAATCCTGGAAAAGGATCGTGAACTGATGACGGACAGGCTCGAGGAAATCTTTGGCGGCAAAGCTGCTATCCTGCCTGAACGCCGCCTGCCTATTGTCACCAAATCCGGTGTGCAGCGGGAGATATTATTTTCTAACGTTCTGATTTCAAACGGTGGTAGTTTAGCAGCGGGAATACTCGGTATCGGCAAGGATATTACAGATCAGATAAAGGCTGAAGCCGGCAGAGACCTGGCTATACAGGATCTCGAAGAATTGAAGGTGAAGCTGGAGAATGAAAACATATCTCTCAGGGAAGTTATCCAGATGGATCACGGCTTTAAAGAGATGATAGGAAAGAGCAATGGTCTTCTCTATGTACTAAGCAAGGTTCAACAGGTTGCTCGGACAGACTCAACCGTTTTGATTCTTGGAGAAACAGGTACCGGCAAAGAGCTGGTTGCCAGTGCAATTCACAGGGAAAGTGAACGCAGCAACAAACCGTTTATTCGTGTCAATTGTGCTGCTATCCCTGCCGAGTTGGTTGAAAGTGAACTGTTCGGCCATGAACCGGGAGCTTTCACCAATGCAGTTACTCTGCGCCGGGGAAAGTTTGAACTAGCCGAAGGTGGGACCATTTTTCTTGATGAAGTCAGTGAAATGCCCCTTGATGTCCAGGCAAAGTTGCTCACTGTCCTGCAGGAAAAGGAGTTGGCGAGAGTTGGTGGATCACGGACCATACAAGTCGATGCGAGGGTAATTTCCGCGACAAACCGTGATTTGGGAAGTGAAGTTGCTGCAGGTCGGTTCCGGGCTGACCTTTACTATCGACTCAACGTCTATCCCATTACTCTCCCCCCCCTGCGGGACAGGAGGGAAGATATTCCCCTACTGGTCACTCATTTCATTTCTCTCTTTAATAAGCAATTCGGCAAAAATACTGAGGAGGTTTCCCCCATTATTATGGAAACCCTGCAAAACTATGACTGGCCGGGAAATATCCGCGAGCTTCGGAATGTACTTGAAAGGGCTGTAATCACCAATGCAGGGTCAAGTCTCCATCTGCCGGATGGGCTCAGCCAGTATAAGAATAGAAATATAAATGACCTGGCAGTAGACACAGAAATCCTTTCCCTGGCAGAAGTAGAACGGCAGCATATCCTCCGTACTTTGCAAAAAACCGACTGGCAGATAAGTGGCATAAAGGGCGCTGCCACTATTCTTAAAATGAATCCCTCAACTCTTCGTTCACGGATTAAAAAACTGGGCTTGAAAAAGCCCTGATTTTCGTCTGTCGTCAGAACGACCTTTTTAGATGGCATTAGGAGCTTGTCAACCCTGGAATGACACGAATGCGACATGCCGGGGCTGACACGACACTAGGAGGTTGTCCGAGAATAAGTATTTTGTTCAAAATCGAGGTTTTCCAAAAAAATAAGCACAGCCATATACGTGATATTGCGAGTATAATTTTTTTTTTGGAAATAACGAAGAGTTTGGGCAAAATCCATTCTCGGACAGGCTCCTAGTATTCTCTCGGTACATGCAGGCTAACGGGGAAGATAGATTGGAAGTTAGCGAAATCTTTATCCGTTGTTAAAATGGGCATTTTACGTCGCGAGGAGATTGCACAGATAAGAAAATCAGTATTGGAACCTTGAATTCCTTTTTTCCTTGCTGTGTTAAAATACTCGGCTGCCAACTCATAATCCTTTGTTTCCAATTCTATATCAGTAAAGGCTTCAAGGTGCAGTTTTAGGGTATCAAATTGTTTTTTTGATTTTATGCCGCTTAAAAGCTCTTGCCTGATGGGGCCGAGTAGTTGGGCACGAATTTCTTCGATTAAATTTCTTAGTTCCTCAATATAGGGATTACCCTGAACAGTATTTCTTCTGAGAGCAAGCGACCAGATACAAGTGTCTATGATGATTTTCATTTTGCAGTTCGTTGTTGTTTGTAGTCATAGTCTTTATCAAAAGCCACTGTATTGAAAATATTAAGAATTTCTGATTGTTTTCTACGTTGGATATATTCATGTAGAGCTTCGGTGACAACACCTTTCTTGGTTCGATGTTTTCCAATTAATTTTGCTTCTTCAATAAGCTTGTCATCAAGTGCGAGATTTGTTGCCATGATTTTGCCTCCCGATTTGTTTACACACTATTATATTCCTTTCGATGTGTAAAGTAAACCTGAAATGATGGTTAGTTTTACCCACTTTCCTCCGAATGCCCTGAGCTGGATTCGGGATATTCAACTGCGAAATAGCGCGAATATGTGATATTACGCACTTCATTGTGTGACTTCAACTTCCTGCGTTGTGGTAATAAAAGTTGTATTTTCAAGATGTAAAAAAGGAAAACAATTTTACCGGCCATAATGGATCGCTTATTGCTTTGGAAGAATATAACTTTACGATTTTTCCAAAGGAGAGACCAATGGTTGAACTTGAAATATTGTTCAAAATCTATCCTAAAAAAAGGGCCGAGTTTCTCCTGGCATTTGACATGATGAAAACAGGTGAGAGTTTGGAAAAGAACCGTATTGACCTGGAACTTTTCGAATTGGTCAGGGAGTCAAACACCTTTTTATGGCGTGAACTTTGGGATAACGCTGAATCCCTTAGCCATTATTGTAACGAAAATAAATACCGGGCTTTGATGGGTGCCATCGACATCCTGGGAAATCAAATTCATATACGAACACTTTCAATCATGGAGGAAACAGCAAATGAATAACCTGTCGAGAACCCTTTTACTCTGTGCCATTTTTCTGATGGTAACCACTATCGGCAACACCCAGGAGAAGGGAGGTGAAGACCTGGCAGCCAAGACCCAGAATCCGGTAGGCGCCATGTACAGTTTGCCCTTTAAATTCAGCTTTGACTACGGTGCGGAAAACGGTGAGGCAAGTTTTCTCAATATCCAGCCGGTGATACCGGTGACTGTGGGTGACTGGAACCTGATTAATCGGGTAATTATGCCCCTGATTGACACTCCAGGCATGGTGACTGGAACCCCTGAAATTCCAACCCCTATACCGGGTGATGGTGCCACAGGTCTTGGGGATATCAATTATTCGGTATTTGTTTCTCCGGCTGAACCAGGGAGGGTTATATGGGGCATTGGCCCGTCCCTTATGATGGATACGGCCACCGACGACCAGTTAGGGAGCGGCAAA
>DEIL01000149.1 GCA_002352445.1 Desulfobulbaceae bacterium UBA2775
GATGGTTCCAGAGAACCAACGAAAGAGATTCTGGCAGCATCTGGGTTTTCAGAATGCCTATTTCCTGTTATTCTGCTTAATTTTTATTTTCTAATGGTCAAAATCACCTATTTATATTGCTGGGTTTTGAGCTACTTCTTATTACACTTCACGGAATCAGCACATCCAGTGTTTCGAGCAGGCGTGCGACATCATTATTATTTATATGCAAATGTGGCGCAAATCTCAGCGCGTTACCTCTCTGGCTTATATAAATGCCATGACTTAAAAGATCAGAAACTAAATTTCGATCCTGGTGCTTAGGGAGTATTGCGCCAAACATGTGTGGGCATCGAAGTGACTCGCTGGGCAGATAGAAGCCTAACTTTGAAAGTCGTAAAGCAATCGCTTCATTAATCTGTTTTAGTGAGTGAGAAATATTTTCAACCCCCCATTCTTTGATCTGTTCCAATGCTGCAATAGCACCAGGGAGGATTGTGGCAGTACATTTTTCGCCAACATCAAAGCGGCGAGCGCCAGGCATATATGTGTCCGAGTAATTAACCAAAGCAGAAAAGTTTTCGGCATTCTCCCGTGCAAGCCAGGTTTCTTCAAGTGGACGAGTATCGCGACAACGTTCTGAAACGTACAGTAAGCTGAATCCATATGGACACAAAAGCCACTTGTAGCCAGCTGCAACCATAAAGTCAGGTTGTATATTTTCTATAGAAAAAGGCATTGCCCCAAGAGTTTGAGTTGCATCAACGACCAAAAATGTATTGTTATCGCGGCATGCTTTCGCAATAGTTGACAAGTCAATATACGCACCGTTTGTCCAGTGGCAGGTAGACAATGCAACAACTTTTACAGCATGAGAAAGACTATTGAGGATTGAATTAGTCCAGTTACCATCTTCTGGGACAGGAGTGGTAATAATTTCAGCACCTGTTTCCTGTGCCGTCCTTCTCCATGGCAATACATTGCTTGGAAACTCCTCAGCAATGATCAGTATTTTATCACCTATATGCAATTGAGGTTCAATCGCGCGCGCTGCCGTACTGATTCCATAGCTGGCAGAGGGAATTACCGCGAATCCATTTCTATCACCACCAAAAATGCTTGAAGATAATTTGCGAATTTTCTCTGCATCATCAAAAAAGTCTTTCGGAGTACGCTCCCAGGGATGACTTTTTGAACTTACCCCAGACTGTAGCCTCACCCTTGACTCATTTAGTTGAGGCGAGTTATATGCACAGTTGAAGTATGCTATTTCTTCAGGAACATCGAAGAGATGTCTTTGTGAGTTCAACAAGATCATGTTATCTCTCTCCACTTGATTATGGCTTAATAGATACAATGTGCTATTACTTGGCCAAATTGTTTCAGTCAATAGATATATTGCCATGGTAACAATGTTAGTCAATTTGATAAAACAGCAGCTAAGGGGCAAAGTACATCAGGATTGCCGACAGAATTGGCTGTGCAGGAGTATGTGATGTGCGGCGGTGACCGCCTTCCTCAACAGGGAAACTGGCCGATGAGTTAGGGGTGACACTAGGTCTGTCAGTCGAGGGTATGCAGAGGCCGAAAAGGAGCATTCTAGAGCTTTAGAACTGACAAAATTACTTCCAGAAAATCGGCAGAAAATGGAGCATTTGAAATTATTGATGGTTCCAGAAAACCTTTAAGGGAAGATTACACCTATTATTGAAAAGAAGACCTCTGCTTACTCAAATCTCAAAGTCAATCTCTCAGGGACTTGCCGTTTTTATTTCGGATGATATGGTTCTTCCCTATTATTAAACTAAAATTACAAGGTTGAATGTCCATGCAGCCAAAAAAATCATTTGCCATGATAAACTATGAAATCTGTAATCCGCTTATATGTAACCCCAGCGAAGGTGTTTGTGCAGCCGCGCTGGTATGTTCGCATAAAGTCATAAAACAGCTAGATGGAGTTTTTCAATCCCCAATTATATTCCAGGACATGTGCATGGGATGTTGGGATTGTATTGAAGCTTGTCAACTAGATGCTATTCGAAATTTCAGCACCAATACATAATTAGAATGTACTAAGTTAAAACAGAATCCTTTTGCGTAAGAAATGACCTGGTCAGTTAATACGTGATCATGTCCAAAAAATCACCAGAAGAGGAGCATTCTGACAATTCTAAAGATCCAAGGTTATTTCCAAAAATCTGGCGGTAAATAGAGCATTTTGCGATCAAAGAGTCGAGTCGCCCGGGGGAATCTCACCCCCAGGCTCTCACAGTTCCGGACGTGAGTCTCTCGACTCATCCGGCTCCTCATGTCCCCTACTCAATAAGGTTTGCATTACTCGCAGGTTCATCCCATTTCTGGTTGACCAATAAGTAACTTCAGACATGTTACCCCCTGGAAATATCTTCCCAGTTTACCGGAATGCCAAGCCAGTGGTCAGCAGACCCCCACCTGCCCGGGCCAAAAAGAATATATTTGCGCCCTTCTTGCAGCAGTGCCGAGTTAATCTTACTGATTTCCAGTGCGATCTGTTTGTTTTTGGCCGGTTCAAATGACTCCGGCTTTACATAAATTATATCGGTTAATTCCGAATTAACGGTATTTCCCAGCCCGTTTTCAGAGACACAGAATGCCTGTGCAAAATCATATTCTGTGATTTCAACCTCCAGCATTTCTTCTCTGGCACTCATCGGTCGAATCTGAAGAACCGGAAATAGCGCTTTCGAGTTGGCATCCGTCCCAAAATCAACCGCAAATTCAATTTCTACCGGACAGCCAAGTTTTACCTTACCTAAAGATAGCAGAGTATCAACTATTTCAGAGAAGGGAATCATTCTGTGTTTTAAAAGAGAAGCGAAAGTGACAATCTTATGTCCCGCGACGGTGGAAATATCTCGTATCTTGTGTTCAACGGGATCGTATACGCTTGACAGAAGTTGAAAAGGATATTCTTCTAACCCACCACTAACATCTCTTTTTTCCAAAGACGTACTATCAGTTATTTCCTTCTCACAGGTGCTATCTCCCATTCTCAAAGCATAATATTGGCGCTGTGTGCCTTTTAAAGAATGATTACAGCCATTTTTTCATTTTCAGTTTTGTTTCCTACACGCTGCGTAAACGATTTTGGTGCCCGATAATAGGTAGAAGCATATACCGTTTTAATTGCATAGAGGAGCTGACTCAGACGACATTCATTATCAGGATGATCATTAGCCACTATGCACGTGTGATAGAGTCCTGCATATGATTTAAACTGGGCATCCTCCAACAGACTTGATGAGCGTACAGCAAGTGGATAATCGATATTTTTCAGAAAAACTGTTAATTCAGAGACAATTGCCTCAGGAAACTCAGAACGACTGAAATGGTCACTGATTACCTCATCTGGCAAATCTTCTTTTACCAACTCTTCCAGTGAATTGTGTTCGATAAACGAATCAAAGCTCTCTGTTGTCAGTACAAATGTCTGCGGAACTGAGATTTCAACATTGGCAAATTGTTTTAAAAGGTCGGAATTCCGGTGCAACATGGCGGAAAAAAAGGCCAGCCCCCGCGCCTTCCCTCCAAGGGAGCCATTCCCAATTTTTAAAAACTCGGTATCTGGATCAAATCTGTCCTTATCAAAATTTACGATAACGCCCTTCTGTCGCACCATCCTCTGGGTTTTGATCATTTTTATCAGATGCTGCCGATGCAGTTCGGGGCTATCAAAATCCTCATCACGCAACGCTCTAACATTTGCCGCCAGTTCAACTTCGGCCAGAGAATAGAGCCATCTTGAGAAATCATTATTTCGGCTATGATACAAAAAAGACTCTAATGGAATTTCGCCGAGCTTTATTTCAAGGTCATAAATGTCATTTGCCTGCCCAAGCACACTCCCATCTGAAGTTTTAAAGATAAAGTTTCCAAAACCGAGATGATTTAAGAGAAATGATCTTATTTCGTCGTGCAGACCTGAACTATTTTAATCAGCAAACAACGCCGGAATATTCGCAGCCAACTCACAATTATGTGGCTCTGAACTGGCAAGCAACATTGGAATATCGAATCGTTCCTGCTTTATATGATGTAGGAGATCAACTCCTGCTCGACCATCAAGTTCACAATTCCGTGAATATCGAGCATCGGAGATAACACCGAGAATATTCGGCTTGAATGTTTCAAAGTAGTGCATTGCCTGTTCAAATGAATGCGCAACCAGTATCTTCGGTCTTGCACGCATTGTGAGAAGCCTATGCTCCTTATTTAAGCCATCGTCAATTACAGCCTGGGTTTCAACTACAAGTTCCTTATACAAGACAGGCAACATAGACGAGAGATAAAAAGGAGAATCCTCTACAAAGAGAATGACCCGTACATCAGCGCAAGTAATATCATTTTTTACGTTAAAACGATCTTCAATACATTTGATTATTGCCAGCAGGATATCTACCTGCCCTGACCAGAAGAATATATGATCAATAGAGGCGATAAGATGGTCGGCAATAGAAGAAGATGTAGGTACTGCCTCCTGATGTGTAAGCAGGACTACCACCATATGAGGATTAATTTTCTTTATCTCACTCCCAATCTGGTAGGCTGCAAGATTGACGGAAGATGAAATTGCTATGACAAAATCAAATGTTTTGCTTTCCATACACTCGACAGCCTCTTCGATGGACAAGGCCCAGGTCAGGCGTGGTGGTTGGCTTAGATTCAAGGCGCTGTATTCGTTTATAATCTGTTCTGAAAGGCGGCAATCTTCTTCCATTATCCACGCCTCATAAGATGTGGAAATCAGGAGGATACGTTTCACCTTCCAGGGCATAAGATCATGAAACAGTCTAAATCTATTTGATGGCCTCACCGCCTGAACAGGCTTCATATTCATCTCCAGTCAATACAATATGCTCTTGACTGCCTCAGGTGTTTTTTAGAACAGGTCGACGGATTTATTTAAAAATTCAATAAATCCGTCTACTTTTTTTGCCCACCCATAATCAAATAGGCAAACTGGTCGGTGACCAGGTGGGATAAGAACCTACTTGCCTTACAAATCTACCGGTTCATGGGCAGTGATGCAGTGCATTCCGCCACCCCCCAAGTTAACAGCGTAAGCATTCACACCAATTACCTTCCTATCAAGAAAAACAGATTCCAACACGGCGATAGCCATGCAAAAGTAATCACTGCGGTTAGGTATTTTCTTTATGACATTGTCTCACCGTCCAGGGTGAGGAGTGGGCCATACTGTTCAGGACGTCGATCACGGAAAACCCCCCAACTTTCACGATACTGCCGGATTTCCGCAAGATCGAAAGTATGAACCAGTACAGCTTCGTCACTTCTGTTTGCCTCCTGGACTTTTTTCCCAGTGTGATCGGCAATGAACGATGAGCCATAAAAAGTGATGTGACAGTTTTCATCTTCTGTCGCAACTTCCCTGCCGATTCGATTGGAGGCAATCAACGGCATGATGTTGGCTCCGGCATGTCCCTGCATAACACGCTGCCAATGCCGGCGACTATCCAGTGGAGGGGCCGGTGGGGGTTCTGAACCAATGGCTGTCGGGTACATAAGAATTTCAGCCCCTTTGAGTGCCATACAACGAGCGGATTCAGGAAACCACTGATCCCAGCAAATTCCTACCCCTATGTTGGCGTATCTAGTGTTCCAAACCTTAAAACCGGTATCACCGGGATTAAAATACTGCTTTTCCTGATATCCCGGGCCGTTAGGAATATGAGTCTTGCGGTAAATGCCAAGAACTGCACCACCCGCATCCACCATGGCAATAGAGTTGTAAAAAGCGTGATTTGCCCTTTCAAACCAACTGAACGGTAAAACTACATCCAGCTCCTTTGCCAACTGTTGGAAGCGAACTAGACTTGCATTTTCTTCCAAAGTTGTAGCCAGATCAAAATGTTTGGCTTGCTGCTCGATGCAAAAATATGGCGCTTCGAACAATTCCTGAATAAGAATAATATTGGCACCTTCACCGGCTGCCTGGCGTATAAGTGTTTCTGCCTTGTCCATGTTACTGGTTAAATCCCAACTGATTGCCATCTGTGTTGCAGCTACAGTTACTTTCCTCACGGTTCAGTCCTCCTTATACAGTTGATTCATTACACAAACATGAATCTTCAAAATACAACCTACAACCCGTTAACCGATTACAATTCCTAAAATAATAAATATCACAGCCGAAATTCCAGCCGTTACCAGCGCATAAGGAATCTGTGTGAGAGAATGATCAATGGGCCTGACTCCGCAGCCTGTCGCAGACAACACCGTAGAGTCTCCGTAAAAACAAGCGTGGCTACCGAATGCCCCTGAAGAAATGACCGCACCTATTGCCAGGCCAAGGTTGGCATCCATTGCCAGTGCAAGTGGAATGACAATAGGAAAGGAAACGGCATAAACACCCCAGAAAGAACCGGTGGCAAAAGTAATAATGGATAATGATAGGAAGGTGACGACTGGCAGCATACTGCCACTCATAATCGGCTTTACAGTTTCGATGACATAAGTGGTCAGACCGAGGCCGTCATTTACTTCTTTAAGCATGAAAGAGACAACAACGATTGCCAAAGGAAAAATCATGGTCTTGAATCCCTCGATAATGGTGTCGAATACCTCATTCATGCTCAATAATTTTTGAGCAACATACATAATACCGGCAGCAACTATGGCGACAACGACACCTTTCAGGGCATCTACGCCAAAATACCATGTCGCAAAGATGAGCAGAACAATCGGTACCAGGAAATTGTAAAGCTTTGGATTCGTTTTGGCAGCCTCTGCTATATCATCTTCAAGAGCTGCAATCTTACCGGTTCCCGGAGGGATAACCTCCCCGGTCTCCTGCGCTCTTTCCTCGGCTTTTTTCATAGGACCG
Organism: Desulfobulbaceae bacterium UBA2775; assembly: GCA_002352445.1. GTDB lineage: Bacteria > Desulfobacterota > Desulfobulbia > Desulfobulbales > Desulfocapsaceae > Desulfomarina. Next base: position 6,863 of record DEIL01000149.1, read on the forward strand.
AACACCGGGATGAGGGCAAGGGCGACCAGTGGGACCACAAGAACTGCTACCCAGGCATACACCATATAGGGTATCGCACTTATATAAACCGATACCCCTTTGCCAACTTCAGCAGCTTCCGTTTTTTCAAGTAATCCGGACACATAAATTGCCCAGGTGGAAAATGGTATAATAACACATACAGGTGCGGCGGTTGAATCTACCACGTATGCCAGCATTTCACGTGATACCCGAAATTTGTCCGTTACCTTCTTCATTGCAGCGCTGACTGTCAACGCATTGAGATAATCATCTATAAATATTACCAACCCCAGTGCCCAAGTGGTCATCAGAGCACTTTTCCTGCCTTTCACAAAGCCAACAACAAAATTACCGAAGGCAAGCGCTCCACCGGATTTGACCAACAGTGCGATGAGGCTACCGAACAATCCACAGACAAGAATAATCCATCCGATAGTTGCATCAGCCATCACTTTTAAAGATGCGTCAACAAATGCACCAAAAAAATTCTGTTTGTTCAGAATAATAAAACCGAGGAGTGTTCCTCCCACCAACGCCTCAAAAGTGCGTCTAGTGACCAACGCTAACACCAGCACTGTAAAAGCCGGGATTAAGCTTATAATTCCAAAATGTTCCATAATTTTTCTCCCTTTTAAATTTTTGTCATTGTAGTTTTCATCCGTCGCGATCATCCGCCGGTAATTGATTGAAAAAACTTTACTTGGGCTCCATCGGGTATAACATCATCTGCTTTTGACAGCATGCCGTTAATGGAGACAATAGCAACATGTTCTCGGGCCACTTGCACAAGTTCAACGAGTTCTGCAACGGAAATATTTTCCCAGATCTCAACTTCCAAACCTCCATCCGGATAGTTGTCAGGATAGTGTTCTGGAAGAGTACCGTAAAGCCTCACAAGTGCCTTCATCACAACTCATCAATAGTCAAAGGTTGAATCCATGTCCTTATCGCTTACCTTCACAACTACGTTATATGGCGGCAACGGCTCGTTGTAGAACATTAAGGGTAAACGGTCGTCCTTATTGGTAAGGCCAGCTTTACGGTTGAATTCCAGTTCCACTTTGATAACAGTCTTACCAAGTTCAGCCCAATTTTTTTCCCCAAAGGATAATCCTGATTTTGCACTCATCATGGTAAAAACGTTTCCAATCCCCTCGTCCGTTGCCAATCCGGACTGAGCAAAATCACAAATCCCCACTGTATCTACTGCTGCCATATGTATCTGGGTATTTCTGGAAATTTCAACCTGCCCCTTTGGACCGTGGGGCTCAACGGTACCTCCAAAGGCTTCCAGGTTCTGATCTACAACCCAACCTGCTGTATGGTCAGCACCCATCGGCGTTGTAGCATAGGTGACAGCCATCCCTTGAATTGCTCTCGGGTCATACGCTGCAATCGACTGCCCTTTGACGGTGGGTACACGATCATGATTAAAATGAATTCCGACCGCGTCCGGGCCATTGCCGATCAGCATCCCCATTTTCGTTCCCGCAGCAACCTCTTCAACCAGTCTGATCGCCACCTCTGCATCACCAAACTCACCGTATCCGGCATCAAAAGCCACCGCTATCGCAACACCTGTGTTCATGGTATCAAGACCTATATCGTCACAGAGAAAATCGAGTCTGGCAATGGCGTCTAAATTATCATTGCCTATCATCCCACCCATCGACCAAATAGTTTCATACTCAAGAGATGAGGTTACGTACTCGCCTTTTTCGGTGACGAATTCGTTGGAGCAGTCGATGATGCACTGGGAGCACCCCTTATGCTTCGTTTTTCCACCACGCTCCTTAATGAGTTTTGCCATGGTCTCACCATTAAGCTTTTCAACACCCTTGAACTGGCCCATCCGTGCATTATTGGTAGGAAAAGCACCAGCAGCATTGATTGGTTCAACAAGTACTGCCGTGCCTAATTCAGGGAGAATCTCACCACTGAACTCATCGGCCTTAACATCTTTTGCATAGGCTTTTGATGCTTGCTTAAAGCGCTCCAGATTAGCCATTTCCTCAGAAACTCTTCCCGTGCGGTCAACAACGATTGCTTTCAATCCCTTGGAACCCATGACTGCGCCAAGCCCACCACGGCCAGCTGCACGGCAGGGACGTCCATCAAGATCGGTAGACTGGATCGAGGCAGACAGAAGCTGGAAATCACCTGCCGGTCCAATACAGGTAACGCTCTTACTCTCACCGAACTTGGCATGCAACTTCTCGGCAACAGCATAAGTTCGCATCCCTTTTAGTTCATCACTCCTTACCAAGGTAGCTACTTCTTCATCCTCAATATTTAGGACAAAAGAGCTTTCATCAGCGGCTTTTCCTTCGACAATAATTGCTTTGATTCCAAGCTTTGCCAGCGAAAATCCTACAGTTCCACCTACATTACTTTCCTTGATGCCGCCTGTGAGAGGGCTTTTCGCCCCCACTGAAAGGCGGCCGGTATTGACAAGCGTTGTGCCGGTAAAATATCCTGGAGCGAAAATCAGTTTATTTTCGTTTCCAAGAGGATCAGTCGTGGCGGGCACCTCGCTATTCACCACTATGGAGGTCAGGGCCCGCCCTCCCAATGTGGAATATTTCTTCGGTACATCTTCCCACTGTACCGTTTGAGTGGTCATATTAACTCTAAGAAATTTCATAATTTCCTCCGCTATTTCAAGCTATTGATGGATTTTTTGGTCTAGCCAAAACTCTCAAAAGTTTCTTCGAGGCGCTTCAACATCTCGTCAATCAACTCGTAGGGAATATTCAAGGCAGGCTCAAGTCGGACAGTCTCGGCGTTGTTCAGGGTTCCGGCAGTCAAAACATTACGACTGAAAAGCCCGGAAGCCACTTTGTAGCCAATTTCATCATTGGGAAATTCCATACCAAGAAGCAAGCCACGGCCTCTGATACCTTTGATAATATGAGGATATTTTTCCTTCAGTTCTAATACCTTTTTCTTGATGTATTCACCTTTCTCTGCAGCCTGGTCAGCAAGGCCTTCCTCAAGAAGTACCGTGATCTGGGCAAGTGCTGCTGCACATGCTACCGGATTTCCGCCTGTGGTTGTGGTATGCATAAATGGATTCGGTTCCAAACACTTCCAAATTTTTGCCGTTGAGAAAAATCCTGACATAGCAATAACACCACCACCAAGGGCCTTACCAAAACACATAATGTCAGGAGTTACTCCCCAGTGATCAACTCCGAAAATTTTCCCTGTGCGACCAAAACCAGTCTGTACCTCGTCTGCAATCAGCAATACCTCGTATTTGTCACAAATTTGTCGGAGCCTCGGCCAATAATCATCCGGTGGCTCGATCGCGCCAGCCTCACCTTGGATAGGTTCAACGACTACACCGGCAATACCATCACCAACCTCTTTAGCAGCCTTGAGTTCCTGTTCAATCGCATCAGCATCACCGAAAGGTACCTGCCGGACACCATCCAGCAATGGTAACAGGGGTTTACGAAAAACAGCTTTACCCAGTAGCGATAATGCACCAAGTGATTTCCCGTGAAAACCTTTCAAGGTTGAGATAAAACCACTTTCCCCGGTATAAAGTTTAGCGAGTTTCATTGCACCATCGACAGCCTCGGTTCCACTGTTTGCAAAAAAACCATACTGGATATCACCGGGGGTCAATTTTGCTATCACTTTTGCAAGATGCGCGCGCAGTGGATCAAGCATCTCCTGGCTGTACTGCGGGCTCCGGTCGAGTTGTGCTTTTACTGCGGCAATAACTTTTGGATGACGAATCCCTAGTGTGTAGAGACCGAAACCACCCAACATATCAATATACTCACGTCCCATCACATCCTTGAGAATTGACCCCTCACCCTGCCAGTCGGTCAGGGCAAAATCTTCTGTCTCGGTCACTGATTTGCGATATTCCAGAAAACCCTTATTGATATGGTCTGCAAAGTTCTGATACGTCGATTCCGCCACCCATCGACGCTCATCGTCCGTAACTTCAGCGTCTGGAGTTTTTATTAGATCAACCATCTTGTTTGCTTCGCTCAAAGCAGCTTCTATATCACGGCTGCTTGGTGTGTCGTTTGTCTTTGTCATTTGAGAATTCTCCTCTTAGTTTTTATTCACTCTTTTCTGCATGAAGCAGTGTTTGTCATAACCAGTTCAGCAGTCTCGTGTTATATCGATCAACAACCTTCTGTTTATTGAACGTTTAATTATTTTTATTTTGAAATTGTTTAATCGTTCAGTTAATACTTGGTTGTTCTTGCTTGTCGACGGTAAATGGCCTAACACAACTTGGTTTTGACTAGTAGTATATTATTAACTGAACGATTGGTTAATAATATATTGCCAATCCCCTTTGATTCAAAACTATATTAGTAACTGAATGGTCAGTTACTGAAATGCTATAAAACCCAGTTTTTCAGTACAGCGCGAGCAGATTTCTTAGCAGTTTCTGCAAACTCCTCAAACGGCGCATCCTGGCCTAAAAATTGTGCGTGAAATTCCATGCCCTCCATTAGGGTCATAATGAAATCCGCAGCCTTCCGTTCATCGTTGACCTCGATAATTCCCTTGTTGTTGAAAATAACAAATTGGTCATGAAGGTAATCCCGGAACCACTGAAACATGTTTTGAAATAAACTTGAAACTTTGCTGTCTCTAAAACTTTGATAATAAAATCCAAAGTGTACCCCGGGGTCGACAGTTCGTGACCACTCATAGCTAAAAATCATATTGATTAGTGCAGTAAATCGATCTGCATCATCTTCAATGTGATCAAATTTGATCATGTGTCGAGCTTTGTATTTGGAAATCATTAACTCAATGACCGCGAGTTTCAGGTTTTCCTTACTTTCGAAATAATGCAGTATAAGACTGGGGTGAATGCCCAGATGTTTGGCGATTTTGCTGATTGAAGTGCCTTCCAACCCTTCCTTAATAAGAACACGATAGTAACCCTCTAAGATTTCTGGTTTTCTCAGTTCTGCATTTTTATTTTTCCTGCCAGCCATGAAGACCCTTTGGGAAAATTTAGGATTGGAATACGGCTTGTTGTATATCCCTTTTGTACAGCCTTCTTTTTTGTTTGTCAACAGATTATTCACCGACCATTCAATAATTCATCTGCCGTACAACATCCACCATATGACTGTTTTATCATCATTTATAAAAACCAATTGCTCCTCCGAATGAAAGGAAAAATTATTTTGTTCATTTTGACCCGTCATGTTATACGCAGTTTTCCTCTTCCATGACACGTAAAAATATCATATTGTAAACTTCACCTACCACGTGTATTTATAGATAAGAAAGGCGCGCTCTCTACACATTGTTGTAACAGATACATACAGACCCTTAACTGACCCAATTAACAAGTGGCACCCTTGGACAAAAGCATATAGTCCCATCTGCGATTTTGAGACGTCCAGCTTTGGTAAGGTTTTGAAACGTCATAATGTACTGGTGTATTTGAATTTCCACAACACAGCCAAGCGGGATGCATCATCGCTTAAATTTCAATAAACCTTCTATGCAATGACACTATTGAAGACTTATAGTTATTTCGAATCAATAGTAGAATAGTCTGGGGGTATTCCACCCCCAGGCTCTCACAGAACCAGACTTGCTCCTCTCGGGCTCACCAGGTTTCTCAAGTCCTACCCCTTGAGTGAGATTTGCATTACTCACTGGTTCCTCCCATTTCTAGTTGACCAATTTGCAACTTTGGACGTGTTACCCCCCTCCACTCCATCTCCATTACAGAGACTTCATCACTACTACGAGGTAACCCTCAGCTTTCGTGCAGCCTAGTGGTACACAATCTCCTGATAGATCCTTACTTGATCAGTATTTCAGCAAAGAAAGATGTCCTTTGGCAAGCTTCAGCTGGAAAGCATCCCTCATAGGTTAAACTTCTTCCTGAACAGCTTTATTTTGATCATAGCGCAATATCTCACTCCCAAAGGAGCAATTTATAACTGAAAAGTTTCGAGATTAACCTCAGTCAACCCATATAAACAAGCGTCTGGGTGCAATACCCCTCAGTCAAATTGACAGACCAAAGATTCGCTCGGTCCTTCGCAGTATAAAGAGATCCCCTGCCACTGTGTCTGCAGCCAAGAATGTTATCTCAGGGGTTTGTAATTTCGCCATTGACGAAGGTTATTATACAGGAACCAACCCTGCAGACGGATCAACACGCAATCTCGGCCTGGAAAAGAAAGAACATGATAGCCCAGAGATATTCACAGTTGACGAGGCAAACGCCGCATTGAGTGCCATCATGAAATACCGGCCCCGACTCCATCCTTTATTTTTCATGCTATTCAGGTCAGGACTGAGGCTCGGTGAAGCGCTTGCACTTGATCTTGACGATATCAATTTCAAGTCCGGTTATATTGTTGTTAGGAAATCATTTAAGAATGGAGTGATAAGTAAGACCAAAACAGGCAAGTCCAGGCAGGTAGACATAAGCGACGGTCTTCTTCATGTCCTTGAAGGGTTAAAGGTGGTTGTGATCAGCGAATCACTGACCGGTTCTTCACTGTGCCTGTTCAAGGATAAGTCGGGCAACA
>DEIL01000259.1 GCA_002352445.1 Desulfobulbaceae bacterium UBA2775
CCAATGCAGAGTCCAGATTTTAAATTATTAGCACAGGCCTACGGTATCCCCCACCGTAGAGTTGAAAAATTGCAAGATGTGACGCCCGCTTTGCAGGCTGCCATAGACCATAAGGGGGCTATGGTTATTGAATTTATCTGTGATCCGGCAGAAGTTATTTTACCGATGGTCCCTTCTGGCGGCGGATTTGAAGATATGATTATCAGTCCTCCTCAAGGAGAGAGGAAAGGAAAGCCAGCGGAAGGGGAGACAGCATGAAAAGACGCTCTATTTTAGCTTTTACCCTTGATCATCCCGGGGTGTTGAACAAGGTATCAATGTTGATTCGCAAAAAAATGTATAATGTTGATACTTTAACTGTCTGTTGCTCACGCATTCCCGGAGTCAGTCGCATGACGATTACTCTGCAGGAAGATGACGAGGCTAAAGTTACACAAATCATCAAACAACTGGAAAAGTTTACCGAGGTGATTTCTGCCAAGGAGCTGGATACAGACCACAGCTACTGGCGGGAAGTTGCGATTGTTAAGCTGGAGGTTGATGCTACACATCTGAACGATTTCCAAGGGCGTTACAATTTTGAGATTCTTGAACAAAAGAGTGAGGATATCCATATTCTCCAGGTTGCCGGATCAACCCGTATGATTGATGCTTTTCTTGATGAAGTTGGTCAAGAGCACATTATTGAAATTGCCAGGACGGGAGTGACAGCGCTGGAGAAATAGCGGTTATTAATAAGGGTCTGTCTATGAAAAAACGCAGTAGTCAAATAACCGGTAAGCAAGGACAGCCAAGCTGGGTGGAGCGGACTGCTTCAAGGACCATGTTGCGGGCGGTACGGTTTACAGATGAGGATTTTACCAAGCCATTGATCGCTTTGGCAGTACCCTACTCCAATGGAACTCCATGCAATGATCATATCCGTGACTTAGGTGATCTGTTGCAGCGAGAGATTGAAGCCGCTGGGGGTAAGGCAATTGTTTTTGGTACACCGGTCGTCTCTGATGGGATCTCCATGGGAACTGAAGCGATGAAATATTCGCTGGTCAGCCGGGAAGTGATTGCTGATGCTATTGAGTTGATGACAGAAGGCTATCAGGTGGATGGTGTCATTACCCTGTCGGGTTGCGATAAAACCATCCCGGCCGCGTTAATGCCGATTGCGCGGAATGATCTGGTGGGGTTAACCCTTTATGGGGGGAGTATCCTGCCAGGTCAACACGGTGGAAAAGATCTGAATATAGTCAGTGCATTTGAAGGCATCGGCGCATATTCGGCAGGTAAAATTAATGATCAGGAACTGCATACTATAGAATGTCATGCCTGTCCCGGTGCCGGTTCCTGTGGTGGGATGTATACGGCCAACACCATGGCCGCAGCAATCGAGGCGCTGGGTATGAGTATTCCCGGTTCCTCATCTAATATGGCTGCAGACAGAAATAATCACATTTCTGTGGACAAGTGCAAAGATACCGGGGAGAGTGCTCGGGCCTTGGTGAACTTACTTAAAAAAGGTATTACAGCCCGGCAGATTATGACGCGCAAAGCCTTTGAAAATGCTTTGACAGTTGCCTGGGCTCTTGGGGGCTCTACCAATGCAATTCTGCATCTTCTGGCGTTAGCCAGGGAGGCAAATGTGGATTTGACGCTCAAAGATATTGCTGTGATAACTGCTCGGGTTCCATTACTTGGAAACTTTAAGCCTTTCGGGCGTTATCTGATGAATGACCTGCAGCGTCTTGGTGGAGTACCGATGGTAATGAAAACCCTCTTTGATGCTGGTTTTCTGCATGGTGATTGTTTAACCGTGACTGGTAAAACGATAGCCGATAATTTACGGAGTGCCCCCTGCTTTCCATCTGAGCAGGATGTTTTATTTTCTGTCAATACTCCTTATGCACCTGCAGGCCGACATATCCGGATTCTCTATGGAAATTTAGCTGGAGGTGGTTGCGTACTTAAGCAGAGTGGTAAAGATTTAAATAATATGAGTGGGCCGGCAAGAGTGTTTGATCGAGAAGAGTCTGCCCTGAGCGCAATTTTAGGGGGGCAGATCAATCCCGGAGATATCATTGTGATACGTTATGAAGGGCCCAAAGGTGGCCCGGGGATGCGAGAAATGTTGTCGCCGTCAGCAGCATTGATGGGTGCAGGGCTGGGCGACAGTGTCGCGTTGATCACTGATGGGCGCTTCTCCGGTGGAACCCATGGCATCATGATTGGTCATGTCGCCCCGGAAGCCCAGAGTGGTGGGAATATAGCTCTGGTGTGTGAAGGGGATCAGATCGAAATTAACCTGGACAGAGAGGAATTGAACGTGCTGGTCAGCGAGGTTGAGCTGATGAAACGGCGTGAAAAGTGGCAAGCTCCGCCGGATAGATACAGCCGTGGAGTTCTGGCTAAATATGCTCGTTTAGTTTCTTCTGCTGCTGAAGGGGCCGTCACCAGCTGATGGTCTTGTCCAACAGTTGATTCCTAGCTGGAGCTAAAGGAATATAAATCCTATGAAAAGTCACTCGGTAAAGTTTCCAAATGCTGCCGGTGAACAACTCTCCGGTCGGAT
>DEIL01000046.1 GCA_002352445.1 Desulfobulbaceae bacterium UBA2775
AATGACACTGGCAATTCCCAGTGCCAGACCGGTATGGGTGACAATGCTGACCACCATGCCGGCTCCCGCGCAGGCCATGGCAATCATGATCATGTTCTGACCGCCTAACCGTAGTGTATCCCATATCTTTCGAGGGGTCATCCAGGTCTCACGTTTCAAGAAACTGGATAGAAAGCATATGGCGATGGCTACTATAGCAGCCCGAAAAGGTGAATAGCCGATAAGAAGCATAACCACCAGTGCGACCATGGGGATCAGGAGGTAGCAGTCTTTCAGAATGGCTTTCAAAGGTCTGACATCTTTTTCATCCATTCCTTTGAGTTGATCTCTTAACGCAGTAAAGTGGACCCTGTATATCAGGCTGATGTAATAGAGAATAGATCCCAAGGTAGCTGCTATGATGATTTTTACATATGGAATACCGGTTATTTCGGCCATGACAAATGCACCCGCACCCATGACCGGCGGCATCATCATACCGCCGACAGATGCTGATGCTTCAACGGCTCCGGCAAAACTAGATCGATACCCCAACCGTTTCATCAGAGGTATCGTGAAGGTTCCGGTAGAATAGACGTTGGCGGCGGCGACACCGCTGATGGAGCCGAACAGACCACTACTGATGATAGCAATTTTTGCCGGCCCACCTCTACTTTTTCCAGCCAGTCGAGAAGCCAGGTCAGTAAAAAAGCGGCCCGTGTTGGTTGTTTCCATGACGGCACCGAATATCACGAACAGTGCCACAAAGGTAGCGGTAACACCGGTGATTGCACCGTATATACCCGAATCGGTTATCAGATAGTGCATTTCTACCAGGTCGGAGAAAGACGGAGCTTTACTGTAAAAAACACCTGGAAGATAGGGTGCGACATAGAGGAAACCGATAAAAGATGCAATGAGAATCGCCATGGCTGGTACCACGACTCGGCGGATTGCCTCGAGCAGTAAAATAATGTTGATTGTACCAAGGATTAACTCGATAGGGAGTACCGGATCGACAAACTTCAAACGTTCGGTGAGGTAATCGTTGTTAATGATGAGATATATTGGTGGAATTAGCGCTAGACCCGCCAAGACCCAATCATAGATAGGGATCTTGTTATCGGCGATCAGTTTTTTTGTAGCAGGATAGAGTATAAAAGCGGCAGGCAACAGGAACATCAAGTGAATACCGCGTTGTGGTCTTGGCTGTAAGATACCGAAAATAGCTGTATAAAGTTGGAAAGATGATAATACAACGAGCCATCCCCCTATAATCCACTTTTGTAGTCCCTTAAATTCTCGCACTTTTATTCTCCTTTTTACTGGAGTAATGTTACACTAGGAGCAGCCATTGTTTGCTGCTCCTAGTGATGGCATCAGTGGTCAAACTGACTATTCCATATATCCTTTTTCTTTATAAAACTTGATAGCACCGGGGTGCAGTGGAACTGCTACATTGACCCATCCTGTTTTCGGGTCAAATGTCCTGTTCTTATTATTTATTTTATACGCCTCTTCAATATTATCACTGATTGTTTTCAGGATCGTATAGGCTACGATTTCAGGCACATCCTTGCTGGCAAGCAGTTCAGCAGCGGTGGTTACTGCAGGTACGTCGTCAGGGTTCCCCTTGTAGGTTCCCCCCTTGATTTGTGCTTTCCCGGATGCAGTCCCGATGGTACCAAGGTCTTCAGCCAGCTTGTCGATACATTCTTTGGAGGTTTCCAGCAGCACACTGTCACGGCTCATTGTCATTTCTGTGATTGCCGCCCCCGGTAATCCCAGGTGGGTAAAGACAAAGTCAACATGTCTGTCTTTGTATAAACTGACCATATCCGCATAGACGGCCTGTTGAATTTTGCCGCCTGCTTTTTTGATTGCCTCAAAAGATATGCCGTAAAAGTTCAGTATCTGCTTGACAAGAGGGAGGTCGGAGGTTCCTTTCATCGGCATTGCCACTTTGATCTTTTTGCCTGCCTTGACCATGTCAGCCAATTCACCAAATGTTTTAATTTCCTGATCAGCTGCTGCCAATATGTGAATATATGAGATACCAAATATGGCTCCGAGAGCCCGTACGTTTGGATTGGGGCTTTTATAAACAGGGGCCATCCCTTCAAATGCCATTTTATCCACAAACGTAACACCCCAGGCGAGACCGTCTTTACCTCTGGAAAGACGTACAGGGTTGACTACACCACCGCCCGGAACAACTTTGAGAATAATCTTGGGCTCTTTCTCGGTGATGAGACGCGCAAGACCACCTGCCTGTGCATACCAGCCCCCACCAACACCTCCTGCGACCCAGGTCATTGTAGTAGGCTTTAACTCCTCTGCTGATGTTGTCATTGGCAGTCCGCAAAATATCAGTGCGGACAGGACCAGGGTCAAAATAGCGGATGACGTAATTTTCTTCATTTTTTCCTCCATTTTAATGAACTAGTTTAATTTCCAAACCACTATTCAAATGGGTTTGGGACACTGAACTATATAACGAGACTACAATCACTCTACGTCCTTACACTGCAGTATTTTATAAAATATCTTATAAAATATCTTATAAATTATCTTGTGAGAAAAATTTGTCAAGAATTTTTCGTCGGTCAATGAAGTAAATTATCCTGCATTGGCACACTTAGTGTGCCAATGCATCATGGGCAGGTACTACCTAACCCCGGTAAACGGGATTAGGTAGTACCTGTGAAATGGAGGTGTAGGCTACTGGAGGTGAAGATGTTCAGATACCAAATGTGGTTTTGATAGCCTCTATCGCCACCAGTCGGTCTTTTTCTGGAATAATATAGGAAATCTTTGTTTCTGAAGTTGTAATAGCTTTCAAGGCGATGCCCTTGCTGGTCATCACTTCAAATACCCGGGCTGCAACACCGGACTGGACTTCCATGCCAGGCCCTTGCACGGTTATCTTGGTAATTTCCGTAAGTACATCGACCTGGAGTTCCGGCCACGAGCTCTGGAAGCTTTTAAGAATTGCCATTGTTGGCTCTACATCTTTGCGTGGTATTGTAAAAGATATGCTCACCTTTTCCTGAACCGGTGCTGTTTGACTGATCATATCGAGATTGATCTTTTGTTCACCAATCGTTTTGAATATCCGGGTGATCTTAACGGGGTCGTATGGAATATGATCCATCGACACCAGAGCTTCCTCATCACTTGTGTACATGTGTGTTATTGTACTCTCCTCAGCGATCATGTCTTTCATGGTGTAATATCCCGGCGATTTGCCAACCATAAAACGTACAGCTTGCAGAGCACCAGCGGCAAAAACCTGCTTGGAGTATGCGTTATGCCGAATCTCCAGTATTTCATCGGTCCCTGCAAACAGCACCTGGTGCTCGCCAACAATGGTTCCGCCTCGTACAGCATGGATACCGATCTCGTGAATACTGCGCGGTTCAGTGTTTGTGTGACGATCAAACACATAATTTTTAGAGTTCATAAATGCTTGATTGATCGTTTCTGCAAGCTGGTAAGCAGTCCCTGAGGGAGCATCCTTTTTTAAATTGTGATGTTTTTCAATAATCTCGACATCATAATGCTCTCCTAAAACCGAGGCAGTTTTATGGATAAGATCAGACATGAGATTAATACCTAAAGACATATTGGCAGCCTGAAAAAGTGGAAGTGACTCGGCATATGTTTTGATGCTTGCCTTATCTTCAGCTGTATGCCCGGTGGTGGCAATAATGAGAGGACTTTTCTTTTGAAGTGCTCCCTTCAGGAGGTCTGCCAGGGATTCCGGTCTGGAAAAGTCAACGATTACGTCAAAAGCTTCATCACAAGAATCGAGTTCAGCATAAACGGGAAAAGGAAACGATGTTGCATCTGCAACAGGATCTACACCCGCTACAACTTCAATGTCTGAAGCATCCTGGGCCATATTAGCAAGCACATGGCCCATTGTGCCGCCACAGCCGTAGATTAATATTTTTATCATAGTTTTCTCCTTCATATAGTTGATGAACTCGTAATAACTCTATTTTTTAAGGGACATAAGTGGTTACAGTAATATTGATTAAAGTGAGTGAAAATCAAACACGGCTTCTTTTTTCTTAACAACCATACGATCAAGATTCTCAATTATATGGTTTTTCACATTTTCCAAATGATTAGACAGCGCCTGCTGTAGCCTGGGCAGATCCCTGGCCACGAGACTATCAAATATTTCCTGGTGTTCCTGAAGGGATGTTTCACTGATGCTGGTAATTACCAGATTATGGCTGTACCTAAGAAACAGAAGGTCAAACAGTTCCTCCAATATTCTCAGCTGTATGCGGCTTTGAGAAAGGGATGCAAGGGTAAAATGAAACTTCATGTCCGATATCAGGCGTCCATAATAGTCTGCCTCTTTGACCTTTTCCTCAAAAGCGTCAAGCGCAGCCTGCAAGCGTTGGATTCCGCTGTCGTCTAAATTGGCGAGAGTTTTTGAGAGTATGGCAACTTCCAATACAAGGCGTGTTTCATAAATTTCTTTTATTTCCTGTGGGTCAGCCTCATTGACGTAGTACCCTTTATTATGTTCATAGCGAACGATATTTTTGAATTCCAGCCATTTTAAAGCATGGATAACAGGGGTGATACTTATGCCAAGCTTGTCCGCGAGATCCTGGTATTTTATCTTTTGCCCCGGCAGAATCTCATTATACAGCAGCATTTGGCGCATTCCCATATAGGCTTTATGCGCAAGATCACTTCTCTCGCCGGGTTTTTTTACTTGTTTCGTCGTGGGCATAGTCTGATTGTCAGCCGCAAAAATTGAAGGTTAAGTGCAAAAGTGCAATATAGTTGAGAGTCTTGTAGTACCACTGTGTTTAGTACCTTACTCCTGAACTTCTGTCATAAAAAACAAGAAATCAAGGAGTAGATTTTGAAATTATGATGTTCCATATACCGCCAAGGTACTTATCCAAGCATTTTAAAATACCGATTTATTCGGGTTAGACTGAACGAGTGATACCGCCGTCAACTCGAATATTCTGGCCGGTAATGTATGTGGCACCCTCCGATAGAAGGAATGCTGCTGTTGCAGCAACTTCCTGAACAGTTCCATAGCGTCCTAATGGGATACGTTTCTTAAAATGATCCTTTTCCGGCAAACTGTCAATAAAACCAGGTAAAATATTGTTCATTCGGATATTTTTTGATGCATATTCATCCGAATAGAGCTTGGTAAAAGAGGCAAGACTGGATCTGAATGCGCAGGAAGTCGGAAAGTTCGGATCCGGTTCAAATGCTGCAAAACTTGAAATATTGACGATTGCTCCACCGCCTGCAGCTACAAGGTCTGGTGTGATCAGTCTGCACATACGAACAACATTCATGAAATACACATTCATCCCTAAGAACCAGTCATCATCAGATAATTCCAGAAGTTTTCCTTTTGGTCCGTGACCGGCACTGTTGATTACGGAATCAATACGGCCATAGGTGTTTCTTGCAGTGTCAACAAATCGCTCGAGATCATTGATATTCAGGTTTGAACCTGTGATACCTATACCGCCAAGTTCTTTTGCAAGTGCCTCTCCTTTGCCGGATGAAGAGAGGATGGCAATTTTATAGCCTTTGTCAGCTAATACCCGGGCAATTCCGGCACCAATGCCACTTCCTCCTGCCGTAATAAGTACAACTTTTTCTTTCATATGTATCTCCTTTACCAAAGGTATACCCAGGATGGGAAACCATCCTGGGTATAGTAGATATTTTTATATATGATGGCATCGTAAAAACCCAAATATTTCGCCATTCCGTCATTCCCGCGCAGGGATCTTTTTACGGGTTTATCATATATATATATACTATTTCAACTGTGTCACATCAGTCGATAGTTTTCCACAACGTCTCGGCATGCTGAAAAACTGCGTAGATTATGCAAATATTTGTCTATTTATAGACGAGTAGGCATAGTTTATCATCGTGACTACATCAAAAACAGGAAGGCCAACCGTGTCTTGGATGGCCCTGGCGTAGGGCGGCATATTCGTGCATTCCAAGACAATGGCACCAATGTTCGGGTCAGAAGCCACTAATTTTTTTGCTGCTGATACGATCTCTTTGCGGCACTTATCAACATTAATATTTTTCTTTCCCTCTATAAATACAGCACTAAATTCTTCCGCCATGTCCATGCCGATGATGGCCAGTGGATAAGATTGAATTCCCACACCGATAAGATGTTGGAGGGTCAGTGACTGGCTACGGGCGGTAAGGATGCCTACCTTCAGACCTTTTTTTAATATTTCTCCTGCAAAGTGTACCTGCAGCAGGCTTGAGGTGAAAACAGGAATATCAACTGCATCTACCAACTCCTGGTGAAATATGGCTAGAAAACCACAACTGGTGGCAATCGCTTTTACCCCCGCACTTTCAAGGCTGCGAGCAGCTTGAATAAACGGTTGCAGCAATTGCGGATCCGCATCTATTACCACCCGTTTAGGGTCGGCACCTTTTACGACTTTATATTGTACCGGAAAGGAAAATGTGGCTGGATTTCCAACGTCTCCGGGAATTCTGGGAAAAACTGTATCAAGCATGATGATGCCGATTACAGGATTTTTGTCAATATTGGCAGATGGCATGGGCATGACGCAGTTTTACAAAATGAGGAATAATGCTATGAATACTAATCCCGATTTGAGTGAATGTCCAGAAAGGACAATCTGGTTGCTCGGACTAAACACTGGCCAAATAAGCTCAGCTGAGTGAGATCGGATAAAATGAAATAGTTCTGATTTAAGCATACAGACGCAAAAAGAATACGTGAAACTTGATCAGACCTCAAGACAATTGGATGTATGTTATCCTCGTGGAAAATAACGAAGGCAGCCTTGGTGTGTAAAGCTAACCCTGGTAAACGGGAAGACCCGTCGGGATAAGTACCTCGAAGGTCTCTCTGCGTTCGCTATTTGCCGCAGGTACTAACCATTTGAGTTTAAAAGCACTTTAGAATTTGTTGTTTTTTATTACAGATTTTAAGGCGTAAGGCATTAAACAGCCAAGGAATGGTTCGACATTTCCAATTGGTTGACTATAATGAAAAAAGTAGTGGTATTTATTTTCTAATTGTGTGGGCATGTAAAACTTGTCTCCAGTGTGGGCATGTAAAACTTGTCTGAAAATGAGGAGAATGATGCTTTGAGTCCGATCCGGCTTATAATTATAGGGATACTTTTTTATATCGTTTATCGATTGCTGGTAGGAGGACGGAAAAAAGAACCTGACGACCAGCAGAAAGGCAAAGCATTTAAGGAAATGCCGCCCAATGATGTGCTGGTGGAGGATCCTGTCTGCAAGAAACTGGTTCCAAGACAACAGGCAGTCCAGCATCATAATGGAGAGCAAACTTTTTACTTTTGCAGCGAGAAATGCTGCCAGAAATTTATTAGCCAGGAAGGAGAAGGTGAATGAAGTTTTTTATTGATACAGCGAATATAGACGAGATTAAAAAGGGTGTTGAGATGGGGCTTGTAGACGGTGTCACCACCAACCCGTCACTTGTGGCTAAAGAAGATAAGCCATTTGAGGAGATTATCACCGAGATCTGCAAAATTGTTGAAGGTCCGATAAGTGCGGAAGTGGTAAGTCTCGAAGCTGCCGGCATGATTGAAGAGGCAAAAAAACTGGCAGCAATTGATGAGAAAATTGTTATCAAGATCCCGATGATTGTAGAAGGCATTAAGGCGGTGAAAATACTCACTGCAGAGGGCATTAAAACCAATGTAACCCTGCTCTTTTCAGCGGCCCAGGCTCTTCTTGCCGCAAAAGCAGGTGCGACTTTTGTCAGTCCTTTTGTCGGCCGCCTTGATGATATCGGTGCTCCGAGCATGGATCTGATCAGCGATATTGTTACCATCTATGACAACTATGGTTATCAGAGTGAGATTATTGTGGCGAGTGTCAGAAGTCCCCAGCACGTTTTGGATGCAGCACTTATCGGTGCGGATATTGCGACCATACCGCTGAAGGTCATAACCCAGCTGGCGAAACATCCATTAACTGATATCGGCATGGAGCAGTTTCTCGCCGATTGGGAAAAGCGTACCAGATAGATGAGAGATAACCGGAAACATTGTTCTCCTGTGAAAAAATTGCGGCGTGGTATGGGAAAAAGTTCCGGTTGTATCTGTCTTGCATTTACCCTCGTTGTTTTCTTCATCGGCCCAATGGATGGACTGGCTTCGATGTATGTGTGTAAGGATAAGCGGGGAAGGGTAAGTTTTACCAATGTCCCTGGTTCTCCAGATTGCAGCGCCTTTTCGTTGAAAAAAAGAAGGTACGGCAGATCTCTCAGCAAAGGGCGGAGATCGTATGATTCCAGGGCGTATGATAAGGATATAGCAAGTGTCTCCCAGCGGTATAATGTTGACCAGTATCTTATTAAGGCGATTATTCATACCGAATCTTATTTTGATCACAGGGCTGTTTCGAAGCGGGGGGCACAAGGTTTGATGCAGCTTATGCCGGGGACAGCAAGAGAGTTACGTGTTTTCAATCCTTTTAATCCACAGGAGAATATTGATGGGGGCACGCGCTATTTCAAACGTCTCCTCGATACCTTTGGAGGCAATGTAAAGCTTTCTCTGGCAGCATATAATGCGGGACCGGGAAAGGTTCAGCGGGCAAATGGAATCCCGCCTATACCGGAGACTGTCCGCTATGTGGAGAAAGTGCTCAGGCAGTATAGAATTTATAAAACCGGCAGCTAGTAATTTCCCTCTCTATTAAGGGATAAAACAATGCTTACTATCCCCAATATACTGACCGGTTTTCGATTTGCGCTCATTCCGGTACTTATTTTTTTGTTCTCCATAGAGCAGAATAGTACCATAGAGATGATCAGTTTTATCATTTTCGCCACAGCTGCTTTAACAGACTTTGTCGATGGGTGGGTGGCCAGAAAATATCATATTGAAACAGTCTTTGGCCAATTGATGGATCCGCTTGCAGATAAGGTTCTTGTCACCACTGCACTCATTATGCTTATTCCGCTGGGAAAAATTGCTGCCTGGGTCTGCCTTCTCATCATTTGCAGAGAGATTATTGTCACTGGACTGCGGGGTCTGGCAGCAACAACAGGAAAGGTGGTTGCTGCCGGTTCAATTGGTAAAATTAAAAGTAATTTTCAATATTTCGGCTTGTGTTTTCTTATTTTTCCTCTTGAGGTTTTGCCGGTTCCTTATCAGCATGAAATCGGTACTGTGTTAATTTATATTTCGCTCATTCTGGCACTGTGGTCGGGTGGAGCCTATGCTTACAAGTTGCGGGATGTCTTTCTGCAGACAGCTCAATAGTGTCAATACCCTTTCGTTTTGGCTGATGCTATTGGCAGCTTAACTACTATTTGGGGTTTATCATGAAACGATTATTGATTTTAATTGTTTTTCTTTTCATTTTTCCACTTGAGTGTAATGCTGATTGCATTTCCGGAGACTGCAGCAATGGCCAGGGGACTATGATATACCCTGATGGCACCAAATATGCTGGCGAGTGGAAAGATAACAAAATGGTTGGCAAGGGAACTTTTACATTTACTAGCGGTGAAACATATGTTGGTCAGTTTAAATACGGCAAAAGAAATGGTCAGGGGATTGGAACATATTCTGATGACACAAAATATGTTGGTCAGTATAAAGATGATAAAAGGCATGGCCAGGGGACTTTCACATTTGCTGATGGGGACGCATATGTTGGCCAATACAAAGATGGCAAAATGGATGGTCAGGGAACGTACACTTTTGCTGATGGCACCAGTTATGTTGGGCAGTGGAAAGATGACAAACGAGATGGTCAGGGTACATATACATTCGCGAATGGTGAAATATATGTTGGTCAGTTTATAAATGGAGAGAGAAGTGGCCAGGGGACTGCAACATATCCTGACGACACCAAGTATATTGGTGAATATAAAGATGACAGAAGGAATGGCAAGGGGACTGTGACATATCCTGATGGCACCAAGCATGTTGGTCAGTGGAAAAATGGTGAACTGATTCAATAGTGTCAACTACTCGAAATATTTCCCCCAACCAGTAACTGGCAAGAGTCCGGCGGATATATTTCACAACAAATCGGACAAATTTACAATGCGGCCCTTGAAAGTTTTAAAACACCAAAGTAATATGCTGTTCCTCAATCAGGAACAAAATGAATTGTGGTTGTTTTGTGATATGAGGCAACTTGTTGTAATTGTTCAAAAGCCGGAGTGGTGAAACTGGTAGACGCACTGGACTCAAAATCCAGCGGGGGCAACTCCATGTCGGTTCGATTCCGACCTCCGGCACCAATTGTTAGTCTTATAAGTTCCGGTGAAGTCCATTTGTCCCGCAGCTGGAAACGGTTTGCGGGTTTTTTCTTGTCTTTTTCGTCCAGGTTAGTCCTAAGTCGTTCTAAGAAATCCATTGTCAAAAGGGTATACTAAAGGGTATATTTAAAATCATGATCGAACTGTGATTGAAATACACACTTTTTGGAGGGTGGTATGCCTAAACTCACGGCTCTTGATGTTCGTAACGCCAAAGGTCCTTGTCGTTTGTCTGATGGAGGAGGGCTGTTCTATGAAATTACATCCACTGGCGTGAAGCGATGGCTGTATCGATTCAAAATCGCTGGCAAAAACGGCATGTTTATAATTGGCCGTTATCCAGAACTCTCTCTCAAGGTGGCTCGGGAAGACCACCTGGAGGCAAGGTCTTTTGTTAAGCAGGGCATTAAGCCAGCTAAGGTAAGGCGGAAAATCAAACAAGAGAACATATCTGAAGATGAACAAAAGAAAGATGTCAGAACAAAATCCTTTAAGTATATCGCTTTAGAATGGATTGTGCAGCAACGTGGGGCGTGGAGTTCAGCACATACCCAGGCTGTTCTAGATACTTTACAGAAGAATGTGTTTGGAAGCATTGGTGCTCAAGCTGTGGACGCAATTGCGCCTCCTGATGTGCTCAAGATCCTGCGCAAGATAGAGCATCGCGGTTCATTAGAGATAGCTCGGAAGGTATTGCAACGTATGAATGCCGTTTTTCGATATGCCATCCAAACGGGTCGGGCAACCTACAATCCAGCGGCTGACATGCAGGGTGTATTGAAAACCAAAACTGTTGAGCATATGCCAGCCGTTTTTGATAAGGACCTGTCACAACTCCTCAAGGATATCACTTCAAACCCAAAAATTCATACTGTCACAAAATTAGCACTTCAATTCACGGCACTTACAGCTTGCCGTTCTGGTGAGGTTCGCAATGCTAGGTGGTCTGAGATTTACCAGGGTGTAAATGAATGGCATATTCCGGCAGAACGCATGAAGATGCGGCGCCCCCATATAGTCCCACTTTCAAAACAGGCTATCGCGGTTTTGAATAGAGCCGCTGTTCTTTTTGGTAAGGAAGGTCTGATCTTCCCAAGTGTTCGTGATCAGGAAAAACCGATGTCTGATAACGCCATGAGCAAGGCCCTTCGTGATATGGGGTATCTTGGTAAAGCTACTCCCCATGGTTTTCGATCTTCTTTTTCTTCAATGGCTCA
>DEIL01000017.1:0-5365 GCA_002352445.1 Desulfobulbaceae bacterium UBA2775
ATTTATGAAAGACAATGAAAAAATCACTCAGGCGGCGGGAAAAATTAAGCTCATTTCACCCTCAGGAAAGGAGCAGATTGCTACCCTTAAAGATTTCGGTAGTGGTATGTTTGCAGCAAATTTTACCATTGATGAAAAAGGGAAGTGGGGGGTGATCTGTCTCTTTAAAGATGATGGAGGAAAACATACTGCGAAGTTCTGGTATCCCCATGATGCCGCATAGCATCGTGCAACAGTTGATGAAAAAGTTGTCCGGCAGGTGGAAAAGTTTCTCCCGGACAACTTTGGTGACTTATTCAAACATCATGTCTATCTCTATCTCTCCGTTGCCGGTATTCTCAGTGGTGAGGTTGGGAAACTGCTTCTGGAACACCCGGATCATTTTAATATTCTGTGTAAGTACGGTGGCAACAAAGCCTGTGTAACCATTTTCTCTTGCAATGTTTTCCAGAATCTCCAGCAGATAAGTACCTATTCCCAGTCCCTGGAGGTCTTCCTTAACCAGGAAAGCAACCTCAGCCTTGTTTTTTTCACACTCTGAATAGGATCCTATGGCCACAATCTGTTTGCTCCGGCCAACCTGTCTGAAGCCGATAATGCTCATGTTCCTGCGGTAATCCACACTGGCCCATTGTTTCTGGAGCATTACTCTGGAGAAAACCCTCCGCTTATAGAAATATCTTCCGTAGATGGTATCTTCCTGGAGGGAATAAAAAAAATGCCTTGTCTCGAATTCGTCAGAAGGAAGCAGGGGGCGAAAATCAATGGTCGTGCCGTTGGCGAAAGTGTTGGTGTGTTTGTAGACATCCAGGAACATCAGATCATCAGTTGTGGGAGGCAGCTGGTCACCAAAAATATAACGCCGCTTCTTAGCCTCTTCAATCAGTGACTGCCTGAATTTGGGATGGGCGACCTGGGCCAGCTCAATAACTCTCTGGTAGATGCTTTTTCTCCTGAGTTCAGCAATCCCATATTCTGTTACAACGATATCAATATCACCCCTGGTGGTGGCAACACCAGCACCTTCACTCAGGTGGGGCACAATTCTGGAGACATTGCCATTCTGGGCTGTGGAGGGAATAACAATGATGGAGAAGCCCCCTTTGGACATGGAGCTTCCACGGATAAAATCCACCTGATCGCCAATGCCGCTGTAAAAAAGATACCCTTTGGAATCACTGCAGATCTGGCCTGTAAGATCCACTTCAAGGGCGGAACTGATGGAGATAAAATTGTCGTTTTTCGCAATCACGTTGGGGTCGTTGACAAACTCGGAAGATCTGAAATAAAACATGGGATTGTTATCAACATAATCGTAAAGCCTTTTCGATCCCATGCACAGGGAAGTCACTACCCTGCCGGGGAGATAGTTTTTCTTCCTGTTAGTCACCGCTTTTTTCTCAAACAGGGGGAGCAACCCGTCAGTAAGAACCTGGGTATGGAGGCCTAGGTCCTTTTTATCAGACAGATAGGAGACAACCGCATCAGGAAGATGGCCGAATCCTATCTGCAGGGTAGCACCGTCTTCAACCAACTGCTGGATATAGTGGCCGATCCTTGAGACTACTTCCTGGTTTTTGGCCTCGGGAAGCGACTCCAGCAAGGGTTCCTTATGGTAAATCAGGTAATCCAACTCATCAACGTGGACCAGGCTGTCTCCCCAGGTTCTCGGCATTTCCGGATTGACCTGAGCAATGACCATTTTCGCATTCTGCAGGCCTGAAAGGGTAATATCCACGGAAATTCCAAGGCTGCAGAAACCGAACCGGTCCGGTGGACTCACCTGGATAAGAGCCACATCAAGGCCGATCTCCTTTGAAGCAAAGAGTTCAGGAATCTGCGAGAGATAGACTGGAATATAGTCAATCTTTCCCTCAAATGCGGCCTGGCGCATGTAATAGCTGATGAAAAAAAGCTTCAGGGAAAACCGATTAAGAAAATCTTCATCATCCATATATTGCCCGAAGGTCCAGGAGAGCATCTGATAGATAACAATATCCTGAACCAATCGGTTTTCCACCATGGCCTTTATCAGCATCTGGGGTTCACCGCATCCTGTCCCAACGAACACTCTGCTACCATTTTTTATATGCCGAACCCCAACCTCTGGGGTAACCAGTTTTTCAGGACAATACTGTTTCAAATCCATCATTATCACTAGGGTCGATATATCATGATTTAAAAATCTTCCTCCTCCTCTTTCCTGCCAGGATTATTTAAAATTATTGTATTTTAATATTTATATCTACAATTATCTTCAAACTCCCCCGAATATCGGTCAGCATCGTTACAACATCTCATAATCACCTTCTTGATTTATGAGAGTTCAAGAAAAAATATTTTGTTCCTTTAGTGCGTTAGCCGTGCGGGTGATATGCATAGCATGTTTTTGCATGAGAGTAAGTACCTCGGCATTAACTCCACCATTATTCATGTCTTCATCTGCAGAGCGGCCATAGGGACCCCAGTGCAACCCGCCTTTTTTATAGCCTTCTGTCATTTTTGGCAGTGGAACAAAAATCATACCGAGTTCAGCAAAATTGTTAAGTAATGAAACGAAAGTTAGTTCCACACCGCCACCGGCCCCACCAAATCCACCCCCTGAGGCAAAAATACCGACGACTTTGCCGTTAAGTTTATCCTGCATCCACAACCCGGAACAAATGGTATCTATCATTTTTTTTATTCGCCAGTCCATATTTCCCATGTGTACAGGAGTGCCTACAATTACTCCATCACTAGCGACAAAATCATCTGCCGATATTTCTTCAGCCTTTTTTAATACAGCTTTTGCACCAGTTACCGAGGTGACACCCTCAACTGCAGCGCGTGCCATTTTTTCCGTATTGCCATAATCACTTTCGTATATAACTAATATCTCTGTCATTTGAATTCTCCTTCGAGTGTTTTTTTACATTGATTTGCCACTTTCCAGGTACATTACTGATCTGGAACATCGATTAATATGAGATCACTCTTTTTCTGTGCCTTTATAAAAAGCTGTTCTTCATTTTCAATGCGAACTTGATCGCGCCTTTCAATACTTAATTCATTCACAAGTAACTCGCCTTCGATCAGATAAAGAAACAGACGGCGATTTCTATCAAATTTATATGATATTTCACGATCCGGATCCAAACCTGCTCTATAAATCAGTGCTTCAGAGTTAAGTTTTACAGCATAATCTTGAACCAGGTGAGAAGAGATCAATGCCAGCCTGTTTTTCCAATATTCCGGTACGAATCTTTTCTGGTCGTAGGAAGGCTCCAGCCCCTTCTTGTCAGGAAGAATCCAGATTTGAAAAAACCCAACAGTATCCTCGCCCTCGTTCCATTCGGAATGGTGCAACCCTGTTCCTGCTGTCATCCGCTGCACGTCGTGTTGCTTCAGTACCATGTTGTTACCCATGGTATCTTTATGTGTCATCTCACCATGCAGTACAATCGATATGATTTCCATTTCCCGGTGCGGGTGGGTGCCAAACCCTGTTCGTGGCTGGACAATATCGTCATTGAAGACGTGCAACGTTCCGTGATTTGTATTCTGTGGATCATGGTAATTGCTGAAAGAAAACAGCCAGTAAGTTTGCAGCCACCCACTATCACTAAAGTGTCTGTCTTTAGCATTTATTAGATTTAACATTTTATACCTCTTGAAAATCTACGCTTTGTTCTACGGTCGTTTCAATTTCTTTAAAAGTCTACTTAGTTCCTTTAATTCCTCAGCAGAAAGTACTGCCATTCTTTCCCTGATCCTTTTCGCATGGTCAGGAAAGATTTCAGCAATCAGTAAGCCCCCTTTATCGGTCAGGATGATCCGGTGGATTCGTCTATCAACAGAACTTTTCTCACGAACAACGAGACCACGCTTCTCAAGATTATCTACCACCATCGTAATATTCCCAGCACTTTTGAGTATTTTTTCGGCTATATCTTTTTGACACATTGGCCCCAGATGATATAAAGCTTCAAGAATTCCAAATTGGCTTACTGACAGCCTGAAGTCAGCAAGTTGGCGATGCACATCGGATGATACCGACTCAGAAGCCCGCATCAATTTTACGAAAGCCCCCAGTGCTGAAACTTCCTGTTTTGTCCCTTTGAACCTGGTCATTATATTGCCTGAAAGTAATTTATTGTTAAATAGATTAATGTTAAACTATATTCTTTGAGTTCATTGTCAAGGCAAGTTTTCGAGAAATCAATATTTGTAAGAAAAACATTTCCATGGATTTTGTCCCCATTGTACATTACATTTTTACATATGATCCTCCAGATACTGATGTGAAATTATCTTCACATCAAAAATATTTCTCTTCAACTCAAGATGAAAACCAAGCTGTCATCCATAAATTTACTTATCGAGCTCAGCAGGCCGGAAAATAGTGATTTTCTCGCAGAATTTACCGACATAAACTACAAAAAATACAGCCTAATTTATTCTCCGGGACATGAACGGGATCTTGTCTTTATTGTTAAGAAAGGACGGCTGCGACTGTATCTTGCAGTTGAAGATAAAGACTTCTCTCTTGCTATCCTGGAACCCGGTGATATTTATGCTACCCATACACGTGCCCATGTTGAAACCCTGGAAGACGTAACCCTTATGGTTATGCCTACTGCAAAGCTACACTCATATATGGCATTACATCCTACTCTTTCCAGAACTATAATCCGTATTCTCGGTGAGTTGCTCAAGCAGTCATTCTCCATTATTGACAGCTTAGTCTTCAAAGACATCAAACAGCGGTTGACCGATTTTTTTCTCTACGAGGCAGAACACAATGGCAGTCGGGACAAAGGTGGCACCACAATCAAACTTGACCTGACAACAACACAACTTGCTGCAATTATAGGATCTTCCCGGCAGACAGTTTCCACAATTGTTGGTGCCATGTTGAAGGATAGTGTGCTTGAAAAAAAACATCGCAACGTATATGTCATTCCTAATATCGATTTATTAAGAAATTACGGTCACATCTGATCCATGGAAAATAAAAAAAATTCTGTTTTTCCAATCTTTTCCCCAATTATTTCAAAAAAAGTCCACTTTGTCAGACAGCTGACAGTAATCTCTCTCGTCCTCTGATACCTTGTCTTGATACGGTAGGGCAAAAAGAAGATGCCATACTCCGATCAGCAAACTTTACAAACAGGAGAGATCACATGCCAAAGAAAATTAGAAACATTGAAGATATGAGTATCTGGGAAGATGCTCATCAGATGCTCCGAAAAGCTGAACGCGATGGAATCGAGACAGCCTGGGACAGACTGGAACAGCAGACTCCCCACTGTAAATTCGGAGAATCAGGCGTATGTTGCCGTATCTGTACCATGGGGCCATGTCGGATCAGTAAAAAAGCACC
>DEIL01000017.1:5430-18198 GCA_002352445.1 Desulfobulbaceae bacterium UBA2775
CACTCGGATCATGGCCGTGATTGCATTGAAGCATTTCATGCGGTCGCCCATGATAAGACAAAGGATTATCACATCAAAGATGGAAAAAAAATGCTGCGTATAGCTGATGAACTCGGCATTGCCACTGAAGGTCGTGAGTTATTGGACGTTGCAAAAGATCTGGCCGATGAGTTCTTTGAAAGTTTTGGCAGTAAACGAGAAGAGGTGGGCTTTATATGCCGCGTGCCGGAGAAGCAGCGGGAGAGCTGGAAAAAACTTGGTATCATGCCGCGCGGAGTAGATCGTGAAATTGCTGAGATGATGCATCGTACCCATATGGGTTGTGACAATGATGCTGCTAATACCATGCTGCACGGAGCCCGAATGTCCCTTGGTGACGGTTGGGCAGGATCAATGATAGCCACGGAAATCTCTGACATTCTGTTTGGCACTCCCTCTCCACGTATGGCACAGGTAAACCTTGGTGTTATAAAAAAAGATCAGATCAATATCCTGGTCCATGGCCACAATCCAATTGTTTCTGAGAAAATTCTGGAAGCTGTCAATGAACAGGAGCTGATCGATCTGGCAAAAGAAAAAGGTGCCGCGGGAATTAACCTTGCGGGTCTCTGCTGCACAGGCAACGAACTGATGATGCGCCGGGGTATTCCCATGGCCGGTAATCACCTCATGACGGAACTGGCAATTATCACCGGAGCGGTCGAAATTATTGTAGCCGATTATCAATGTATTATGCCAAGCCTGGTACAGGTGGGCAACTGCTATCATACCAAAATGATTACCACTGCGGATAAAGCCAGGTTCACTGGAGCTGACCATGTAAAATTTGAAATACATAACGGCATGGAGCAGGCACGCAAAGTTGTACGGATGGCAATTGAACGCTATGGCATGCGCAATTCGGATCGTGTTGAAATCCCCGGCGACCCTGTGGATATTATGACCGGATTTTCTAATGAAGCTCTGCTTGATGCGCTCGGTGGTTCATTGACACCTCTCATTGATGCAATAAAGGCCGGCAAAGTTCGAGGTGCTGTTGGAATCGTGGGATGTAACAACCCAAAATATAAACACGATCACTGCAACGTGAATTTGACCCGTGAACTCATTAAAAAAGATATCCTGGTTATTGTCACTGGTTGTGTCACAACGGCGGCTGGAAAAGCGGGGCTTCTTGTTCCTGAAGCAATAGAACTGGCAGGTCCTGGGCTAAAAGAAATCTGTGGTGGCCTTGGCATCCCACCGGTTATTCACATGGGAAGTTGTGTTGACAATGCAAGAATTCTCCAACTGGCAGCATTATTAGCCAATGAAATAGGTGTTTCCATTTCTGACCTGCCGCTGGCCGCCTCATCACCTGAATGGTATTCTGAAAAGGCAGCAACTATTGGAACATACGCTGTTGCATCCGGCATCTACACCCATCTCGGACATCCTCCCAATATTACTGGGTCTCCAATTGTCACCAACCTGGCTCTCAGTGGACTTGACGATCTGGTCGGCGCCTGCTTTGGTATAGAACCTGATCCGTTTAAAGCGGCTGAGCTCATAGACGAACGAATCAAAATGAAACGAAAGGGATTAGGACTTGAAGAATGAAAAGGGAAGGATAAAAAGTTTCTGACTTTTTATCCTTTTTCTGGAAAAGCCATCATTTATAACCAGAATTCAGGATAACGCCTGTTTTTAGGGATGTTATTGACTGAAAGAGCGATGAGCAGCATCACGGTAGCCCCGAGTGCTGTTGGAATCAGGACATAAAGATATCCCAGGCTGTGTACACCATCGCCGCCGATTACGGCGACAAGGGCAGTGGCACCACCAGGTGGGTGGAGGGTTTTGGAGAGATGTATCAGGGCTATTGAGGTGGAAACCGCAAGTGATGCCGCGAGCCAGGGTTGCTGACTAAATAACTGAAAAGCTGTTACACCTATGATTGCAGAGAGAACATGGCCGCCGATCAGGTTTCTTGGCTGGGCCAGAGGACTGCGAATGGCTCCGTAGATCAGTACCGCCGACGCGCCAAACGAGCCGATGATCATCATCAGACCTGCCTGGTCGAGCATCTTAAAATGGATGAGAGCAACCGAGGCGATTCCAGGAAAACTTCCGATCCAGGACCAGAGGACTTCAGCCAGATTAACGTTTGGTGGACTCTGGCCACTGCCCTTCATTTTTTGCAGGTATTCCATAGCTACATCCTTTCACCAAAGACGCTGTTACATAACTTTCATGCTTTGTTGTGAAATTCATTTTATGGGTGTTAGTAAGTGATTGACCCTCCGGTCGACAAAGAGAGTTGAAATGTTGTCAAAATCATCCCCAGGGCGCCGATTATAAGTCGTTTTGTAGACACCAGGAATATAAAATAGAAACTTTATCTCTAATAATGTAACTGACCTGCATCAATTAACTGCAATTGAATCTTGACTTATTTTCCTGCACCAGTAGTTTGATAAACATTAGTGCCTTACTCCAGAGTTTCTGTAATAAAAAACAAGAAATCCAGGAAGGTCGTTTAAAAATATATGGTTGAATATACTTCCATGGCACTTATCCAAGCATCTTAAAAAATACCAATCTATCTGGATCAGGTAATTGTATGGCGAAACCAACATCGATTAAGTATTGCAGAACAAAGACCATTTTTACGGGTATTACACTCCTGCTTTGCATCTTTTTTTTCCCTGTCATAACCTCTTCTGCTTTTTTGCCCTCTCTTGTAACTGCAAATAGTGGAGCTGAAGACAGCGAGTTGCCACCCTCCACCAATACCGTGTCAGCCGACAAGTTACAGGAAGGTGTCCAACCCACAGGAAAAACAGCATATTTTTCAAAAAATAGTCTGATCAATATGCAGCTGTTTCTTGAAAATTTTTCTCAGCTCGCTTATTGGCGCCTAACTATTCTTAATATCAACAAAGTTCGACTCTTCTACGATCTAAAAAAAACCTTGCGTACTCTTGCCAGAATCAGTGGGTTTACCAGCATCACCAGCATGCTTTCCATGCTTTTCATTGTATTTGCATTTGCCACTGTTTTTGACTGGTTATTTCGGTTTTTCATATTGAAAAAGTTGCAGCCGGAATCACCCGCCGATACTCTGTCATGGCACTGGAAATTGTGGCTTGGGCTAGTCAACGCTGCACCTGAATTTATTTCTATTCTGTTTTTTGCTGCCATTTCCTACCTTGGCTATATACTGTTCTACTCTGATTATTTTTCTATTATCTGTCCATTTTATCTCACTATCCTCGTCACAATCGTTTTCATCAGGGTCACTATCCTGATGTCAACAATACTGTTTTCTCCGACTGATGACAGTATTCGTCTGGTTCCCTGGGATAGTGATACAGCTGGGATTGCTCACCGCATTAACTCCATTTTTGTTTCTGTTCTCACCATAGGACTGATGTCTATCGGCCTGCTGAAATATGGGGGGTTAAAGGGCGACAGCTTGTTTATTCTCAAATTTTTGTCAGGCACCATATTTCTTCTGGTGACCGGCCTGCTTCTCATTTTGAATCGTAAAACAATTGCTGGCAAATTGTTCAAATTTTCAGAGACAGGCAGCATGACATGGCTTTATCTGTTGGAGATTTATCTGTTCATTCTCTGGGTAATCTGGAGTGGAAAGCTGCTGCTTTCAGAATCTGAATTCACTCTGGCATTTTCTGCAAGCCTTTTAATCATCCCAATTTTTCTTGTTCTTGACAGCCTTACCGGCTGGTTCTTCCGATTCTTTACCCATGCAGTAACCGAAGGCAGTGATGTTGCGGAAACAGATAAGAACGAAGAGGAAAATGTTGATGAACCAGGTCTTCTGTACTCATACCTGCGATCTCTGAGCAGGCTTATTTTAGCAACTCTTCTCCTGTTGTGGTTGCTGCATCTCTGGGGTTTTGAAAACACTTATGCACCATTGGCTGTTACAGCGATGAAAAAGGTCGCCTTCATTGTGATCATCTTTATGATATTGTGGCGGCTGATTGATAAAATTATCAGCAACCTGCTGGCCAGCAGTGAAGAAACGACTAGTGAAGAGGATGAAAACAGTGAAAGTGAATGGGGGGGCGCACCTTTGCTTGATCGCACCCAGACTCTGCTGCCTGTAGTACGTAAATTCCTCGGCATTATTATGGTAGTATTGCTGACTCTTTTTACACTCTCGTCACTTGGAGTAAATATTGGTCCTTTACTTGCTGGTGCAGGTGTAATGGGTATTGCCATAGGATTTGGTGCACAAAAACTGGTGAGTGACCTTTTATCGGGTTTTTTCTACCTCATTGATGATGCATTTAGAGTTGGCGAGTATATAGAAGCCGGTTCAATAACCGGAGCAGTGGAAAAAATAACACTTAGAAATGTGATGCTCCGTCACCATAGAGGAATGTTGCAGATTGTACCATATGGCGATCTCGGAGCCATAACTAACTATATGCGTGGAGGTATTGTTGTAAAATTTAACCTGCAGTTTCCTTACGATACTGATGTAGATAAAGTTAGAAAGATTATCAAGCGGGTGGGTATAGAAATGCTTGCAGACCCGGAATTAGGCAAAGACTTCATTAAACAGATAAAATCTCAGGGAATCAGGGAGGTGGGGGATTCAGTTTTGACCATTCGAGTCAAATTCACCGCCAACCCGGGTACACATTTCGTGATTCGTCGTGAGGCGTTCAGGCGCATTACCGAGGCTCTTGCCCTGAAAGGTATACATTATGCCCACCGTAAGGTGATTGTTGAAGTACCGGGGATTACGGACGTGCAGGAAGGGGAAGACGCCAACCAGTTGACCGATGAGGTTAAACAGAAAATAGCTGCGGCAGGGGCGGCCGCAGCCATTGAGACACAAAAGAAGCCGGTTTAGGATTCCTCGTTGGAATTGCCGGGCAATACTGCACCAATTCCAATGAGAGCGATTCCAATAGCGATGGCAACAGCCCATCCAGGCGAAGTGGTTAGAACAGCCTGGTACTCACCGGTCTGAACAAGTGTTGTTTTTCCTCCATAAAGTGGCTGCATGAGGAAAGTAGATTTTAATACACCGAACATAAGAGTATATAAACCTGCCCCAACAAGCCCTCCCAGTAAAAAAATGAGTGCATCTATTCTGCCGCTGCCAGCAGCCACCACGCCGGTACCCGGGCAAAAGCCGGAGATGGCCCAACCAGTTCCAAGCAGGATTCCTCCTATTACTACTCCCCAGTACATGGATTTTACACTGAGATGACCACTGTCCAGCAATCCTGTCGCCATTGCGGCAAAGAGCAGGACAGACGAGACACCTATGCCGGTGAGGATGGTTTTCATCAAGTGAAAATCTTTTAAACGCAGCATATTGATAATTTTATCAGGATCAGCCGCGCCGATTCTCTGCAGCACAAAACCAAAAAGAGTTCCCAGTAAAATTGCCAGTAAAATATTATTCATTACCACTCCCCGAATTTTTATAAATGAGTAAAGCGGTTGGTATTGCCGCTAGAAAAGCAGCTCCTGCAAAGATATAGCCGCTGATTGAGGTCTGCATGATACCGCTCATCATATGGCCGCTGGTGCATCCGCCTGCCAGGCGGGCACCCCAGAGCACAATGACACCACTAATAAAGGTAAGGCTGTATCGCAGTATAACTTTGTTGCCGAAACGGCGCGCATGAACACTAGGTATTTGGCGTACAACATTGCTACCTGGTTTCTTTTTGGTTAAAAGGCGACCAAGCAAGCCGCCAAGAAACATACTCAGGACAAAAACGAAACTGTAGTTCATTGGTTTAGCAACTGATTTGGCATACTTACCCCCGGATTTGTTCAGGTAGGCGTTGGTACTGGTATAGCCGGATTTAGCCTTCTCATCCTTTTGTACAAGAGTAGGATCTAGAGCAGCAGCTATAATGCCATCGGCAATGACAAACTGGGTTGAAACTCCAATCGGTTTAATCGAGGCAACTGCGAGAAAAAAAGTGAGGCCGAGCATAACTCCGCCCTTTTTCCAATTCCAATACATCCGTTTCTCCTATTTGTTGACAAGCTATTGGGAAGTTATCGGCTGCAAGACCCGGGGATGGTACATTTTCTGTGTCCTCGTCAACCCCAGGCCACAATAATAAAAGAATAATTGATAGTAATACAAAACAGCAAGTTATGAGTCAAGAATTTTAAACATATGTGTGAAACAGGTTGTGGTCAAGTATTTTTCACCATTATGCTAAAAGAATAAATAATTATTGCAGGAAGACTTACCATATAGTAATAGTTACCTTTATAAGTATTTTCGTTTTGGAAATGCTTCTATTAATTTTTTTTCAATGGAGGATTTTACAGATGGCTTTTAACATAATGGATTTAGCTCAAGGACTGCTGACCCCAAAGAATATTGGTGCTATTGCCGGCATGCTTGGTGAAGATGAGAAAAAGACAACATCGGCACTCTCCGGTGCTATGCCGGCATTGTTGGGTAGCCTGGTTAGCTCTTTTTCAAAACCTGAGGGGCAGGATACCTTCAATGGAGTAATTGAAAAGGCAGATACTGGTCTGCTTGACGATTTGGCCGGGGCACTTGGAGGTGGTGGTGGCAGCTCCATGACCTCCTCAGGTCTTAAAATGATTTCATCTCTGTTTGGAGACAACAAAATGGGGCTCCTCACCAGTGCTATTTCCGCCTTCAGTGGTCTCTCATCAGGGTCGAGCAAGTCTCTGCTGGGGGTTGCAGCACCGATGGTTATGGGCATGCTGGCCAAGAAGAAAAAAGAGGATAATCTTGATGCGGGTGGTTTGTTGAACATGCTGAAAGGGCAGAAAGACAATATTACCAGTGCCATGCCTGCCGACTTTACCAGCCAACTTTCCGGTAGCGGATTTTTCGATGACCTGCTTGACAAAGCCGGATCCGGAGTTGAATCTGTAGCATCTGCAGCAGCCGATACTGCCCACGTTGCAGCAGATACCGCACAGCAGACAGTGCAGCAGGGTAAATCTCTGTTCCGTAAACTGTTGCCTTTTATTATCATCGCTTTGCTTGCCTGGGTTCTTTTTCAGTTTTTCAGTAAACCTGATACTGTGACTACCCAGGTAAAACAGGCGCAGGAGGCGGTGACTACCACAGTCAAGAAAGTTGGTGATTCAGCGTTAGAGGCGCTGAAAATAGGTGATGTAAATCTTGGCACGGAAATGACCCGGTTGATCGGTACAACAGGTAAAGCCCTGGCAGGAATTACCGATGTAGCATCAGCTAATAGTGCACTGGAAACTCTTGGTCAGCTAGATCAACAACTTGATAGCGTCGGTACTCTTGCAGCTCAATTACCTGCCGAGGGACGCCAGGTGCTTACAGGGGTAATCAACAAACTGATACCGGGCCTTGAAACGGCGATCAAAACAGCCTATGCCATCCCTGGTGTGGGTGATGTGCTTGGCGACACGATAAACAGCATGTTGCATAAACTTACGCTGCTCACCAAACCATGATACGAATCGAAAAATAATTTCATCGGCAGTGGGGTGGAACTTCAGCTCGCTGTCGACTAATGATGTTGCACTGAATTTAACACTACCTCAAAAAATCCTGTTTTTTCCCTTCCAAGAAAAAAAACCTCCATTATGGCGCTGACAACAGACACCACAAGGAGGTTTTTACTTCATAGTTCAGTTATCTGGTAAATTAGATTACCAAACTGGTTTCAGATCCACTCTCCGATTTTTTGCCCTGCCTGCCTT
The DNA here is from genome assembly GCA_002352445.1 of Desulfobulbaceae bacterium UBA2775. Taxonomy (GTDB): domain Bacteria; phylum Desulfobacterota; class Desulfobulbia; order Desulfobulbales; family Desulfocapsaceae; genus Desulfomarina. Next base: position 13,144 of record DEIL01000017.1, read on the forward strand.
GGTCTCATTAGTAGTAATAGGTTTGCTTTCGCCAAATCCTACAGCGTTAAGACGATTTGTGTCGACCATGGTTCTTTTGACAAGTGACTCTTTGATCGCATTGGCTCTCCTTTCAGACAACCCTTGATTATATTCAACCGAGCCTATGGAGTCAGTATGGCCTTCAAGCTGCACAGTCATTTTTGGGTTGTCGTTCATGACTTTAGCGATATGATCGAGCAGCGGGAAGAATTCAGGCTTAACTTCAGCTTTGTCAAAATCAAAAAGATATGTCTGTTCCAGTGTCCAGCATCCTCTTTCGTCAACCTTCACCCCTTTGGGAGTTGCTCCGCAGACGTCTATTTCGTCACAAACAGCATCACCGTCAGAGTCGATACAATCGGTTTCTACAACCGCCGCGACCGGCACCTCCTCTACAACTGCTACAACCTCCTCTACGACCATTGCTCCGGGTAGACCGTAAGCGGCAAGGATTGTGCTCATCTCCTTGCTGCCATAAGCTATTGAAGAATTTCCGAAGGTAATTTTGTCGTTGACAACATTGCAATAGTCTACTGCACCCAGCAAGGTGGCTGCACCTTCAGAGGATAGCTCAAGGCCGTAGGCCGTAAAGATTTTGTGGTAATCCTCGGGCGCATAAGCGATGTGTGTCTTGTTAAAAACAGGTTTGTCGTTGACAACTTTTGCATAGCTTGGCGGAACCCCGGCAACTTGTTCCGGAGGCAGGGTCAAACCGTAGGAATTCAGAATTGCATTGAAGGTAATCGAGGAGTAGGCTGTCGCCTTATTGTTGAAAACGACCTTTCCACCTTTTACACTTGCGTATTCTGACGGGATGTTGGTTGCATCGGGGCTCAGTTCAATAGCCGATGCAGGTAAGCTCATTGCCAGTAGAACTAAAGAGTATACAGCCATGTTAATAAATTTTTTCATCTGTTCTCCTTTTCACTTTTCGTGAATTAATTTTTTCCCTTTGGATGACTGTGAAAAATCATCAAAGGTTTTAGAAATTATTTCTTTGTTTTTGTAAAAGAAAATAGTTTAGTGAAGGTACTTATTTTGGAATTTTAAAAGTTTAGATCTATTCAGGTTACGACTTGTCCAGCCATTAAAATGACTGATTATTTGAATATCTTTTATAGTAATCATTTACATTAATCTGACAAGGAAATGTTGTGTTCTGGTTGGTTATTTATTTTTTTGTTGAAATTCGGTGGATTCCGTTTGTGCCTGTTTGATTTCTGCAGGCTTCATCTTCGATTTAATCAGAGATAGATAGTTCTTCCCTGCAGAATGTCCGTTGGCCCCTGCCAATGAGCACCATACATAGGCCTTGATGTAATCTCGGGGAACGCCGAGTCCGTTGTAGTGCACCAACGCCAGGTTATATTGGGCTCCGGCATAACCATTTTCAGCGGCCCTGGAATACCATTTCTGGGCCTCGTTATAATTCTGGACTACTCCTTCACCTTTTTCATACATCATTCCCAGGTTATTCTGGGCTCCGGCATAACCATTTTCAGCAGCCTTGAAATACCAGTTCAAGGCTTTTATATAGTCTTTTGTGGCACCGTTTCCGGTCTGGTAAATAACGCCGAGATTGTATTGCGCGATGGTGTATCCCTGATCGGCGGCCTTTTTATACCAGACGAGAGCTTCGGTATTATTTCTGACAACTCCATTACCGTGGAAAAAACTGTTGCCCAATTTATACTGGGCAACAGGATGTCCATTTTCAGCAACTTTCCTGATCTGCTCAATATTTGTTTCCAGGGCGAACAGTGCACCGCTGAACACAAGATTTCCGACAATAACCAGGAATCCAAGGATTAATTCTTTCATTGACTTTGATAGTTCCGATTTATTCGGCTTAGATCTATTCACCAACCTCAAAGCCGATTTTGCTGACTGCTGCCCGAATATCTTCCAGTGTGACACCGTCATTAGTGAAGGTGGCCTCTCCTTTATCCAAATTTATTGAAACTTGAGAAAGACCGGGGATTTCTTCCAGGGTTTTCGTTACGGATCTGGTGCAGTGACCACAACTCATTCCGTTGATTTTCAGGGTTTCCATGGTTAACCTCCTGGTAAGGGTGTTGCTTGATTACTCTATAGCAATTCTATGGTAATCATTATTACTTCAATGGCAAAGTATATTCTAACCACGCAGAGCCTGATAAGTACCATGGCGGTATATGCAACCACCTAATTTCAAAATACACCCCTCGATTTCTTGTTTTTTATGACAGGAGTTTAAGAGTAAGGTACTAACCGGTACTTGGAAATGGCCGATAACATACTTGAGCTGAAAATAAACGGAATGCACTGTGCCGCATGTTCGGCGCGTATTGAGAAGGTTGTTGGAAGTCTGGAAGGGATCGAGACCTGCAGTGTGAATCTGGCAACTGAGCAAGCCAGAATACAATACGATCCATTTACCACAGGTCTGCAGAATATTCAGGATGCCATCAGCGGGCTGGGTTTTTCCGCTGAAGAAAAATCCGAAGCAAGTGAGAGGGACCTAGACTCTTTTGAGGAAAAGCTTCAAGTAATACGATCCCGCCTGGTGCCTTCATTTATAATTGCCATGCTTATCATGGTGATCTCAATGGGTCATATGGTGGGTATTTCCCTGCCTCCACAGATAGATCCAATACACTCTCCCCTGACTTATAGTCTAACCCAGTTCCTTCTTGTTCTTCCTGTGCTCTGGATGGGCAGGAACTTTTACCTGACTGGTATTCCGGCGCTTATTCGGGGAGTCCCGAATATGGACTCACTCATAGCTCTAGGAACCGGTGCAGCCTTTATATATTCGACCTGGAATCTAGTGGAAATCACTCTTGGCATTGACAGGGTGGCAAGGGCCCATGATCTTTACTTTGAGTCTGCGGCAATGCTCATTGCTCTGGTCTCTCTGGGAAAATATTTTGAAGCAAAATCAAAGGTGAAAACGACGGATGCAATCAGACAACTGATGCAACTGGCACCTGAAGAGGCGACCCTGCTAAAAAATGGCCAGCAGCTGCAGATCCCGGTGGAAGATATCTTGGTTGGGAATCATATCCTTATACGGCCAGGTGAGCGGGTACCGGTTGATGGTGTCATTATTGACGGTCATTCCAGCGTTGACGAGTCGATGCTTACCGGTGAAAGCCTGCCCTTGGTTAAAAGAGAAGGGGATAGTCTTTTTGGAGGCACCTTGAATAAAAACGGGGCCTTGACTCTCCAGGCTGAAAAGGTCGGTGAGGATACAATGCTCGCCAGGATAGTACAACTAGTGCGGGAAGCCCAGGGATCAAAAGCACCAATTGCCAGTCTTGCAGATCGTATCAGTCTTTATTTCGTGCCGACTGTTATGGCAATTGCTGCCGTTGCCGGGTTGAGTTGGTATTTTCTTGGAGATGCCGGTTTCAGCACTTCTTTAAGGATTTTTGTTGCTGTACTTGTTATTGCCTGCCCATGTGCCATGGGGCTTGCTACTCCCACATCTATTATGGTCGGGACAGGGAGGGGTGCGCAGCTTGGAGTACTGGTGAAAAATGGTGAAGTTCTGGAGCTAGCCGGGAATATCAGCTGTGTAATTTTCGATAAAACCGGAACTCTTACAAAAGGTGCTCCGGCCCTGACAGATATTATCACCTTTGGCGATTTTAAAGAAGAGCTTGTGGTAAGCCTTGCGGCAGGAGCCGAGATGAAATCGGAACATCCCATGGCAGAAGCTCTGATAGCGGCAGCTGAGGAGAGAAAATACCTGATCCCAGAATCACAGTCATTTTCACCAATCGGGGGGAAGGGGGTAGAAGCTGAGTTCAAGGAAGGAGCCACATCCTCCCATGTGTATCTGGGAAATGTTGAGTTGCTTCGGGACAAAGAAATCTCAGGCCTGACCAAAGATATTGAGGACCAGGCAGAAAACTGGGCAAAAGAAGGAAAGACTGTTCTTTACGTCGCGATTGATAAAGAACTCGCAGGCATGCTGGCTGTGGCTGACCCTTTAAAAATAGAAGCGGCAGAAACTATACAGCAACTGAATTCTATGGGGCTTGACGTAGTGATGCTTACCGGAGATAATGAGGCCACAGCAGCAGCAATTGCAAAACAGGCTGGGATTACAAGGGTTATCGCCGGTGTATTGCCGGATCGCAAGGAAAGTGAAGTTGAGAGACTGCAGGAAGAGGGTGAGGTAGTAGCCATGGTGGGGGATGGAATAAATGATGCACCAGCCCTGGCCAGGGCCGATGTCGGCATTGGCATGGGAACCGGCATTGATGTGGCAATTGAATCGGCGGATATCGTTTTAATGAAGGGAGATCTTGCAGGTGTTATCACTGCAATTGGTCTCAGCAGAGCTACCATGCGTAATATTAAACAGAATCTTTTTTGGGCATTTGGTTATAATGTGGTCGGAATTCCCGTTGCAGCAGGTATATTGGCCATCTTTGGCGGCCCGACGCTAAACCCCATGGTGGCAGGTGCAGCCATGGCTTTCAGTTCGGTTTCCGTGGTGACAAATGCTTTACGCTTGAGATGGTATCAACCTGATCAGGATCATTAATAGTGACTGGATAAGGAATAGTGTCCTGTCAACTTTGATGGCGTCGTAAAAAGTCNNATTTTTCTATCATTACGACGTACCGTATGTACGCCGTAATGATAGAAAAATTGCATGCCTCCAATATGAAGTTTTTTACTTATCCATCGAAACTGAGGTTTTTACGAACTTGTCAACTTTGATGAACCCGTAAAAAGCTCCCTGCTCCGTCATTCCCGCGCAGGCGGGAAACCAGTGTCACAGCAAAGATTTCTAGATTCCCGCCTGCGCGGGAATGACGGCTGGTCTAGCGCCATTCTAGGAATAAAATGACATTGGCTACAGGGGTTAAATATTAAGGCATTATTGTATACAATAAATATATACAATTATTGTATCCATGTTCGATTAATCTTGCAGAGACTGGGGGATGTGGTAAAAGCAGTACTCATCAGAAGTGAAATTCTAAATTCATAAATAGCTACATCACCATTACTATATACGGAGGAACATGATGTTTT
>DEIL01000278.1:0-9909 GCA_002352445.1 Desulfobulbaceae bacterium UBA2775
AGATAGCGTAGACTTCGATCCAGTTGTTTCAGTATGTTATGGATTCCCGCCTGCGCGGGAATGACAATGCATGGGACTTTTAACGACGCCATCATTATCTGAATTTTCTTAGAGACTTTCGTTAGCTGGGTCAATATAATATAAAGCTGAATAACTGTCTATGTGTAAACATGGTATTACTTCATCAAACCAGGTTTTATAAAACCATCACCTGATACTCTATTAAGATTGCTATGGTTCGCGATACTCAAATTGACCCCATACTCACGGTAACTCAGCTTACCAGATCAATAAAAACTCTTCTTGAAGGCGAGTATAGATTTATTAGAATAAGTGGTGAAGTTTCGAACTTAAAAACACCTTTTTCCGGTCACTCCTACTTTTCATTAAAAGATTCTCACTCACAAATACGAGCAGTACTTTTCAAAAATCAAAAAAGATACTTGAGTCATACCTTGTCAGACGGGCAGCAGGTCATCTGTTTTGGCAGGATATCAGTATATGAACCCAGGGGAGAGTACCAGATCATTGTTGATACTGTCGAGCAGTATGGGAAGGGTAACCTGCAAATTGAGTTTGAAAAACTAAAAAGGAAATTATCTGACGAAGGAATTTTTTCAGAAGCATATAAGAAACAGATCCCGCCCTACCCTGCAAAAATTGTTATTATCTCTTCACCGACCGGCGCGGCACTTCGGGATTTCCTGAAAATTGCTGCAACCATGGAGTCCCATGTCCATATTCAGATACTGCCGGTTCGGGTGCAGGGCAGAGAGGCCGGTTCTGAAATCGTCAAAGCAATCCAACTTGCAAATAGAATGAATAACGTCGATATTCTCGTACTCTGTCGGGGAGGAGGCTCTATTGAAGATCTTTGGGCTTTTAATGAAGAGTCGGTAGCTCGTGCAATTTTCGATTCTATAATTCCAGTTGTTACAGGAATAGGACATGAGATTGATTTTACAATAGCCGATTTTTGTGCTGATTTCCGTTGCCCTACTCCTACCGGAGTTGCTACACAAATACTTCCGGACGTTTCTGCAATAAGCGCACATCTAGAATTATTGAAGAAGAGGATAACACTTCATTTACAACATAAAATCAATTATTTAGAAAATATAGTTAGAAACAACATACGGATACTGAGTGATCTGGACAGAATATTTGAGAATCTGGAGTTGCGTCTTAATCTTGGTAAGACATATCTATTCCAGGCGATAGGGAATGGCCTCTCCGGCAAGGAAATGCGCTTTCATGATCAGGTACAAAAGCTGGAATCCAATGCGCCCCTTGCAAAACTGGAATTACAGGAACAACAACTCAAACTGCTTTTCACTCAGTTGGTTAACCGGATACAAACGCGGCTCAAAGATAAAGAGTCAAATCTTGGCAATGTGGCAATCGCTTTAAACAGTGTCAGTCCCCTTGCAACTCTCGCCAGGGGATATTCAATAGTTACTCGGCTCACGTCCACTTCATCCGGCAAGCCTGGAAAAGTGGTCACCCGAACTGCAGATACAGTACAGGGCGACAATCTCGGGATCCTCCTCCATAGAGGATCCCTGGAGTGTACAGTGACCAAGGTAAAACCATGATGGCGTCGTAAAAAATCTTCTATAATAACTCAAGACCGGAGAAAAAATATCCGATTTCAAAGGATGCCGTCTCAGGAGCATCGGAACCATGGGTAGCATTCTCTCCAAGGGACGCGCCGAATTCACGGCGTAATGTTCCTTCTGCTGCCTCTGCAGGATTGGTCGCCCCCATAAGATCTCTCCATTTGAGGATAGCATTCTCCGCCTCAAGTACCATTACAATGCAGGGACCACTTGACATAAATTCAGTCAGTTCACCAAAGAACGGGCGGTCTTTATGAACGTAATAGAAGCCTTCCGCCTCAACCTGGCTCAAATAGAGTTTTTTCAAGCCAACCACGGTAAATCCTTCCTCATAGATACGGCTGAGTATTTTACCACTGTTGCCATCGGCAAAGGCATTAGGTTTGATAATCGCGAAAGTTTTTTCCATTTTTTTCTCCACTCGTTAATTAGATTTTTGTAAAAGTCATGTGCTATCCGGAAAGAAAGGGGTTCGCAGGGTGTTGCCACGACAGTAAATGAGCATGCGAGACTCCATCCACAGCTTGCGAGGAAGTTTAGCAATCCCCTTCCGAATCCACGTCTATATCGCTTTCATAACAGTGAGACGGTATCACCATTGTAAAAGCATTTCCTTTGTGTCAGCCCGCTCCTGCCACACCTCGTAATACAAGAACAGTCAAAACAAATAAAAATGAACCGAAAAGGATCAATTTGTTGCTCGTTTTAATATTATCAGCTTTGATCTCGTTAATATTATCACCGATAAAGGGTTTTGCCACTATAGTACCGGAATAGGACAACGACCCGCCCAGACGTATTCCCAGAGCTCCGGCAACAGCAGATTCAGTATGACCGGCATTTGGACTGGAATGATTCAGTCTGTCGCGAAAAAATATTTTCGCTGCTCCCCTGTAATCCAGTTTTAAAATAAAAGCCGCAAATATAAGCATAAAACCGCTGATTCTAGCCGGTATAAAATTCACAAAATCGTCAACCTTAGCAGCCATTCTACCAAAATATATGTATTGTTCGTTTTTATAACCGATCATCGAATCCATTGTATTGACACCCTTATAAAGAAATGCTCCCACGGCTGACCAACCGATCGCGGTCATGTCAAGATATGGTGAAAAGAGGCTGAAGAACACTGCAAAAAAGAAAGGTGCTGTAATCCCGTCAACCATATTTTCCGCCACTGTCTCTACACAAGCCTTACTTACCTCAGATTCACTTAATGTCTGTGTATCCCTTCCAACAATACGCCCCACAGCCTTTCTAGCACTGTCTGGATCAGAGTCATGGATAAGCCGGTTGTACACATCCATACTGTGGCGCATCAGGTCTTTAGCAGCAAAGGTCGTATACAGTAGTAGTATGGCAGTAACATTACCAAGAAGAGATGAAACAGCATAGCAGGCGGTTAACAACAGGAATACAAGACCACCGGTTACAAGCAATACAATTGCCACGGTAAAAGAACCGGCCAGGATCGGCTTTTTCGTCAATCTTCTAGTTATTTTTTCACTTATCCTGCATAAAAATCCAATACCTTTAACAGGGTGCGGATACCACCGGGGATCCCCAAACAGAAAGTCAAGAAACAGTGCCGATAAAATCTGAAGAGTATATATCATCAGGAATTTATATCTTTACCACAAAGAAAGGGATTAATTCAGCTGGGAAAAGTGTCTCAGGAACGTCCCGACAAACAATCCACAGCGAAGCATAAACGAGGACGTTTGACGGGATGCCACGAGACATGGGGCATCAAAACATAAAATCGATCCACTACAAACCCAGCATACGGTATATTGCGTCCATGTCACTATTTTCCCGGACACAATCGGCAAGACGGTCAAAGGCAGCCTCAAGATCATAGGGAGCAATTATTTCAGCAACCGGCTGCAAACCAATTCTGCTTCTTAACCTGTCTATAAACCACCGGCGAAATTCGTCTGAATCAAAGACACCATGCAGATAGCACCCCCATACACGACCACTATTATCCACTGTGCCACAACTGGTATTATCTTCAAAGACAAAGAGTGGATCGTCAGAGTCGGTTGAAATACCGTGATGGATTTCATAACCGAAAATCCGCGATCCGGAAACTTTATGCACGCCATTAACCCGTGTAAGCTGCTTAGATTTTCTGATCACAGTGATCATCTTAAGGAGATTTAAGCCGGCAATCTGACCCGCAGCTGATTCAATTTCATGGGGATCTTCAATTGTCTTACCGAGCATCATATACCCTCCGCAAATACCGACAATTTCACAACCGGCATCAAGATTCTTCATGATCGTTTCAATAAAACCATCCGATTGTAAATAGAGAAGATCATGTATCACATTTTTTGATCCGGGAATAATTATAGCCTGGGGATTCCCCACTTCTGAAGCCTTGGTTACAACACGAACATGAACATCGGGTTCATCAAGAAATGGCTCAATATCAGTGAAATTTGAAATATGGGGAAGATTAAGCACTACAATATCTACACTATCCTCTCTCTCCTTTTCTCTGTTGAAAAGCCCTTTTTTAAAGGAAACAGAGTCTTCTTCCGGCAGACCAAGATTGGCAAGATAAGGGATAACCCCCAAAACCTCGCGACCGGTATGTTTTTTAATATAAAGATGTGCTGAATCGAGCAAAGAGGCCTGACCCCTGAATTTATTTACCATAAAACCTGCAATCAGCTGCCTCTCCCACTCCGCCAGAACCTCCATGGTGCCTACAAAAGATGCATATACTCCTCCCCTGTCGATATCCCCTGCAAGTATGACGGGAGACTCAGCATACTGAGCCATTTTCATGTTCACAATATCATTTGCTTTCAAATTGACTTCGCCGGGAGATCCTGCCCCTTCAAGAACCAGGACATCATATTCATCTGCCAGAGAATCAAAACTCTGGCGCACAGCATGCCAGACCTTTGGTTTATAGCTGTCATACTCCAGAACAGACATGTTGCCGACCGGTCGGCCCTGTACGATAACCTGGCTTCCTGTATCTGAATTTGGCTTTAAAAGGATTGGGTTCATGCGGCATTCAGGATCAAGTCTGGCTGCCTGGGCCTGAACCACCTGGGCCCTGCCCATTTCATCACCCTGCAAGGTCACAAAAGAATTCAGCGACATATTTTGAGCTTTGAACGGGGCGACATTAACGCCATCCTGGTAAAGAATACGACAAAGAGCTGCGGTTAAGATTGATTTTCCGGCATCGGAGCAGGTGCCCTGAAACATGATTGATCGTGCTCTTTTCCTGCCGGCAGTTTTTATACTTTTCGTACCAAAGAATTTTGATAATAGTGCCAATAATTGCTCATTCTCCTTTCTGGTGCGCACAGCTATCCGGATAAAAGATGCGTCAAGTCCTTTATAATTATCACATTTTCTTATCATTATCCCATGATTGAGACAAAAATCGGCTAGTGTAGAATTTTCTAATCCATTTTTAATTTTGATAAAAAGATAATTGGCAGAGGCAGGATATAATTTAAGCTCGGAAAAAGAACTCAATTCAGTTTCCAGTTCCAGACGCAACTCCCGGCAGAATCTTCTTGAATTGACCTGATACTCCTCATCCTTTAAAGCTTCTACTCCAACAGCCTGAGCCAGACTGTTAACTGTCCATGGAGGTAAATTGTCTCGCACAAGTGAGGCCAGCTCCGGAGCAAGTATACCGTATCCAACTCGCAAACCAGGTATAGCATAGAACTTGGTCATTGAATTAATGGTTATAACATTTGACCTTTCACCGGCAAGAGAGGTCCCTTCACCAATAAAATCGAGAAAGGCTTCATCAAAGATAAATATTGTTTCAGGAAACTCGGCTGCTAGAGACAGCAGCTCCTCCCTGTTACAGATAGTTCCTGTAGGATTATTCGGGGTTCCTATAATAACCAGATCACTCGGTCGGATTTTACTCTTTATTCTATCAACCCTGAATGCAAAATCGTCACTTTCTCGAAGCTCAACTGTTGTAACCGGCAATCCCCCTAGTTTTGATGCCTTGATGTAATCAACGTAAGAAGGTACAGGGATCAGAGCTCTTTTCGCGGGAATTATACGGGTAAGTAGATAGAGAAGTTCTGTAGTACCATTGGCAGCAACGATACTCTCCTTACTCACTCCACTATACTCAGAAATTGCCTGAACAAATTCGTTATTCTCAGGATCAGGATAATGAATGATCTTTTCCAGGGTAGCGCTTACCAGGCTGCGAAACCACTCCGGAGGTCCAAGAGGATTTATATTTGCGCTAAAATCAAGGATATGACCACTGTCCAGATTGTTTTCACGACCCACTTTATGAATATTGCCACCATGCTCAAATTGTTTCATATGCTTTAAAATTTTTTTTGGAGTCACCTTTTTGAGAGTCATGTTCGCTCCCTTGACAAGGAGGGATTCTGAGGAGTGTTGACACAAAAGTCCACAGCCTGCGAGGACGTTTGGCAACACTCCTCAGAATCCCGGTCACATTACTTTCATAACAGCGAAGCGGTGTCATCGTTGTGAAATTCATTTCATGGGTGTTAGAACAAATTTCGATGAATACCTTATTCAGATGAGGGTTACAAACGCTATAGCTGTAGCCGTTTCTGCTATCTCGCAGGCAGCCCCCAATGTATCACCCGTCGCCCCCCCCAGCTTTACCCTGCACCACCTGGTAAAAAGAAATAGTGTGCAAAACAAAATTATAGAGACAGCAGGAATGGCAGAGGGAGCAAAGACAGCGAGCAGAAACATCAAAATCAACAATGACAAAGCAGCAGCTTTTTTACTCTTTTCAGAATAGAAGAGTTGGCCCAGACCACCTTCTTTCCGTGCATAGTTCTGCATAGCCATCACAAATACAAGTGAACATCGACCAGCAAGAGGCATAAAAAAGATGGTCAGGCAAAATGTTTTAATATCCATTGAACTCAGCGCTGCATACTTGCCAAGCAGGAGAAAAACAATGGCAACAACGCCCATTGCACCGGTTCGGCTGTCCTTCATGATTTCTAATGCTCTTTCCCGTGGCCTGGAGCTGAGCAGCCCGTCAGCACTATCAGCGAGGCCGTCGAGATGTAAACAGCCAGAGATAAATGCGAGCAGGCCGAGCATGCATACGGCAACAACGTTGATCGGTAAAAAGATACATAGGAGAGCGGCAAGAACATAACCCAGAGATCCAATCAGAGCCCCTACCACAGGGAAAAAGTAAAGGCTTACGCTGAAACTGCTGCTGTCATCTCCGGCTCGCCAGGAGAGCGGCAGTATGGTAAGAAATCTGATTGCAGTACTTAATGGAACAAAAAAGGACTTCAACTGTTTACCCCGCTGCTCAGTTTTATCTTGAGTCAGAAGAAACTATTTATCTGCTCCTGCAACAGCAGCTTCCTCAAAGGTAGCAACCTCTGTCAGAATTGCCACCGCACCCTCGACAAGATTCATAGCCATTGCAGCTCCTGTACCTTCGCCAAGGCGAAAGTTAAGATCAAGCAGCGGTTTCCTGCACCCCAGGAGTTCCTGCATTGGTTTGTGCCCAGGCTCAACTGAGCGATGCGAAAAAACAAGATAATCGCGAATAAAAGGTTCAATTTTATACGCTATCAAGGCCCCCGCCGTGGAAATAAAACCATCTATCAATACAGGTTTACGATGTGCTGCGGCACCAAGTATCACCCCCGCAATACCGCCAATCTCAAAACCGCCAACCTTGGCAAGAATATCAAGACCATCATCCTTATCGATAGAGTTAACCTCCAACGCTTTTTTAATTACACCAACCTTATGAGCAAGCTGTTGATCATCCAGTCCGGTTCCTCTTCCCGTCAACTCATCAACGGTTTTCCCGGTACACACTGCAGCTATGGCCGTTGATGGAGTAGTATTACCGATACCCATATCCCCGGTACCGAACAGGTCAATCCTTGATGCCAGTTCATTGGCGATATCAATACCGGATTCAACAGCCCTTTTAGCCATTGCCTTACTCATTGCAGGACCAACAGCAATATTATCTGTTCCCATACCGACTTTTTTATTTAGTATCTTCCCGGCTGAAACCAGATCACCCAGGTCGGCAGCCACACCCATATCCACAATATGCACTTCAGCTCCGACCTGCCCGGCCAAGGCATTAATACCGGCACCGGAGTTAACAAAGTTATACACCATCTGTGGAGTGACCTCGCTTGGATATTTGGACACATTTTCTGCCACCACCCCGTGGTCGCCAGCCATTGTAATAATCGCTTTTCTCTTTATATCAGGGCTCATGTTCCCCGTGATTCCTGCAATATCAATTGCAAGATCCATTAGATCCCCAAGAGCCCAGTGTGGCATTGCGAGATTGTTGAGGCGGTTTTCAGCCGATTCTCTCACCTCTGATTTCGCCGGAGATATTTTTTCGACTGTTCTTTCCAGTAAGCTCACAATTAATTCCTTTGTTTAATGTTTGATGTTTTCGGCGTACAGGGTACGTCGTAATGATAAAAACTTTGCAGTAACGAAGCAGATGAAGCTTTTTATGACGCCATCATCCTTTGGTATTCAGACCTGTCAGAACACCGAGGTCACCGTAAAGTGCTACGGTGGAAAAACACCCCGGTTGTATATCGAATATCATTTTCTTCTCAGGAGAAAGCCCAAGAAAGGTGCAGAGTAAATGCCGAATTGTTCCGCCATGAGCGATGATAAGAATTCTTTCGTCTGTTGAGGCCGCAACTCGCCTGGAAAACAGCTCAACCCTCTTGTTAAAATCCTTGACACATTCCCCGTCAGGAAAACAGAAATTTTCACCACTTATCCGCCAACTCTCAATCAACTTTTGATCTGTAGTAGTGATTTCTTCAAAACTGTGCCCTTCCCATCTGCCAAAATCAATTTCTCTCAAATTGTCTATAATTTCCAGAGATGCATCAAGATAGAGAAGTTCCATTGTTTCTCTGCACCGTTTCATGGGACTGCAGAAAACTTGATCTATATGCATTGAAACAAGAGTTTTGCCAATTTGCAGGACTTGTTCTCTCCCCTCTTCGGCCAGAGAAACATCTGTAGAACCGACATACAAACCATTTAGAGGTGTGGCTCCATGACGTAAAAGATACAACTCTTTATTCATCAATCACACCTGTCCTTTAAATTTTCAATCCTCGGAAATAGTGCTCACAATAGCCTGTATGAGTTAACTTTGAGCCAAGGGAATTTACACTGAATGTTAGAAAAATTGCAACAAAGAAGCAGAAAGAGATCTATTTCAACACCGATAATGATGTTGAAACTAACAAAGCGTCAACTGAAAATATCCATTAAAGCCATAGATGATTGTCAGAAGGTGCAATATTGCTCCTCCAGTGACGAATATATGAAAAATCTCATGGAATCCGAAAAAACCGGGAAGAGGATCAGGTTTCTTAAATGCGTAAATCACCGCTCCGATAGTGTAAGAAATTCCACCAGCCACAAGAAGAGTGAGGGAGACCGGTTCCATTGTTCTGAACAGGGTCGCTATGGGAATAAGTACAATCCACCCCATAAGAAGGTAAATAAACGTTCCGATAAGTCGTGGTGCATTGATGAAAATAAGTTTGAATGCTGTCCCGCACAGCACAAGGGACCATTGAGCAATCAGTATCCCCCACTTCATACTCCCGTCAAGATATAGAAAACAGACAGGAGTATAGGTTCCTGCGATGAGAAAAAAAATGGCAGAGTGATCAAGTTTTCTCCAGACAGAGTTATCATTTTCTGTCTGCTTATTCGAATGGTACAAAAGACTGGCACTAAAAAGAAAGATTGCCGATAGACCGTAGACTAAAGAGACTATCTGAGCTGCAGTATTGCCGGATGAAATAACCAGTAATATGACAGTTCCGATTACCATTACCGGTACTGTTGCTGCGTGGCTGTAGGCGGATATTTTTTCTGAATCAGGAATATTCATCAGGCTGCAGTTAAATTATTCGCCCTTTTCCATAAGCTGATTCAACAGATCCCGTGCAAAATCGAGACTTGAATCGAGGGTTAAGGCTAAAGTCAGAAACTCTGCAGCCAGTTCATTCTCCCCTGTTTTATGATAATTGACTCCAAGATTGGCGTAGTCAATTCCTGAGGCCGGATTAAGATCGACAGCTCTTTTGAAATGGTTTATGGCGTTTTCATATTCCTGCTTTTTAAAATAACAGACACCCAATGTATTGTGCAAATCCGGTCTTTCTTCATCTTCCTGCAAGCCACGTATTAATGTTTCAATTGCCTCATCAACTCTTTCAAGATCCTTTAAACAGCTGCCCTTATAGGAATAGATATA
>DEIL01000278.1:10024-10516 GCA_002352445.1 Desulfobulbaceae bacterium UBA2775
CAGAATCCGTCACAAGATCCATCAGTAATTTTGCAGCAAAAAGACCGACATCATTAATCCTCGACCTCTCCCTGAAATGTGCTCCGGGAATAATCGTATAAAGTGCCGGGATTTTTAATCCGTCATGGGTGACATCTATCATAAATATTTCCATGCCGATCGTCTTTAACGCATCAATACAATTGTCAATTTCAACTCTCATATTGTTATTCGAGAGATTATTTATATGCTGCATGGCAACACTGGCTTGTGTTTCGGTCAGATATTCCACCTCCTCCATTGACAGTGGTTTAGGCAGGCCCGATGCAACATAATTGGAGTCAGTATTAAAATCCCCGGCCAACTGTGCAACCTCGGTAACTGCCCTTATAAGAGCCTTTTCAGGATCCGGAGTTGTACCGGCAGTATAGACTATCTCACTTCTGCCGGGAAATGTTGATCGGTCAATTGCTAGTGCCCCTACGGTACAGAGTCCTGTATCAAGTGTGAAAT
>DEIL01000111.1:0-1382 GCA_002352445.1 Desulfobulbaceae bacterium UBA2775
CTGAGGAGCAGGTCTTTCAGGGCAAAGACCTGGAGGCGGCAGGACTGGCTGAAAAGACGGTTGGCCATCAGCAGGGAGGCAATTTCCAGCTCATCAATGACTCCATCGGCAACCTTCTTCATCACTGTCTGAATAAACCGTTTATCCATCTGTTCGATGTGTACCACGGTTCGCAGCAGACTGCGGTACTGTTCCTGCAGATCACCAATTTCAAGAAAACGATTGATATCATGGTACAATTCCAACAGCCGACGACGAAACAGCTTATACTGACGATTCAAATGTTCATTATCTGAAGCATCAAACTCCTCCATATCATTCCTGAGTCCCTTAATATTCTTTATGGAATTCATGATATTTCGCGAAGCATAGATCATCCGTTCCAGTTCCCTTGCCTCGACTTCTTCGAGCTGGCCATTGAGGAGTTTTACGTAAAACCCGACAATCTCTCCGTGCAGAAGCTTCACATTCGCATAAAAGTCTGGAAGACTGTTCCGCCTGGCCATATTTTTTTCAAAAGGTGAGCTGTGGTCGAAGACCAACTTATCATCTACCCTGAAGGTTCTGAGAGTATAGTGCTGACACTCCTCAAAGAGATGAAGGATCTCCTTGCGTAAAGAGGTTATGGCGGCTTCCGGAACTTCAATTGGCGTATCGGTGAGATAGACGGTGAGGATCTCTTTGCGATCAGGAAAGGTCCTGATCAGAAAGCGTGCGAGGATCCCGATAAAGGGGAAGAAAAGAACCACACCGATGAAATTGAAAAGGGTGTGAAAGAGGGCCAGGGCCATGACCGCGTTGGTTGTTGTATCAATAAATTGAGCTACCAGCGAAGCGAGAGGCTGCAGCGCGGCAAAGGCAATGACACCAGTCCCCAGGTTAAAGACGAGATGACTGATACTCACTCTTTTTTTAGACTGGGTCCCCCCAATGGAACCAAGAAGAACAGTAACGGTGGTACCGACATTAGAACCGATCACCATGGCCACCGAGGTCTCGAAATCAATTAGACCGCTATTCAATCCGGTAAGGACAATGGCAATGGATGCTGAGCTCGACTGCATAAGCGCGGTGATCACAATGCCAGCGAGGAGGTAAAGCCAGAGCCCGTAATCAGCAATGGCACTGAGATCAATATGCTGTGCATAATTTTCAACACTGGTCTTCATAAATGCGAGACCGAGAAAGAGAAAACCGAAGCCGATCAGCAGCCTGCTCCCCTGAAAAAGTTTCGAGGATGATCCAAAAACGATAAAAATGAGACCACCCCCTGCGATCAGGGGCAGGGCGAAACTCTCAATCTTCAGCTTAAAACCGAAAACAGCTACAATCCAGGAAGTGAAAGTGGTACCGATATTGGCACCCATCATCACCCCGATCCC
>DEIL01000111.1:1441-13733 GCA_002352445.1 Desulfobulbaceae bacterium UBA2775
CTGATCATCTGGCGAAAGGCCTTGCCGGACATGGCCTTGATGGAATCCTCCAGGAGGAACATACCATAGAGGAAAATGCTGAGGCCGGCCAGTAGTTTCCAAAGATCTAGAGAGACATCCATAGACATGAGTGGGATATTAAGTAATTTCCTTTAAGGCAAGCCAACCTTGCCTCCGACGACTACCTCGGTAGCGATAAAAACGAACACTACAAAACAGCAAATTAGAAGTCAATGATTTTCATTATCGATACTAACTAACTGAGTTTTCAGTAATTTACGGGGTCTATAATTGGGGTCATATAATTGGGGTCAGAGTAAAATTAAACTTTCAGCTTTCGCCAACCAACCGGCCGACCCCTCTTTTTTGTTCTTACTCTCCTGCCGGTCAGCATCTCAATTTTTTCTTTAAATCTATCGTGCCCAACGGCCAGGCCTTTATTTGTATTCGCCCTTATTTCTTCCAACAACCCCTCGTCAATATAAAGAGGAAATAGAGCTCTATAGTTTCTCCGGCACTCTGAGAGTTTTGCACCCAAGGAAAGATATTCGGAATGTGGCGTACACAAACTGGAAGCCTTACCTAATGCATTGACCTTATAACTCGACCAACGATATTCACCGGGATCGGTGACCATCTTTGCTCTAACCGGATTAAGTTCTATATACCTGTAAACTGCGAGTAAATAACGTTCCTCCTGAACCAGGCACGATTTGTAACGACCTTCCCACAACGTCCCACTGCGCTTATGCTCAAAGTTAAAGTATCTCACATAACGACGCCCCAGCGCCTGCATCATACTGCTTACCGCCCCGTCATTTCGAGGAGTACCTAATAAATGTACATGATTTGTCATCATCACCCAGGCATGAATATCTACGTTGTATTTTTTAGAATATTCAGTAAGCCAACCAGCATAGGCTCCGTGGTCCTTATCTGAAGCAAAGCAAGCCTGACGGTTGTTACCTCGCTGTATTATGTGAACCGGTACACATGCGGGTGAAATCCTTGGGAGTCGAGCCATTGTCTCTCTGGTTTGATGTGAATATTGTTTCTTGATAAGCAGCTTAGTTTGTGCTTCACTTTTGTTCAATAATTAATTTTACTCTGACCCCATTTAGTTCCAAGCTTTTCCATGTCGGCCAGGTACTCCCCGGATCTGTCCAGATAAAAGGAAAGTGCTTTGGAAAAGTTTTTCCCGACCAGGCCATCAACAAAGACCTGGCTTATTTCACGGTGCCGGTTGAGAACCAGCTGTGAGCGATAAAAAATCAACCACTCCTCGTGCGACATCTCCTGAGAAATGATTGTCAATGCTTTGCGGGCCCTCGGCTGGTACATCCAGAAATACATAAGATCCAGAGCATTGACGATAATGATCTTTTCCTGCTCTCTTGCTTCGTAGTTCAACGTTTCCATCATCATCTTTGGCGACTGCAGCATTTCCAGGACATCTTCTTCAGGAAAGTGAAGGTCCAGTCTGGAAAAAACTGCAAATAACTGCGAAATTTTGGTTCGGTATGCTGTAAGTTGTGCCCGAATATTCGTCTGTCGATCAACCAGCCCTTCAATGACTGCGGCAACACAATCTGATGCAAATTTGGAGATGATAGCTGCCCACTTCTGCAAAACCCCAGATACATCGGGCACTCCGGTTAACTGGAGAATCATACCAATCATCGAATTAAGCACAATCGCCAGAGGAATTGCCAGGATTGATCGGAAGAAATTACCCGCCGCTGCCGTTCTGGGCAGACCACGAAAAGTATTGTGTCCAGAAATATAAATACCGTTGGCAAGCCCCATTACCGAATAGAGAAGAACTGGGCTGGTAGCTGTAGTAATGCCGAAGGTATGGTCAAGAAGTAATGTTTTGACAAAATAATCGAGGAGTGGCACTGAAAAACCGGTATAAAGCAGGGAATCGGCGATACGGCTCCAGCTGATCAGGGAATTCCATGGCAACAAAGGGGAGCGCCGCAAACCTCCACCGCCTAAAACTGACTGAATAATATTTCGAGATCCGGTAATACCAAACCAGATGAAGGCCCCCATATAGGCAAGAAGCCACCAATCTTTAGTCAGGCAAAAAGTGAGAAAGGCCGGCACAAAGCCCAAAAACACCTTCAGAGTATTTTTCAAGTTGGTATTCAGGTATTTCCAGGGATGTACGAATGGTACCTCCTCTTTATTTGAAATAAATTCATTCCCGGCCTCACCATTTTGGCCTAATCCCCCAAGGGTAGCGATGTTCCCCGGCGTACCTGCATGGATCATAAAACCATCGAGACTCCAGTCGTGCCATCGTCTGCATCCTGATTTTTTTAAAAACGGCAGCATTTTCAGAAGATAATTTTTACCGGATATCTTCGGACGATCATGGCAGCAGGTATGAGAATTTCGAGTTAGCAGGGCAGTTGCCGGAATGAGAGACCGTTTGTTCCCGGCGATTTCTTTATGTACTGCTTTTCCTGCCCTGCTGTGCAGAGTATCGAGAACCACCATCCCCATGCCATACCGGTGTTCGGCTTGTCCGGTCGACCCCGAACCAATACGTGAGCCAAGGGTACGCTTTTTGTAATAACCATGGAATGCTTCAAGGTGATAGAGGATATCCATCAATTGCTGTTTTCTTTCCAGCATCTGCCGAAATTTACTGTCGATCTTTTCTCTTGCTTTGTGCCGGGCGGGCAATAGTTCGACATGTTTCTCTAACTGAAGACGTTGTTCCTCGTACTCCCAGATGATGGTTCTAATTACTCTTTTAAGGTTTATAACATTATCATCATTGAGAGCTTTCTGAAGAACACTTATCAGACTATAATGCTGTTCCGGGCTCTTGAGATCCACGGATTCTCCGACAACATCTCCAAGATCAGCCGAGATACTGGAGGTCATACCGTGGGCTGCGTTTTTAAGATTATAGACCTCAATATGGGTTATCATTCCTTTACAGATATAGAGCAGTTCAAGGGTATCCTGAATGGACAAATTACTCAGATTGAGGGTAAATTTTGAGCTCGAATGCAAAGACAGCAATCTTGCTAATAGCGTATAGGGAGTGAGTTTGAGAAGATCCGGAAGTTCAGGATTTTCCTTAGGATTATCCGGATCATGAATATCCGGATTGCGGGACGGCAACAGGAACTTCTCGATAATGGTTTCAACACCGACATTGTGAAGACGCTCAATACGCTGACGCTGCTGTTGTTCTTTTTCTTTCGACACTCCTTCTTGGTGTTCTTGAAACTCAGCCACCTCATTTTTAAATTGGGTGACGAGCGCCATGCGAATAAAGCTGGCAAGATGCAGCAGTGACGGCTGGCCGGCTCCGACAAAATGGAGGAATTTATCACGCTGCAAAGGCTCCAGTGACATTCCCAGCTCTTCATTGAGGCTTTTACGATGGTGAAGGTTAAAAGCTTCAAAGACATCAAAAACATACTTCTGCTGATAAAGAGAGACCTTGCGCCCCTCACCCATCAGCTTCACAACTGCCTCATCCTCAAGAAATTTAAGGAAGTCCCTATTATTGTTAAACCCGTGGGGTTCCCATGTAAAACGAACAAATTTATCACGGAAATGTGCCGACATCTCAATCCCAACCTGAACCCGGACATTGAGAGCAGAACTGGCCTCTATCAGTTCTTCAATCACCTTCGGACTAACGTAGTTGTAATAGACAACCGTCAAAGACCTGATGCCTTTAATCCAGGCATCCATTACCAGATGAGTAGGCGACTTCCTTCCTTTAGTGTTGGCATCATGAACATGGTCATCAAACGCAAATTGGTTCCACTCCTCCGGCATTTCTAGCAGATGATATTTAGCCAGTTCCGCTCTCACCCGTCGTGGATTTCCCGTGAAAACCATCCGGAAGTCATGAGCCAGCTTAAGTTGGCGTATTTCATTGTCACGACAACGCAGCAGATCCTTCATAATTTGCACCAGGATTCTCGCTGTATTCTGCTGATAGAAGGTGGTTGAGGAAAGAAAAACCTCGTCGCGAAGAGAACGTAAAGCTTTTATCCGATCACTGGCTGTCCCCTGTTCAAAAGAACCGAGCAAACTGGCAGTCGCGTAAGCAATCCGCAACGCCTGGGGAGCCGCCATCTCTTTGATACCGTGCGGATGCATATGTTCAACAAGCAGAGAGCGCAAGCTCTGGGATTGACGGCCTCTTTCCCAGACATCTTTGACTATCCGGAGGAGCTGGTAGTCATTTTTATCGAAAAATATTGCGGCTGGTTTGTTTTTCATCGTCGGCGACAGAATCTACCTAAGGGGCTGTAAAAAAATAACTTGGCCAATCTTGCATCTTATCTTCGGGTTATCTTTGAATGTTGTTCAATCGTAAAATCCTCAACGTAGCTAACCCGAATAGATCGAAACTTTTTAGTGCCTTACTCCAGGATTTCTGTAATAAAAAACAAGAAACTGAGGAAGGTTGTTTAAAATTAGTTGCTTGAAAAAGTACCTTCACGAAAACAATTTCTAAGGTATTAAATTTATTGTATTTCATATTGTGTTCTCCGACAACACAATATGAAAAAAAGGGTAAATATCCATATCAGCATAAAAACAAGAAAATCTAAGATACTATTAGACCCGGCTGGTTAGTAGCAGCACCAGATCCATTTTACGATAGTATCGCCAGGTGAAATATAAGAAGAGTGCCCTGATTGAGAATAAGAGGTACCGGAGCAAGAACCACAAGCCAGACGAAGGGACGATTTAAACGGGGAGATTGTCTTAACCACTGTCGTTCTGCCAGGATCCCCAGCATTTGAAGTAAAAAATAACCAACCATCCAACCAAAACAGTTCACCCGGTATACCAGCCATAGCGGCAGACTGACCAGCAGTTCATGGATAAGACCAGAAACTATAAAGGTAACCGTCAGGGCGAGAATGGGCTGACGGGCAAGAGGCTGAAAACAGACCTGCCGAAGCCAGTCCCCAAACAGACGGTTCCAACGACGTCCCCAGAAATCGGCAACGCTCTTCGCCATCAGGGGGTGTTGACTAATCGCCGGAACAGACCGGTTCACCTGTGACCAGCATAACTGTACCAATAGCTGAATCGTCTCGATAAGAAGCCAGAACGGCAAAATGGCAAGGTATGAACGAATCCACCAGGCCATACCCGAAGTGAGTGTTGGCATCCACAGAAAAACGATAGCCAGCAATGGCAGAAAAATCATGCCTTTGTAAAGCAATAACCGTTTATCCGGTTTGCCAAGTAGTACCACCTGCTGCCAGGAGCTGATAGATAATACAGGTGCCAGAAGAAGAAAACGAGCCTCCCCGCGCAATGTTCTGCCTGCCGCAAGGGTGCTGACAATCTTCGCCACGACAATAATAGTGGCGAGAACCAGAAGGTAATAGAGAGTAATCACCCACTCTGCTGAAAATATATCAGGCGACAGCATGGTATTTGTTGTCCTTAGACGTATGATAATGCAACAGGTTATTTGATTCCCGGCTGAAAATGTTTATTATCGTATGGTTATAATCATCCCCGGCACCTCTTTAAAATACCAAATAAAATAACGTTTCCTCCTGCAGTCTACAACAGATAGACCATCATGGACATTGAGAACTTTGAGCATAAAGAGTTACAGATCAGTAAATTCAAGACGGAGCCGGGTGAACCCTGGTGCATTTATGGTGAAAATCGTTCCGGAATTGATTCTTTTGTTGCCCTTCTCGCTGGAGACCTGAGGGAATACACAGCCTCCCTGCTTCACCTTCCTGAACATCCGGGGTTACTCTCCTTCAAACGCCAGCAGGATATATTCGAAAAAGAGTTACGACTCGACAATACAGATTTTATGGACAGGATTGATCCGGGTACGCCGGCAAAAGATTTTTTACCGAACTATAAAAACCATCTCCCTCTAATCCACGCTTTAGGTATGGGCAACAACCTTGAACAGGGATACAGGCAGCTCAGCTCCGGACAGTGCAGAAAGCTCCTCCTGTTAAAGGAGCTGCTTGGAGGTGCAACTTATCTCATCATTCAAAACCCCTATGACGGTCTCGACGAAAACAGCTGCAGAGAACTCGACCATGCACTCAGGCTTGTCAATGAGAGTGGTATTCAACTTATGGTGGTCGTCAATTCAGTTATTGACATCCCCGACTGGTGCAGTCACCTCGCTCTAATTTCCGCAGGCAGGATGCTGCAGTCCGGCTATAAAAAACAAGTTCTGCAATTAATCGGCAATTCACAATCAACAGATATGGACTCCCGGTGGACAGAAGAACTCCCCCGGTACCACTCATCTCCCACCCTGCAGAAAAAACCACTTGTCGTCCTCCGCAACGGTTTTGCGGGTTATGGGGGAAAGAGACTGTTCCACGATCTTGATTTGAACATTTTTCCCGGAGATCATACCCTGATTACCGGCCCAAACGGGTGTGGTAAATCAACCCTGCTGGACATCATCACTGGAGACAACCCGAAATGTTATGCAAATGAGCTTGAAATTTTCGGCAAAAAAAGGGGTAGTGGAGAATCAATCTGGGAAATAAAAAAACATATGGGTATTGTTTCCCCCGGCTTGCACCGAGATCATCGAATTCCCGGAAATGTGCTCCAGATAGTTCTCTCCGGCCTTTTCGACTCCATTGGACTTTACCAGAAAGTAAGTGATGGACAGATTAGAACTGCGCGTCACTGGCTTAGCCGGATCGGGCTTCAGCAGGAAGAGAGTAGTCCATTCAGGAAACTATGCCATGCCGACCAGCGATTGGTGCTGATTGCCAGGGCAATTATCAAACTTCCCAGACTGCTCATCCTCGATGAACCCACCCAGGGATTTGATGACATAAATAAAAATCGATTGCTTAACTTATTGGAAACGATTGCAGATCTGAACATTTCAACGATTATCTTTGTCAGTCACCGCAAGGATGAGTATCGCCCATTTTTCAGACAGCATATTGAACTTAGCAACTATTCTGATTAAAGAACCCAGCATGCGCCGAATAACACTCATGAAATGAATTTCACAACGATGACACCGCTACGCTGTTATGAAAGTAATGTAACCGGGAAGCGACAGGACTTTCATATAAACTTTTTACAGAGGATTTTTTTCATATGGACAGCAATAATACTACAAATACAACCTATCTGGCTGAACTGTACAGGCAGACGGAAGGCAACACTGATGCCCAGGTCTCCATGCTTGATGTAGGTTCAGCCGTCGGTTTTGAAGAAGCAGAGGCCAGGGCGACAGCTGAAAATTTGATGATACTCGGCCTGGCAGAACTAAAAACGCTCTCCGGAGGTATTGGTATTACCAATCAGGGCATGGAAGAATTGGGCGTCACTCCTGCACCTGCCGCCGACGGCAGCAGTGATGATAATCTACGACTTGGACAGGAAGTTGTACTGGATGATGCGGGAAGGCAGGTTGTCGAAACTGTACTTGCTGAACTGAAACACGAGCTTGCCCGAACAAAATCCGATTATCCGCTCCTTGAGGAAGGAGTCATTGACATAAAGACCATCGAAGTTCAACTACTTTCCCCAAACCCCAAGGTGGCAATAATCCGTGAAATCCTGCGTTCACTGCATGCAGCTATCAGTTCTTCAGAAGAAAGTGTACTGACCGACAAACTGGAAACACTGTTGAACAGGTAAAGATTGACAAACTCATAAATGCTCAAATTTCTGGATGGCTAAGAAAAAACTTCACATGCGAGGCGCACAAATTTTCTATTGCTACGGCGTACTAAAGTACGTCGTAGCAATAAAAAATTTGTAGCAACGAACCAGGTGAAGAATTTTTACGACGCCATCATACTTGCCAGCCATTTGACCGCGTAACAGTTCCACCCTTTGCCATGATAAAACATTCGCAGTCATGCTGGCGGTTAATAAACTGCACACCCGCTGCAGGTTCCATGACAAAGACAGATGTGGAAAGAGCATCAGCGTCCATGACCGTTGGAGCAACTACTGTAACGCTTGTTGAAAGTTGCGGCGAAAGACCTGTTCGACCATCTATAATATGATGGAACAGTTTCTCCTTGTCATAGTAGATCTCATAGTTCCCGGAAGTGGCAATTGCACCATCCTGCAGGGTAATTATGTCAGGGTATTTTTTCGATTTTTTCGGATCCTGCACAGCAACAGTCCAGGCCTTTCCCTTTGCAGCGGCGCCACTGGTCCGTATATCTCCACCTGCATTAATCAGGTGATTGGATAAGCCGTTTGCAGTCAGAACTTCAGACGCCCGGTCAACGATATATCCCTTGGCTATACCATCAAGAGTAATAGACATACCACTACCGGCAAACTGGACTAAACCGGACTGGAAGCGAATATTCTCCATCCCGACCCGTTTGAGTACTGCATCTATCTGGCTCTCACCCGGTTGGCCGCCTGAAGCAAAGCTGGTTTTATAGAGGTCTATAAGAGGCTTTACCGTAATATCAAAGGCACCGCCAGTCTGGCGATAATAATAGAGCGACTGTGCTATAAGATCCAGCAGTTCCTGGGGCGGTTGTTCAAGTTCCCCCGACCCGTTAAGAGTCCCAACAGGAGAGCTGTCTTCAAAGTGCGTAAACAATTCACTCAACCTGTCTATCTCATTAAAAGCGAGCCCAATGGCCTTCTCCGCCTCGTCCTTTGAGGAGTGGATTGCAGTCATGGCTACAAAAGTGCCCATGGCAAGGCGGGTTTTAGTCACCTTATATTCTTTTCTGTTAAAGAGAAAAGCTTCCGCATTTTCAGCCGGAAGAAGCGCCGCTGATGCCATTCCCAGCCCCAGAAGGCCGGATAATTTCAAAAACGATCTTCTTTTTTGATCACATTGAGTTGGTGAATTATGCATAGTAATTTCCAATCTTAAATTTTGATGGAACCGTAAAAACTAAGCAGCCATTTTGAGGCCGTCATTTAGATCTCGGGATATTACCTGAGCTCCTTTATATTCCCTGAAAATATCACGTGGGCATTTTGTGACGCACGCTGTCTCGCAACCTGGCCCATATCCGATGCAGGCCTCATGATCAATCCGAATGAGGTTATCTACATAAGTGACTGCCTCTGCTGGACATGCTTTCACACACATCCTACACCCAATACACCCCACCTGGCAAACCTGTTTAACCTTTTTGCCTAAGTCTTTTGTCGAACAGGGCATATAAACCCGTGCCTTCAATGTCTGAAGCTCGATTATATTTTTCGGACATGTCTTTACACAAACACCGCAGCTCACACACTTATCAGGATTAACGATGGGAAAGTTTTCTACCATATCAATGGCATCAAAGGGACAGGCTGCAGCACACTCCCCAAGGCCAATACACGCATAGTTGCAGGAGGAGGGCCCTCCGAAACTGAGATTTGCCGCAGTACAGGATGCAAAGCCATAGTATTCATGTTTATGGCTTACCCTCCCCTCTTCCCTGGAGCAGCGGACCAGTGCAATCTGATCTTCTATCGCTACCATCTTTTTACCTGTAAGCTCGGCTACTCGTTGTGCAACCTTTTCTTTTCCGGGGAAGCAGAGATTGGGTGGTACATCCGGATCGTTGACAACTGCAATTGCGTATCCTTCACATCCCGGATATCCACATCCTCCGCACTGTGCAAGAGGTAGTGATTCCAAGACTTCTTCTATAAGAGGATTGACCTCTACTGCAAATTTATGGGCAGCAAGGGCCAGACCGATACCGAAAAACAGACCTATACAGCCAAGTAATACCAATCCGCCCAATGCTATTTTAACTAATTCCAGATCCATATCTTTATTACTCTCGCCTTAAAATATGATAACCTCGTAAAAAAGTCACTCGAAGTCTACGCTTATCGGAAGTTTCAGATGGCTACGTCAAAAAGTTCGATATACGAGGCGTAGTGTTTTTCTCAGAACCTCAACAATACATGTGGTATGTTGAGGTTCTGAGAAAAGCCCACAACGAAGGAGATCGGACTTTTTACGACGCCATTAAAATATCTGTAACCCTGAAAAGCCAAGAAAAGCCATAGCAAACTGTCCAGCCACGATAAAAGCTATAGGCAGGCCTTTAAAAGTGGGTGGTATATTTGCAAGCTCCATACGCTCACTCACCGAACTCATCAGGTAAAGCGCCAGAAGAAACCCGCCGCCTGCTCCAAGAGACAACATTAATGTTTCAAAAACATTATAGTTATTGTTGGCTAGAATCAGAGGAACAGCGATAATCACGCAATTAGCGATAACCAGAACAAGATAAACCCCAAAGGAGTTAAACAGAATGGGATTTACTTTTCTAAGGATTGTATCCACCGCCTGAACGGTGAGTGAAACCAGCCCGATAAAGACCAGAATCTGCAGAAAATTAAGGTTATATGGTACAAGAATGAACTGGTAAAAGAACCAGCTCATCAGAGAGGCTGCCACAATAACCAGGGTAAAAACAACTCCCATTCCCTTTGCTGTACTCTTTCGTTTCGAGGTTCCAAAAAAGACACAGAGACCGAGATACTTGGTAAAAACAAAGTTATTAATGAGCAGAGCAGAGATGAGGATGGAAAACAGGTATCCCAGATATGATTTACTTACCTTAAAAGTGGTTTTCTCCTGCCCCGGCAACCCTGCAATAGAAACTATATGAGTTCGTATCATATTTAAAGGTTCTTCAAACAGCAGCGAGACAGATTTTCCGTCGTCAGCAAGAGTTGCCGACTCAAGTTGCAGCCGGATATCCGGGTCAGGTTCTTCAAATACAGTATAGTTCCCGGGATCTTCTGCAGTCCCTTTATCCAATGGCGTAGAAAAAGAAACAACTATTTCGTTATCGCCCGCAAAGCTCTGACCGGTTATTAGACCCTCACCATGGCCCAAAACCGGAACCAGACAGAATAACAGAGCCGCAATCAACGTGAAGTGGATTTTGTCAAGAGTCATCATTTAAACCTTGGATAATTTAACACCCATAAAATAAATTACACAACGAAGCATGAAAGTAATATAACCGGGATTCGGAGGAGTGTTGCCAAACGTCCTCGCAGGCTGTGGATCGGAGTCTCGCGTGCTCCCTTACCTGTTATGTCAACACTCCTCCGAATCCCTCCTTGCCCTGGGAGCGACATGACTTTCATATAAACGTACTTATGTCGTATCACCCTTTTGATCTTTTATAATACAGTTCAATCCAGTTAAAAAAGGCCATCATCAAACCGACCACAAAAAATCCTGCACTGGGAAGGATAAAGAAAAGCAATGGTTTAAAGCCGAGAACATCATAGCCGAGAATGGCACCTGAGCCGAGAAGTTCCCTGACAAAACCGATAACCACCATACCCACCATAAAGCCAAGCCCCATCCCCAGCCCGTCCCAGAAGGAGTCCTTCACACTCTCTTTACAGGCAAACATTTCAAGGCGCATGGTTATGATGGCAAAGGCAACGATAAGTTTAACGAAAATCCCCATCTTAGCATACGCATCCGGCAGAAGTGCTGCCAGTACCAGGTCTATTACGGTTACCCATGTTGCAATCGTCAGCGTATAGGTCGGAATGCGGATCCTGGGATGGATCACATTCTTAAAGATTGAAATGGTTACACTGGAAAAGACCTGGACAAAGAGTACGGCGATCCCCAGCATAAGACCATTCATAACAGTTGTTGAGATTCCCACTGCCGGACACATGGAGAGTGCCAATCTGAAAATCGGGTTTTCACTCAGAATCCCGTTGACAACCAGCTGCATGCCTGATTTATCATTTGCCATTTCTGTTCCTCTCCCGGTTGCTAAAAAGAGACAGCAAGCTGCTGTTCCTGCAGAACGTTATCTAAAATAGTTACACGGTAGGCAAATTTTTTCACAATGTTTTTCACACCATTACTCACCGCTTTTGAGGAGATAGTAGCGCCGGTCAGAGCATAAATGTCCTGATCCCTGTACCGGTTACGAATCTCTAAAATATCTTCGTCGCTCAACCTGCTGTTCAGCGCATCGAGGTATTCTGCAGGAATAGGTTTTTTGACAACATCAATAGTTTTCAGAACCTCAAAAGGCTTCCCTTTAAACTGGTTTTTAAAGTAATCCTGCTCAATTTCCGCCCCAAGTCCGGGATCTTCTTCATGCTCAAGGATTTCCAGCCCAACCATGCTAAACCCGGGGTCGACTGCCAGCATTACATTAATAAAGGTTTTGAAGCCTTGAAACTTACCACCGAGAAGATAGGCAATCCGGCTGCCGCTCTCAGTTACGACAATAGTCTGATCAGCAAAATCTACCACATGGCCTGGTCCGGCGGCCTCCGCCATTACCGTATCACGGATTTC
>DEIL01000111.1:13771-22798 GCA_002352445.1 Desulfobulbaceae bacterium UBA2775
TCGATATTAACAAAGAAAAAGCCACCATCTTCGCCATGGCCGGCCGGTACAAGATAACCGATAGACTGGCTGTCCTGGCCGGAAATAATGTATCGATAGATTTCATGCATGGAAATCGAATCCGGCACTGTTACATCGCCCCTGTAACCCAGTAATTCAAGTATAACCTGCTGCTCTTTAGCGTGTTCGTTATGTTTCTTGGCATTGGATGTAAAGATAAAGGTAACACCGATGACGGTGGCGGCCAGCAGGCATGATACTGTCAGGCGGATAATGATAGTGATAATATCTTTCATTCTGCACCTCCCTGGGGTGGAGCAAAACGTTTCGGTTTAAACCAGCTGTCCAAAACAGTACTCAATGGATTCATGAGAAGAATGGCATAACAGATTCCCTCAGGATATCCTCCCTTCAAGCGAATCAGGACAGTCAAAGCTCCAATGCAGATACCGTACACAATCTGGGATATCTTTGTGGTTGGGGATGTTACATAGTCCGTAGCCATAAAAAATGCGCCGAGAATCGCCCCCCCGGTTACAAGTGCGAGCAATGGATCCCCTCTGAAATAGGTTTCTCCGCCAAACACCCAGGTAAGCACAGCTATGGTGCCAAGGATTGAGACTGGGATGTGGTAGGTGATATATTTCCTGTAAAGCAGATAACCACCTCCAAGCAGGAGAAGAAGGCCGGAGGTCTCACCAATACAACCGGGACGCCAACCTAAAAAAAAGCTCGTATACAGTCCAGCTCCGGAGCCGAACGCTTCAGTAAATGCAGCCAATCCCTGTTCTTTCATCACCGCCAGCGGAGTGGCTGTGGATATTGCATCTATGGATGTTCCGAGATAGGAAAAAATCCCGAATCCTTCCACAGGGGAAAGCCATGCCGATGTCATGGCAACCGGAAAAGATGCCAGCAAAAAGGCCCTCCCAAGCAGAGCCGGATTAAAAAAGTTATAGCCGATTCCGCCTAAAAGATGTTTGCCGATATAGATTGCAAAAATTGCTGCAAGAATCGGCAGCAGAGGTGATACACCGGGAGGTATGACAAAGGCAAGGAGCAGTCCGGTAAGCACCGCACTTCCGTCCTTTATGGTCACTCTTCGGCCTAACGCTTTTTGACTCACAGCTTCAACAACGACGCAACTGACAACGGAGACAGCCGTTATGAAAAGCGTTTGAATACCGAAAACAAAAACTGATAAAATCAGTGGCGGCATAAGACAGGCAACAACCGTCCACATAATTTTTTCAACCGACTCACTGCTCTTTATATGTGGTGAGACAGAAACCTTCCAGAGCTTCACCGGTGCAGTTGTCTGGTCGTCTGACACTTGCTGTTTGATCATAATTCTCCTTCAATTCCCGGATAAACCCAAGCTTGTGTTACGGTCTCTTTGCCTTCATCTTGGCAAGCCTTACAAACTGCACAAGGGGGCGCTTGGCCGGACAGACATAGGCGCAGGAGCCACATTCGAAACAATCAAAAACGCCAAAAGGTTCGGTGTCCTCGGCCCGATTGGCCTCCACATAGATTCCGATTTCTTTCGGTTCAAGTCCCATGGGACAGGCCTCGAGACACCATCCGCACCTGATACACTGGGAATGGGGACTGGTGTCGATCTCGTCTTCTGTGAGAAAAAGAATCGCAGAAGTAGTCTTGGTGATTGGGATATCGAGGCTGGACACAGCAAAACCCATCATCGGCCCACCCATAATAATTTTTGATAATCCCGGTTCCAGCCCTCCAAGATAATCGACAATATCTTTGATTCTGGTGCCTACTTTCAGCAGAAGATTGGCAGGTTTATTGATGCCTTTTCCAGCTATCGTGACCACCTTCTCGTAGAGTGGCTTGCCATAGACAACACCATCATAAATTGCCTTAGCCGTTGATACATTCTGCACCACAACGCCCACTGCGGAAGGAAGCGCCATTGCCGGAACCTTTCTTCCGGTAATGGCCTGAATGAGCTGCTTCTCCGAACCCTGAGGATATTTTACCTGCAATGTCTCGATCTTGATTGAACAGTCTCCAGTCGATGCCTGCTCTGCTGCCGCAGTCATCACCTTGATTGCATCCTGTTTATTGGATTCAATACCGATATAACACTCATTAATACCGAGTATTTTCAGGATAATTCCAGCTCCACCAACGATCTCCGCAGCATGCTCAAGCATCTGCCGGTGATCTGAGGTGATATACGGTTCGCACTCTGCTCCATTCAGCAGTAAAATATCCACCGGTGAACCGGCAGGCGGGTTGAGTTTGACGTGGGTGGGGAAACCTGCACCACCAACACCTATAATCCCTGCATCATTCACCTTCTGCAACAGCTCGGACCCATCAAAGGATTGCCAGTCCTGCTCCGGATATTGAACCGGATCCGCTTCATGATCCACACCTATCGTAAGTGAAGGAGCAGTCACCCTCATCGGATGAGCAGATGTGCCAATTGCCTTTATCTTCCCTGTAACCGGTGAATGAAGCGGCACTCCCAACCCCCTCTTCACCTCGCCGACAAGAGCACCTTCGTTAATTTCTTCCTTTCTTGCAACAGTCGGTGTACATGGAGCACCAATATGTTGACCGAGAATGAGCTCAAGCTCATCGGGAACAGGCATCACTTCAATGCTCAGTCCTGCAGTCTGCTCCTTAAATTCCGGCGGATGTGCGCCACCTTTTGGAAATGTCAGCATAGATTCAGTGTCTTGTGATTCAATGGGGGTGCCTCTACGACATACCGGCATAATATTTCATAAACTGAGTACGTTCAAACACATCAGCATTCTCTGCCTGTCCGTAACTCAGTTTTCCTCTGAATTCTTCCAGGGAGTCAAAAGATTTTTCTGCCATCCATTTTTCCAGTCCTTCAATAATTACCTGAACCTGCTCCGGGCCATTGTTATATATAGTGGAAACCACCTGGACTGCAGTGGCTCCAGCCAAAATCTGCTTAATCAGCCCCTCACTGTCATGGACGCCCGTTGATGCCACCAGATCTTTTTCAATAATCCCCGACATCAGAGCAATCCACCTGAGAGATCCACAAATTTCTTCCGGAGTACTGAGTACATTGGAGGATTTAACTGTCAGATTGTCTATATCGATATCCGGTGTATAATACCGGTTAAACAAAACAAAACCCGAAACTTTGTCGTTCCAACTGAGTTTTGAGATCAGATTTGCAAGAGATGCCGAGTAGTGACTCATCTTCAGGGCGATAGGGATGGAAGTCTTTTCACCGACACTATTGAGAATATCGAAATATCTCTTTTCGTTCTCCTCACTGGTTATTCGGGGATTGCTCGGCAACAGGGAAATGTTCAGCTCAAGAGCATCGGCTCCTTCCTCCTCTAAAGACTTGGCAAAAGAGACCCATTCTGCCCCAGAGACACAGTGAACACTGGCAATAACTGGAATATCTACACTCTTTCTAGCGCCGGAGATCAGGCGGAGGTATTCATTTAGCTCACTTCCACGGGTATACTCACGAACATAGTCGGTTGCACCGGGGTAATCTGTATTATAGCTTTCAATGTTACTGGACAATTCAGCCTGAATCTGTTCTTCAAAAAGCGACTTCAGGACAACTGCTGCAGCACCGTTTTCAGAAAGTTTCTTTATCTTGTCTACTGAATTTGTAAACCCGCAACTACCAATGATCACGGGATTTTTCAGATTTAACCCAAGGTATTTAGTTGCAATATCCTTCATTTCCTCTTGTCTGTTTCCCTCTGAATAATTTTATTGGGTTGTGACTCTCACCCACCTGTGAACAAGGCAGCACCATATATAAAAAGAATTTAAGTAAATAATTAATAATTTAAATTCTATGTGTAATCAAGTCTATAAATAAAAAGGACAACTATATCTGTATAATATGCTGATATTAATTCATATATTCCAGTATCACCAGCCTACAGCTAATATCATATTGACATTTATTTTAAACATATGTCAATATAATACACATATTGCGTATTAATACCTGTATACGAAAGTCATGTCGCTTCTCGGACGAAGAGGGATTTGGAGATCGGGATCAGTATCCATGAAAAATGAGATATCTTTCCTGACAGGGAAGATATGGAGCGTGGAGGGAGAGTATCTTTGAAATTGCTATAATTTGGCAGGAATATCTTAGGGGTTACCTTGAAAATTTGCTTTTTCTTACAATCTCTTCGTTATGGGAAACTTCTAATTTTTCAAAGCACCCAGCAGAGACTGCTTAACAGCCACCCCAAGCTGATCAAGAGTATAGGGCTTCCTGATAAAATGTGACACACCAAGTGCCTGAATTTTTGCTAACTCTTCGTTCTCCGAGAAGCCACTGATAACGATAGCCTTCTGCTGTGGATTGATCTTTAACATCTGTTCGTAGGTTTCTCTGCCATTCATCCCCTGCTCTAAAATCATATCCAGAATAACCAGATCAACCGGAGTCTTGTTGTAGAGTTTTAAAGCATCTTCGCCACTGGTAACCGTAAAAGCCTGGTAACCAATGTTTGTGAGCAGATTACGGGTTGTTAAACATTGCGTTTCCTGATCATCGACCACAAGAATAGCCTCACCATTGCCTCTCAATGCATTGAGGGACAGGGCAGGACTGTTACAGAGCTCTTCTTCGTCTGTTGATGGTATAAAAACCTCAAATGAGGTTCCTTCCTCTCCACTTTTGACATTAATAAACCCACCATGATCATGGATTGTAGACCAGACAATGGCCAAACCAAGCCCCGTCCCACTTCTTCCCATGACTTTTTTTGAATAAAAAGGTTCGAAAATACGGTCGAGATCATCTGCGGGGATGCCGGAACCATTATCTGAAACAGTAATTTTAATATAATCTCCGGCCACCATTTTTTCATATGCGATGACCGGCTCGGAGAAATGGGCGTTCTCAGTTGTGATAACAATTAAACCATCACTCTCCAGAGCTTCCATAGCATTTCCGACCAGGTTCATCAAAACCTTGGAAATCTGCATCTCGGAACAGTACATGTTCAAAAGATTGGAGTCCAGATTTGACAGAATGGTAATTCCGGAAAATTGGGTGATATAATCCTTATGTTCGATGGAGGAGAGATGATCGGCTATTATGGTGTTTGGATTTTTTACTATCTTGGGGGTTGTCGTTCCCCGGGCAATGGTGATAAGATCTGAGACAACTGACGCTGCCCTCTTTCCTGCTTTTTGAATAATTTTTATTGATTCCCTGTGCTTATCAGATTTATCCATACCCATAAGCAAAATTTCAGGATAGCTCACAATCCCCGCAAGAATGTTGTTGAGGTCATGGGCTACAGAACCCGCCATCAGGCCGAGAGCCTCCATCTTACTTGCCTTGGCAAGTTGCATTTGCAAATCAAGGTTTTCCTGTTCTGCTTTTTTTCTCTCGGTTATATCCCGAATCGCGCAAACCCGTAGATTCTGTCCCTGGAATTTTATGTAACTGGATCGGGTTTCAAGAGGAAATTCAGAGCGGTCTTTTCTCACACCTGTTGCTTCATGGGAACCGGTAATGCCATTTTCAATCCTGCTCTGAATCTGTACGAGGGAGTTCCTGTTAAAAATTCTCTCCAGTATGTGCGTTCTTATCAGCTCTTCTTTCCGGTAGCCAAACATATCAAAAAACTGTTGGTTCCCTTCGACGATAAGCCCCTTGTTATGGACTATAACCCCTTCCCAGGAAGCCTCTGTGAGTGTTTTAAACCTCTTTTCACTGTCATTGAGTTCTTTTCCCAGTTTGGCATGCCTGATGGCGCTGTCAATGGTTGCCTTGAGCAGTTCATGGACTATCGGTTTCTTCAGATAGTCATAAGCGCCCTTTTTCATCGCTGCAACTGCAGTTTCCACAGTGGTGTTGCCTGTTATCATTATCACCGGCAACAGGGAACACGATATTTTGATCAAATCAAGGGTTTCAACACCACTCATTTCAGGGAGGTCAACATCCAGAAGGACAAGGTCATAGGGTTTCTGCTCAAGCAACTCCAGGGCCTCTTCCCCACTGAGGGCAATAGTACTGGGATAATTTTGTATACGGAGTATTTGCTGAAGACTCTCTGCAAATCTCAGGTTATCATCAACCAGCAGGATGTGGGCCGAAACGTCCATTCTCAAACTCCATTTCCATTTTCGACATCTGAGAGATTGAGCGGTAGAGAAAGTGTAAAACATGTTCCCCTTTCTCTATTGCTCTCACATTCAATTGTTCCACCGAGATCTTGAACCGCTCTGTGAACGATGGAGAGTCCAAGACCGGAGTGGCCATGTCCCTTTGTCGTCATAAACGGTGAAAAAAGCTTCTCCCGAATTCTCTCCGGGATTCCCGGACCGTCGTCACTGATGGTGATCACGATGCCTCTGGTTATATTATCTTTAACTTTGTTGCTGGTGGTAATGGCAATTGAACCACCGCTATTCATAGCCTCAGCAGAATTCTTCACAAGATTTATAATAATCTGTTTCAGCTTATCCTGTTCAGTTGAAATGTCAACAAGTAGAGGTTCAGGGGTAAAGTCAGCTTCAATACCTGCAGGATCAAGAAGAGAAGCAGTCAGGATCTTCAGCATATTGCTTATCTGGTCGTTGACATTGATCCTTTTTGTTTTGTATGTCGTACTCGTGGTTTCAGCAAACGTACCAAATTGGTCAATGATTGTGGATATGCGGTTTATTTCCTCATCAAGTATCTGCAATTCCTGTTGTATGTCTGTTTTATCTGAAATTTTTATTTCAAGTAATTTCAGGTAATTGCTTATTATTCCAAGAGGATTATTTACCTCGTGAACAACCTTTCGTGCAGCCAGAGAGGCTGTGGCCATACGCTCAGATTGAAGCTTCCGCTCCTCCTTGCGGCCCATATCCTCCAGATGTAATGAAATGGCAGTCTGCTCTGCAATCAACTGCAGCTGTTTATGGTGACGAGAGATGTCCCTCTCTTTTTCCTTCGATATGCTGATAACAATCACTCCAATCCGTTCCTGCTTCACACACATCGGCAGATATATCATTCCTTTACTGTTTATAACGTTGAAAAGCTGTATGTCTGCCAGATTATTTAACTGCTCCCCATCCTGAAACAGGGTAAGAATAGTGTTTTCACTAAATGATTTAAAGGCCAGACTTGTACTGTTTGCAACAGGGAGAACCAGATCCCGGACCAACTCCCGGTGTCGGTTTTCATTGGAGCAATGACCTGTCAGCCTCCTGGTTTCGGAATCGTAAAGTAAAAAGAAAATTGTCTCTGAAGCAAAGAGGATCCGTATGATTTCCTCAGTGGCAGCCAGGATACCATTTTTACTGTCAGTCAAAACAAGGCTCTTGAGAAAACCGATAAGAAGGGAGTCTTTTCTTACCTGCCTGACAAGCTCCTGGTTTTTCTCAAGAAACTGTCCCGTTTCATCATCACTGCCCTGGTCGTCACTCGATAAATAGTGGCGTTTACCGTTTTTACGTCTTTGAGATGCTGCACCGGGTATCTTTATGTTAACTTCCAGATCCTGGGCTATCGCAACAACCTCTTCTTTTGCACCTGTTATCACCTGCTCCATCTGTGTCTTATCAAGACCCAGAAGGTTTTTACCCGTCAAATAGTCGGCACCTGATTCATTTTCCGACAATTCTGAAATCCAGTTTGCAAGAAAAGTAATTTTAACTAGTGGAAAACCCTCCTGAATATGTTCCACAGGATCATGATGATAAAGTGCTGCATCAGCAAGGAGTGAACCTATATTCCATTCTTTAAGCAACATGGCACCGGCTTCACAGTGGGTAATACCGATCTGTCGATCTTCTGCAGCACACTGGTCAACGCCGGCAGCCAGTTCTTCCTGAAGAACGGTAAATTCCTTTGGAAACATCACAAACAGAACAAGGTGGCCAATATTATGCAAAAGACCTGCTAAATAAGCTTCTTCAATATTCGTATAATTAATTTCTCTCGCAATTCTTTTCCCCAGGGTGGCACACAGGAGAGAGTGGTACCAGAAACTGCCGATTTGGAAGGAATCACTATTCCTGTTTTTAATTCCCTTGAACACCTGCTGAACAGAAGCTGTTATCGACAGATTTTTTATGGTAGCGGCACCGAGATAAACGACAGCCTGCTCCAGGTTTGAAAATGTTCTGTGTAGCCCGAAGTAGGCTGAATTCACCAATCGCAAAACCTTTGAACTGAGAGCTGTATCTTTGGCAATAAGAGGGGCAACGGCGCTGATGGGGGTATCTTCGTCATCACAGGTATCGATGAGTTTGATAAGTATATGCGGAAGAGACGGGAGTGGCAGTGACCCCTGGACATGTGAAAATATGTGTTCCTTACTCTTCATTCAAAGAGTCCCTCTCCCTGTGCAATTATAAAAAAATTAACTGTTTGGGATGATTTCATAAAAAGCTCTGTTTGTCAAGTTTTATCAGGGATTGCGGGTTTTTCGAAAGGATAAATTACACCTGTTTTTTGCAACCGCCAGGATTATCCAAAAAGCGAAACAGCAATCGCTGCAAACATATCATAGTATTTCAAGTGATCGTCAAAGAAGGAAAAATCGATAAAAAGGCTTGGAGTTGGCACTGTAAATATGCTATCCTATTGTAATTTTATA
Source organism: Desulfobulbaceae bacterium UBA2775 (assembly GCA_002352445.1). GTDB lineage: Bacteria > Desulfobacterota > Desulfobulbia > Desulfobulbales > Desulfocapsaceae > Desulfomarina. Next base: position 22,381 of record DEIL01000111.1, read on the forward strand.
GATTTCAGGACTGTTGCAAAATACCTATTTAACTGATAAAAATCTGTGACTAAAACAATTGTCATAACAAGTGGTAAAGGTGGTGTCGGCAAAACAACCATCAGCGTCAATACAGCCCTTGAAATCTCCCGACGTAATTTTCTCACTTGTCTTTTCGACGCGGATCTTGGTCTGGCCAATGTGGATATCCTTTTAGGCCTTCAGCCGGAGAATACTCTTGATGATGTCATTTTTGGAGACAAAGAACTCGATGAGATCATCCTCCACCCGGAGATCGGCATCGAGATTATACCCGGCAGTTCAGGTATCCAAAAAATGGCCAACCTGGCGGAGGACAAAATTTCCGCTCTTATATCTTCCTTTTCCCAGCTGCCGGACTACGACTACTTCCTCATTGACACCTCTTCCGGGATCTCCG